>JAISVZ010000119.1 GCA_031271295.1 Clostridiales bacterium | reverse complement strand
TGGCTTGCGGTTATTACTCAAAAGGACATTGCGGATAAAACAATAATAAAAAATATTTGTGAGCAGGAGGAGGAGATTGGAATGGTTGTATCGGAGTTAGCAAGATTAAGTGAAGATTCGATAGTACGGCAAATATATCAAAGACGACAGGACGACATTATGCTTTACAATAAACGCATCAGCGATTATAGAAACGGTATGGAACAGGAAAGTCTCAGGGCTGATAAAGAAAGTCGCAGGGCTGAAAAAGAAAGTCGCAGGGCTGAAAAGGAAAGTCTCAGGGCTGAAAAAGAAAGCCGCAGGGCAGAAAAGGAAAGCCAAAGAGCTGAAAAAGAAAGCCGCAGGGCTGAAAAGGCCGAGAGTGCTTTAGCGAGCCAAAAATCCACCATTTCGGATCAGGCAAAAATAATAGACGAGCTTCGTGCGCGGCTTGCCGAAAAAACAGAATCTTAAACTTTTATAGTATTGCCATTTAACCCGGTAAAAGGATTGCGCTTTTATCGGGTTTTCATTGTTATTGCAAGGCGTTATTCGGCTGTGGGGGATGTTACCGGTACTACAAAATCATGGTTGTAACCTTGTGCCAAATATGATAAAGTTAACTACAATATTACTCGAAACACAAAAAAATAACTTTAACACAACAAAGATAAGAAGGTGCAAACATGCCCGAAACCCGCAAGCATTTTTTACTGCGGCTTAACGCCTCGCACTATTTGGCAATAGGCTTTATCCTGCTGATTTTTATCGGTGGGCTCATCCTTAACCTGCCGTTTGCGAGTTTATCCGGCGAAAGCCCCGGATTTTTAAACGCGCTTTTTACCGCAACCTCCGCCGCCTGCGTAACGGGTCAGGTTGTGGTTACAACCGCCGCGCAGTGGAGTAATTTCGGCAGGGTTGTTATAATAACGCTTATTCAAATTGGCGGAATCGGCGTTATTACCCTTGTTACCGTGGCCATGAAGATGCTTAATTTAAACATTACTATGCGCGAACGCTTAACAATTCAGGCGGCTTTTGGGCAGGACGAAGCGGGCGGTATGGAGAAGCTTATAATTAACGTTATAAAGGTAACGTTTGCCGCCGAGGCTGTGGGCGCGGTTTTACTCACGATAGGCTTTTATACGGCAAGTGAAATTAAAGTTTCGTTCGGTCAGGCTCTAACATGGGGCGTTTTTCACTCCATATCGGCGTTTTGCAACGCTGGGTTTGACATAATTGGGGAAAATAATATGATGCCCTACGCGGAAAACCCGATAATTAACCTTACGCTTATGTGTTTGATAGCCGGGGGAGGCATAGGTTTTCCGGTTTGGGTTGAAATTTGTGCTCTTATTAAAAAACGCTTAAAAGAAAAACTTCCGCTTTCAGGAATGACGGAGCGGCTTAGTATTCATGCCAAGGTAGTGCTTAGCGTAACCGGAACTCTTATTGCGGGCGGCGCACTGCTGTTTTTACTGCTCGAATGGGATAACCCGCAAACCCTCGCGCCGCTTTCTCTGCCGGGAAAAATTATGGCGTCGTTTTTTCAGTCCGTGACGCTTCGCACCGCGGGTTTTTCTACAATAAACCAAGCCGGGCTTAACGGGTCGTCGCATTTTCTCTCTTGTTTGCTTATGGTTATAGGCGGCTCTCCTGCGGGTACGGCGGGCGGAATTAAAACGGTAACGCTGGGAATTATTATGTTTTCAATGTTTAACGCGGCTCGCGGGCGGGAACAAATTGTGGCGTTTAAACGAAATTTCACTCTGCACGACCTGCAAAAAGCGCTGACACTTACCGCAATGCTGTTTCTTGTTGTAATATCCGGCGCTATGGTTCTGCGTTTTACCGAACACAATAACCCCTTCCCGCACACCTTTCTTGATTTGCTCTTTGAATGCAGTTCGGTTAGCGCAACGGTTGGGCTTACAACGGGCATAACGCCGTATCTTTCAAACGGCGGCAAAGTTGTGCTGATTGTTTCGATGTTTATTGGCAGGCTTGGCCCGACAACAATTGCTATGGCGCTTACATCCATAAATAAAAAAGCTGATTTGGTGGGCACGGAAATGTCCTATCCGGATGCGGAATTAATAATAGGTTAGTATAAATCTATATTCGAAAAGGGTGGTAATATGAAAAAACCTCATATGAAGGAGTACGCGATTTTGGGTTTCAGCAGTTTCAGCGCAAGTGTGGCGTCGGTGCTCGCAAAACACGGGGCTAACCTTTTGGTATGTGACAGGGACGCCCAAAAGGTTAGCCGCGCACTGGAATACGCAACCAGCAGCATTCAAATGGATATTTCCAACGCGGATGCTCTTAGGAAATTGGAGCTAAATAATTACGACATTGTAATTATTGATACCGGCGACGATATACGCGCCTCTTCGCGCGGGGTAATGATTGCGAAGGAAAACGGAGATCCGTTTACAATAGTTAAGGCAACCGCGCCGATAGATAAAATTATGCTTGAAAAGCTCGGTGCGGATCTTATTGTTTTTCCGGAAGTGGAAGCGGGCGAAAATTTGGGGTACTCTTTGTTTAACACCGATGTTGTAACAATGTTGCGCAAAATCCCAAACTTTAACCTTTCGGCCATTTCGCCGGAAGATGATTGGTTGGGAAAAACGGTATCCCAAATACGTGTGCGCAAAACCCACGGGATTATTATTTTCGCAATTGAACGCGGAAACGAGGTTATAGCTCCGATTGACGCAAGCGATGTAATATTTGAAGGCGACATACTGATTGTATGGCAGAAGGATGAGGATTAGAATAATAGCGGACGCAAGCGCGTCCGCCGTTATTTCATTGCCAAACGCGCGGGATACCATTTCCGAAACCACGCCGTAAACAGTCCCATCAAAATTGGGCAAGCGGAATTTATAAGCCCTGTATAGGCAGATATGTCTGTACTCATCAAGATATATGTCCAAATGGGCGTAACAAGATATAACGCGCCCCAAGCCGCCGTTAAAATGCGGTTCGTTCGCATGAAAATCGGATTGGAAAAAGCGCTGTCACCCCCGTATTCCGCCGCGCTGTAGTGGGCGCTCAACGGTGTTTTTACCAGCGAGCCAATAACCCACATCAAACCAAACAACAAATAACCGGCGGGAACAACGAGCCGGACATCCGCGCCAAGCAATACCGTCAGCGACAATGACGCAACGAGCACATCGCTGATTTGCTCATAAATAACAGGACGAAACCGAGTTCGCAAAAGCGGTACGCACACCGCCGCGAGGATTCCCGCAGCGCCGCCAATCACCGGGTGAATCGCTATCGCAATCCAAATAACAATCCACGGCGCGAGCAGAAGCGTCATATTGGTTTTGCGTTTGGGTTCCGCAATCGGATGCTTTTTCGGCGTTACCGAGCCGAACAGTTCATCCCATTTCAGCATCAGGCTAAAGTCGCCAAGCACTTTGTATTTACGCTTAAACAGCGCGTCCTGCCCGGATATTTCGCCTCTGGCTATTGAACGCCAAACCGATAAAGGCGTTTCAATTCTTGTGGTATACGGCATAAAATCGTCCGTAATAATTTCTGCGCCTTTCGCGCTAAGAAAAATCTGATAAGTTTTGCCGATGTCTGTGTAATAGAATTCCAAAACGCGTTCTGTTTCGTCCGGTTTGTATAAAGCAGCCATCTGTTTTGTAAAATTCAAACTGTCGTCGGCGTTCACCGTTGTGCTTTCGCCGGGAATAATCCCCCAAGAGGCGTCCGCCATTTTTTCATACACCTCACGTGGGTAAAGCGGTTCGGCAAGCAGGGAAAGTGTTTCGGCACGAATGCCGCTATTTGCAAACTCGGCTCCTGCTTGACGAACAATTTCAAGATACTTATCTGTTCGTGTTTTCAGTTCCGGCACACGGAAAAGTTCGCCCTGCCCGCAGAAAATAGCCGTATATCCCCCCTCTCCGTAAAAATGGTTGAACATGGAAATGACGGCGTCGTAATTGCCATCTGCCCTCCAAAAGCCGCAGGTTGAAATGACAATACGGCGCTGCCCGGACATGTCATAACGCGCCGGATGAGCGCCGTTCTCACTTTCGGCTGCCATGAATGGAAGATTCAGCGGCAACTGCCGGTCGATAAGGTTTTTCAGCCCGCCGGGAACTCCAAAGTAGTACAGAGGGAAAGACCAAATCACCACGTCGGCGGCAACCAGTTTTGAGAGTATTTCGGCCATGCCGTCGTTTAGAACGCATTTCCCCGTCGTTTTATTCCAACAGGCGAAACAGCCCGAACAGGGTTTTATCCCGGCACTTGTCACCACTTCCGCGTCTGGCCAGAGCGCGCCATTCAAAAAAGCGCGGGTTAGGTTCATCGAATTGCTGTTTTCACCTTTGGGCGAGCCGTTAATAATCAGTATGTTCATGGCGCTTTTCCCTCCAAAATAGAGATTGCTTTTTCTGCCCACTCAATTCCCGCGCGATAATATGTATCTCCGTAAAGCGCGGCTATTTTCCAATAAAGCGTTTTTGTATCGCCGCCCATTGCCTCTCCGTATCCGGCAATCGCGCCATGTGCCGCATTCATCCTCTGAGAGTGTTGCATACACTTGTCGCGGTACGAGCGAAGCAAATCAATTGATTGTTCAACGCGCGTTTCCCCGGCGAAAAAAACCCGCATAAGAAACGCGCTTTTAACCCACAGCGCGTTGTCAATGTCCTCCTCCGGCGATGTCAACCAGTTTAGAAGTTCCTGCCTTCCATCCTCCGTAATGGAATACAGCCTTTTGTTAGGTTTGTCGCCCTGTATTATGCGCTCGCTTACAAGCCAGCCCAGACGCTCCATCGTATCCAACTCACGATATATTTGACTTGTTTTTGCCTGCCAAAAAAACGACAAAGAATCTTTAAAAGCCTTATCTAAGTCATACCCGCTCATTGAACCGTAATTCAACAGTCCAAGCAATCCGTGTTTTAACGACATGTTAATCATATTCCCTTCCTTTATTATTCAACTAATGTAATATACCACTTATAAAATATGAGTGTCAATGTTTTTTATCCGGTTTTTTCTCCATCACAAAAAGTTTTGATAGTTTTGGACATTGTGCTATAATTTCAACACGGCATTATTTGCCAATACACGGAAAGGGTTGAAACCATGAGGTTTTTAAAAGTATTGATTTTAGTTGCTCTTTTATTTTTGCTGACATTTTCGTTTGGCGGCTGCGCAAAAAATTCCGCTGTATTGGCGGATGAAATTCTTCAAGAAGAAATAACGGGAGAAATTCGGGTTTCCGGTTATTACCCTACCGACCAAAACATCAGAAACGCCGCTTTAAAATTCGAGAGAAAATATCCCGGTGTAAAGGTAATTCTTGAGTCTTTTTCGCCGCCGTATGAAGTAAGCCAATTAGCGGGAAACCCCGGCATATTTGTTGGCGAAACTGCCGAAGATAAACAAAGGGAAGCAGTTTTTCATCCCATTTGACTACAGCTTTTGCTATGTAGCTTTCGACAATTCGCTTTTTTCGGACAAGGAGCGCGGTATTTTAAGCTTAAGCGATAAATTTACGATAAAGAGCCTTGTGGAAACAGGTGAAACACCGTTTAATTTGAACGCGGGTACATACATGTTCGGCCTTGCCGAGGCGGATTTGTTTTATTTGCTGTTTCGGGCAAACTATTCCGGCTTTATTGATTTCGAAAATAAAACCGCAAATTTTGACGACGGAAGGTTTGCAAGCCTTCTTACAACGGCTGCCGATTATGCGGATAAGGGATATTTGATGAAAAACGAGGATTACGCCGATTGGGTAAACAGTTTTTACACTGCCGCCCCCAAAGAACAAAAACACTTTTTTTACAAGTTGAATCAATCAACAAGTTTGGAAGGAAATTTCAACGATAACGAAAAGGCGGCTTCCCATATTCCGAGAATTGAAAGTATAGAAAACGATATCGTTGCCGGCGTACTTACCGGCGATAAAAACGAACTTTATTTCACAACCCGAAACCCACACGCAATAAACGCTAATTCCGCAAACAAGCGTACATCGTGGGAATTTATAAAGTTTACATTAAGCGAGGAACAGCAAACCGCGCACGGGTTATTAAGCACTACGCCAATAAACAAAAAAGCGCTTGAAAGGTCGGCTATGATAAATCTGTCCGGAAAGTTTGAAATGCAGTGGGAAATACCGGAGGATATAAAGGCAATGATGAACCCCGCCGCTTTAGCCGCCATTGAGGAGCTTAAAAAAACCTTTTACTGCATCTATCCTTGTCACCTAACGCATTTTCCCGCCAAATAAAAAACTGCTTGCGTGCCATTCAGCTTGCAAGCAGTTTTTCCGCCTTTAAAATTACAATACTTTCTTTTATTTGCTCCTCGGTAAACTTTCTGCCCTTTATTTCAAGCACCTTGTCAACAATTTCGTTATCCGCCGGGTTTTTTAGAATTGTTTCAGCCACAAAATCCGTGGTTGTTAAAACTTCAAGCTCCATTGCGGATTTTGCGCCGAATTTGCCAATAATATAATTAATCAGCTTATTTTCTTTTAAACTTGGCTTTAAGGAGATTTCCTTGCCGGTGAAGGTAATATGGTGGACTGTGCCGGATGAATCTATATTTATAAACCCATCGGATTCAAGCCGGAACAGCGTGCTGTTAAGTGTTGGGCTGTACGGACCGTAAAAATGAATACGATAATCTAAATCCATGTCCATCCCGCTTCTTTCAATTAAGTAACATATTTTCTGCAAAACCTTTTTACCCAAAGGCGCGCCGCTGTTTTCGTTTAAGTAACCGGATAATTCACGAATTACATATGCTACTTTTTCTGACATAACAAACCCATCCTTAAATTTAGATTTTTACAATTTCTTTTACTTTTTCGTCATAATAATCCCGGTGCAGCAAAGCTCTGCGAATACGTATTTCTTCGGTTAGGTGACTAATGATTTTGGATTTTGCGGCTATGGTTGTTTGAGCTTTTTTATCGGTATCGTAAATAAAAACCGCCTCTTCTTCATCTATTTCAAACTTTTGAGGATTAATTTTATGCGGATACTTATCCGCGTCGTCGCGAAAGAGAATTTCTTCTATTTGTGCGTCGGTTAATTTTTTTTCGGTTTTGAAATAAATTTTGAGCTTTTCATAACTGCTGTTAAACCAGCTTATTTCCGTAGGGTCCGGGTGTGCTTGGGTAGTTAAAATATTTTTATAGCTTTTCCTATTCAAAATATGCTCAATATCAACCGAACCTTCGCCCGGTTTTTTACTTCTCGTTTTCAAAAGAGAAATTACCTTTACATCGTCATATTCCAAATATTCCTCTGTTTTTTTGGGGTATCCTTTCGGCAATACCGCTTTAAGCGCCCTTTCCAGAGCCTTATCATAATAGCGCCTTGTGTGCTGAAAATAAACCTGAACAAACATAAAATACCTTGCCAAAACAAATGCTTCAAACGCCTGCGTTCCGCCGGATTTTATTGCTAACCCCGGAGCGTCGGTTTTTTCTTTCTTTATTATTGTAAGGGAATTGATTAACCTGTCCAAATCAAAATTTCCGTACGAAACGCCGCAGTAATACGAATCCCTCAATAAATAATCCATTTTATCGCAGTCAAGCTCGCTGTCCATAAATAGATTTAAAAATGTAAATTCAGAATTTTTGCCTGGGTTTTTACCCGAATAAATGCCGCAAATAAGTTCGGGAGTAATATCAAATTCATCCCCGTACCTTGTTTTAAAAACTTTCCCCGCTTTGTTAATTATATCAGAAATTATTGTCTCTTCAATTATTTTTTCCGTAAAGTATTCATGTTTAATTGCTTTTCCGTTTTTGTCCTTCGGGAAAACGCTTTCGGAAGCGTGAGAAAAAGGAGCGTGCCCCAAATCGTGGGTAAGCGCGATAAACCGTAATATTTGCCTCAGCCATTCAACTTTTGCCCTGTTTTTTTCCGAATTATTTATAGAACTTATAAGACTGTTTGCAACTGCCGCGTCGAAAGCTCTTGACGCAACGTGCATAACCCCGATGGAATGCCCGAAACGGGAATGCTCCGCTCCGTGATACACCAAATATGTAAAAGCAAGCTGTTTAATATTTCTTAACCTTTGAAACGGTTTCGAATTTATAATTTCGTTTTCCCATTCGTTAACTTCTATAAAGCCATGAATAGGATCTCTGTATTTGCTCATATCATACGCCGCGTTTCTCTATTTTATTCCTACGCACAGCGATATTCTATCAGAATTACATTCCCAAAACAAGACGAAAAATAAATAAAATAAAATTTGCGTAGCTGCCCGACAAGGTTGCCGAACAGCCACGCAAAGTGCGGGCAACTGCTACGCAGAAGCCTTCAAAAACGCATACTGCGCGGTATAAAGCTCATAATAAGCTCCCTTTTTCTCCAAAAGCTCGTCGTGCGTGCCCTCTTCCAAAATAATTCCGTTATCAATATACATAATTCTTGTGGCGTTTTTAATGGTTGAGAGCCTGTGCGCAATAATAAAGGACGTTCTGCCTTTAAGCAGGTTGTTTAACCCCTCCTGCAAAAGCAATTCGGTTTTGGTATCTATGGATGAGGTTGCCTCGTCCAGAATTAAAATTTTCGGGTTTGCCAAAAGCGCGCGCGCAAAGGATATAAGCTGCCTCTCACCCAAAGACAGGCGGCTGCCGCGTTCGTTTACCTCCGTATTATATCCGTTTTCCGTTTCCATTATAAAATCGTGTGCGCGTACGGCTTTTGCCGCTTCTATTACCTCGTCGTCGGTGGCGTCAAGCTTGGAATAGCGGATGTTATCCATTATTGTGCCGGAGAAAATGAAGCTGTCTTGAAGCATAACTCCCATTTGCTGCCGCAGGGATTTCAGCGTTACGCCTTTAATATCCACGCCGTCTATTAAAACCGCGCCGCTGTCCAAGTTGTAGAAACGGCTTAAAAGGTTTATAATCGTGGTTTTACCCGCGCCCGTTGGGCCGACAAGCGCAATGGTATCGCCCTTAGCGCAGGAAAAACTGATATTTTTGAGAATAACCGTCTCCGGGTCGTAGCTGAAGGTTACATTTTTAAACTCCACGTTTCCTTCGATGGTTGGCATTAACTGTGCGCCGGGTTCATCCTTTATAAGCACCGGCTCGTCTATTGTTTCGAATATGCGCTCCATGTACGACATGTTTACAACTATGGAGTTGTAGGTGTTGGCGATTGTATTAATCGGCCCCCAAAACCGCCCGACATAACCCGCGAAAGCGATAACCGCGCCAAGGGTAATTGTAGGGTCGTTTGTCATAAGGTATACCGAAAATGAATAGAGCAGGCTCATTGTCCAAACGGATATATTCTCCGCCGACGGCCACATTAAAAACATAACCGAAACCGCTTGCATCCACGTTTTTTTAACCGATTCGCAAACATCGGTTAAAATATTCATGTTGTAATCCTCGCGCACAAAACCCTGCGTTATTTTCATGCCGGAAATACTCTCGTGTATGTACGCGTTCATGTTGGATTGCTTCGCGCTGTTAAGCCTCCACGCAACCCTTTGCTTGTTTTTGATAAACCACGTTGCCAAAAGCAAAAGCGGAATTCCCGCCATTCCAACAAGTGTAAGCTTAACGTTTAGAAAAAGCATTACGGCTAAAATTGCCAAAAGGCTGAATAAATCCGTTATAATGTTAATAAAGCCGTTGGTTAGCATATCGCTTAGCGAGTTTATGTAGTTAACCACACGCACAAGAATTTTGCCGTGCGGGCGGCTGTCGTAATACGCAAACGGCAATTCTTGCAAGTGGTTGAATAGATGCAGGCGTAAATCTCGGATAATACTTTGCCCCACAACCGACATTTTCATAATTCTAAACCTTATAAAAACGATGTTTAAAAGCAGAGTAAGCAAAAGTATCGCGGATAATATAAGCACTCCGCCGATTTTTTTTGCCGGAATGCTTTCATCTATCGCTATTTTTAAAAGGTACGGGGGCACAAGAGCCAAACAGGTGGATACAATCATTAAAATAACGGTTTTTATCATATCCGCCCTATACGGCTTTGTGTAAGAGAAAATTCTCTTTATATGAGCAAATTTAAACTCGGAATCCTTCTCCAGTGTTTCGTCAACGTCGAATTTATTACGCGCCATAATGTTATGCCACCCCTTGCTTAATTAACTTTGCGTAGTCCCCGTATTGGTTTATAAACAGGCTGTAATAGCTGCCTTTTTGCTCCAAAAGTTCGCCGTGGGTTCCGCGTTCTGTTATTTCACCGTTTTCCATAACCAAAATCATATCCGCGTGCATAACCGAAGAAAGACGGTGCGCTATGATAAATTTGGTTTTGCCGTTATATTTTTCTTTAAGCGCAAGCTGTATTTCGTGTTCGGTTTCCATATCCACCGCCGATGTTGTATCGTCTAAAATAAGTATCGACGGGTTTGCGGCAAGCGCCCTTGCCAGCGCAAGCCTCTGCTTCTGCCCGCCGGATAAGCCAACTCCGCGCTCGCCCACTATGGTATCGTACCCCTCTTCCATTTTGGAAACAAATTCGTGCGCCCCCGCGGATTTTGCCGCGTCTAAAACGCCCTCTAAAGATACGTCCGGCACGCCGTAGGCAATGTTGCCCTCGATAGTATCGGAAAAAAGGAATACGTCCTGGGTTGCGGCGGCAATGGAGTGCCTTAGGTTGAAAAGGTTGTAATCCTTAACGTTTATATCGTCTACCAAAATTTCCCCGCGCGTGGTGTCGTAAAAGCGGCTTATTAGGTTTATCAGCGTGGTTTTGCCGGAACCCGTCGCGCCTACGATGCCAATGGTTTGCCCAGGCAGCGCGGTGAAAGTTATGTTTTTAAGCGCCAAATTTTTCGGCCGTTCCAAATCGTAGCAGAAGGAGACATTTTTAAATTCCACCTTGCCGGTTAGTGTTCCGCCGTCGAACGCGTTTTCGGAGGATTTAATATTAATGGGCATACGCATCATTGAATACACCTTATCCAGCGAGGCGTTAAACCGCTGCGTATCGTTAAGAAGCCATCCAACCATTCTAAGCGGGTTTGAAATTGCCCACAGATAGCCGTTTATTGTAACCATTTTCCAAAGCTCAAGCCTGCCGGTTATAACCAAAATGCCGCCCGCCACAAGCAATATGAAAAAAAGCAGACCCGCGCAAAATTCCAGTATGGGCAAATACTTAACCCAAATTTTAGACGACGCTACGTTTGCGTCTAAGTATTCCTGGTTTTCGGCGTTAAACTTTTCCGTTTCATATTCTTCCTTGGAAAATGCCTTTACAACACGGTTGCCGCTGATATTTTCCTGGCACACGGAATTAAGCTTGGAAAACTGCTCCCTTACGCGCGAAAACGCGGGCTTTATGGCTTTGGACTGCCGAATGGCAACAACGCCTATAACCGGAGTAACCGCAAGTATTAAAAGAGCAATCTCCCAGCTCATTGAAAACATCAAAATAACCGCCGCGATAAAAACAACGACGTTTTCAAAAAGCCCGTAAACCACATAAGCCAAAAAATGACGCACGGCCTCTAAATCGCCTGTCATGCGGCTCATAATATCGCCAACGCGGTTGGTATCGAAAAAATTAAACGTTTGAAGCTGAACCCGCCTGTAAATATCCTTGCGCAAACTTACAAGAATTCTTTGCGAGGTTATTTCGAAAATTTGCCTGAATATGTAATGAATTGCGGACTTTAAAAAAGTTACCGCAATCATAATAATGAGCAGGGGACGAAGCCTGAATACCATCCCCTGCTCAAAAACCTCATCTACAATTCTGCCTGAAACAATAGGGTTAACAAGACTTAACGCAGAAGCCGCCAAGCACAGGGTTAACCCAAAAATCATAAATTTAAGATGCTTTCGAATATAACTCCAAATCCATTTATACGACTGCATTTATAAGTCCCCTTAAACCGAAATTAACTTACTGTACCATAGCGCTGACTCAATAAAGGCGTTATACAGCTTGTTTTCATCTATATTGTGGAGAATAACCATCCTTGCAACATCCTGCCAATCCGCGGATTCGTAGGCTTTAATGAAGTTTAATACCTCAACGTACCTTCCCTTGTTCTCTACAAGCGCGGCGCGGATTGTATCCGAAACTTTAACCAAACTCAGAGCTTCCGATATCGGCATTTCCAAAATGATATCCAAAACCGAAAACAGCCCCATAAGGTACAATTCTTTTGAAAGAATCGCCATTTCGAAAAACGGAGCCAAATTTTCCGCAAACTTGGCGCGAAGAAGCGAAAGGCGGGTAATTTCGTTCGGCTTGTCGGCGTAGAGTTTATCCGCAACCGCGGTTGTTATCCACCGGCGCAGTTCGGACTGGCCTATCATTGCGGCTGCGTGGTTAATGCTTTTAACCTCGGAAGCAAGCCCAAACTTGTTAACCATTCTAAGCAGGGATATAGCAAGGGCGGTATCCTGCTGAACAACGTCGGCAACCTCGTTAAGCTCGAAGTTTTCGTCGTTAACGATATTTAAAAGCTGAATGTAGTTAACCTTTAGCGGGCTAACCGCGTAGGAACCCTTTGAAAGCGGTAAACGGTAGAATTTACCCTCGAACAGATCGAACTTGCCGTATTTAACCTCGTCAAATTTTTGAGAATCCTCAATTTTTGAAACGACGAGTTGTAAATTGGGATAGTTTGCTTTAAGGTAAAGCTGCGACGCCCTTAAATCGGTGTTTCGGCTGTCCAAAAAAAGATATTGCATATACGGGAGCAGTTTCGCGTAATAATCGAAATTTTTTACGTGCCTAAGCGCAAAGGTATAGCCTTTGTTAAGCATCGCGGAAATTTTGTTTATGTACATTTCTTCGGGTTCTATTGTGGAATCCAATACAAAAATTATTTTTTCCGGCGATTCGTTGCACTGGTCTTCAATATTTACCAGAAGCGCCAATGGGTTAATTGGAACAAACACAGGCTTATCTCCGGTAAGCGCCGATATGCCAACGGAGTTTATAACATCCAGCGCGCGCGAGGATAAAACGCCGTCTAAAACCTTGGAGCTTTGCGCGTTAAGCAGCAGGTTATTCGCCTTTCTTGCAACAAAGTAATAACCTTCTACCGCCATTTTTGCGTCAAACATGGGAATAAGGGAAATTAACATAAAAGACCTCCTTTTCGGATAAAAACACGGAAACCCTTGCGCGTAACGTTTCGCGAATGCGGCAAATTCCGGAATGATTGGTTTACAAGTATAATAACGCTTTAATTGAGTTTTTTCAAGTTAAATATTTCAGGGTTAAAATTTATTTGCGGCGGTTGTTAATGTTCACATTCCAGAGGCAAGAAGTATTTGCCAACCGTTATTTAGTCATTGTATAATATTTGGGGAGTTAATGCATATGAATTCTGTGGTTGAAAAATAAAAACGCGAACCCCGGAGGATGACTCATGTACGAAAACCTTCTGTATATCAGCGAGCCTTATCTGCAATACGCAATACGTTTAAACCTTCTCGGCGAAAGCAAAGCGGATTTAACCTCACTGCGCAATTTGGCGTTGCAAGATGAAAAAATCCGGTCATACTTAAACGATATAACCGCCTTTCACAGCAAAACAGTCAGTAACCATAAAAACCCCGAATTGCCTGTTCACAAACTTTTATTTTTGCTTGAAATCGGCTTTGATACCGGCATACCCGAAATTGAAAGCGCGATAACGCAGATAATCGCCCGCAGGGACGAAAACGGAGTATATCAATCCTTAACAAATATACCCGAACACTTTGGGGGAACGGGCAAGGATTCGTTTGGCTGGTGCCTTTGCGACGCGCCGTTACTGCTTACGGCGCTGCTTAAAGCCGGTATGGATTACGGGCTGTACATAAAACCGGGCGCGGATTATTTGGTATCCCTCACCCAGCCGCAGGGTTTCCCCTGTTCGGTTTCGCGGGAAATGGGCAAGTTCAGAGGGCCGGGAAGAAAGGACGACCCGTGCCCTTACGCAACGCTTATAATGCTTGATCTTCTTTCGGATATTGACGAATACAAACACAGTGAAATTGCCAAAAACGCGGCGGAGAGTATTCTTACTTTGTGGGATAACAGCTTGGAGAGGCACCCCTATATGTTTTACATGGGTAACGATTTTAGGAAGCTGAAAGCGCCCGCGATGTGGTACGATATTGTAAGCGTTACCGGTTGCTTGGCGAAATTTGATTTTGCGAAAACCGATAAAAGGTTTCATGAAATGGCGCAACTAATAAGAGCAAAACAAGACGAAAACGGCTTATTCACCCCCGAATCCGTATACACAAAATGCAAAGGCTGGGATTTTGGGCAGAAGAAAACCGTATCGCCGTATCTGTCTTACTTGTGTATTAAAATGCTGAACCGGATATAAAACGCAGCCGGGGTTTAGCAACTTAGCTTTGCTTCAAACCCGTCAAGATAGCAGCTAAACGCGTTTAAAACATCAGTTTCAAAATCGCGGTGAAATTCTTTCATCCCTATCCGGTCAACAATTTCCGCAACACCGGCGGGCAGGCCGGAATTTAACCTGCACCCTATTATAATTGCGGATTCCATGAAAAAAATTTCAATAATCTGACGCTCAAATATAACGCCGTTATTGCTGATAATTGCCGATAATTCAACGGCGCGTTTAAATAAATTCTTCTTGATATCAAATAGCATCTCAAGGTCGGTGTTTTTTTCCAATATTGCCGGGCGCATAGCTTCAAGCCCGATATACAGCGGGTTGCTCTTTACAAGCAATTCAAGCTCGGTGATAAAAAGCCGCTTAACATCGGCAAAGCTTTTGAAATCAGTCTTTTTTGCAATGCCCGTAAGGTAGTCGAGGCGCTTGTCATACTCCCTGCAAAGCAGCCTCATAAAAAGCGTTTCCTTTGTTTTAAAATAGACATATAAAAGACCGTTAGATATTCCAACTTCTTTTGCCAAATCCGACATTTTGATTTTTTCATAATCCGCCGCAAGAAACATTTTCCCCGCCATATTGAGTATTGCCTGTTCTTTTGTATCCTTTGCTTCTTTTGTCATTGCCCGTTTATTTATTCCAATCACCCCGTATAATAGGTTTTGGCGAAGCCGCAAGTGCGAGCTGAAACCTTGTTTACTTGCCGCGTGCCATCAATTTCGAGGCAAAAGGCATTATTTTTTTAATGCCCGGCAATTGCAGCCTGCGCCGAACATTTTTTAACTGTTTCGGAATTTCAATACGCTGAGGACATTGCTTGGCGCATTTGCCGCAATTAACACAATCGCTTGCGTAATGCGGAAATTCACCCATCGCGCCCGCGCTCATCATATACGCGTATATACCCGCCCCAAAACTTAGCGCGTAGCTTTCGTTATAAGCGGCAAAGCAAGCCGGAATATTAATTTTTTTCGGGCATGGCATACAATAATTACAGCCCGTACACGGAACCTTGAAGCTTCTGTTAAATATGTCCTTTATGTCCTGAATGGTTTGCAATTGCGCGTTTGAAAAGCTGTTTGGCAATGCGGCTTCGGCCAAAGCTAAATTTTCGTCTAACTGGCTGTTTTCGTTCATGCCGGAGAGCAGCAGCGTTATATCAGGGTCGTTCCAAAGCCAATTAAACGCCCAGCTAACAGCGGTTGAACCTGGTTTTGCTTTATGTAATACCTCAATTGCGTCTTTAGGTAAATTGGCAAGCTTTCCGCCCAGCAACGGTTCCATAATAAATACAGGCAAACTTTTGCCCGCCGCCTTGCGTAAACCGTCAACGCCCGCTTGGTAATTTGAGTTTATGTAGTTGTATTGAATTTGGACGAAATCCCAATCATAAGAATCTACTAACTTTTCAAAATCATCAAAAGAACCGTGGTAGCTAAACCCAATTTGCTTGATTTCGCCGCTGCTTTTCTTGGCGGCAATCCATTTTTCAATTCCGAGTTTACACAGCTTTTCCCACTGCCCGAAATCGGATATATTGTGCAACAGGTAATAGTCGATATATCCTGTACGCAGCCTTCTTTTTTGAATTTCGAAAAAGCGATCGAAATCCTCCGGGGTATCAACCGCAACCTGGGGCAGTTTTGTGGCGATATTCACCTTTTCCCGCAAGCCGTGCCCTTCGAAAACCTCCCCCAAAATTTCTTCACTGCCGGGATATAAATACGCGGTATCGAAGTAATTTATTCCTCGCTCAACCGCTTTAAGAAGAAGCTGTTCTGTTTTTGCCTTGTTTGCGGGAAAACGCATACAACCAAAACCTAAAATTGAAAGCTGCTTGCCGTTTCTTTTGTCCTGCCGATACTGCATTCTATTCACCTGACCTTCATAATTGATTTGAAGTCAATTATAATTGATTCAGGGTCAATTGTCAAATTCATATTTGATACCGTGTTTGCCTGCAAATATCGCTTGCCATATCGAACACCGTATCGCGTATTCGTTTGGGCTGATTTTCGAAAAACGAGGCGGTGGGTTCGCCGTTTTTAATATTCCAAAGCCCCGCAACCAATCCGTTTACCGCAATTGTTGGAAGGCATATGCCGCTTTTCATTACAACAGCCTTTTTGTATTCCGGCGGCAAAACCGCGCCGCGGTCCGCGTAGGAAACAATTAAAGGGTCGAAACCGGCCAGCAGTGTAAGTTCCGGGATATCGCCCATGTTAGCGTTATCGTCAATGTAATAGTAAACGCTTTTACCAAGTTCAAGGCGTGAGTACCCGTCCAAATTAAGCGCGTAAAGTTCCTTTTTCCGCTCCTTTTGAAGCCCGAAAAACCACGCCGCGTCCGCGAGGGTTGCCGGGCCGTAAGACGCGAGAAACCTGCCAAACATTTCGGGCAAAACATCCTCAAAGGTTCGGGTAGGCTCGGCGCTTATCAAATCGAAATCGCGGCTTGTCATATCGCGGAACGCTATCTTGCCCAAACGCGCCAGCTCAACAAAAACGCCGCCCCAGGGAGACAGCGCGTTTTCAATTGTTTGCCGGTCGTAATCGTTTGCGAATATTTTGCGCATTTCGGCGCGGGAATAAACGCCGTCCTCCATTAGGCTTATAACCCTATCGGCTATTTCCTTGTACTCTTCGCCCCAGCGCCAAGGGCCGGAGTTAAGCGCAAGAAGGTTTGGCAAATCCTCATAGGCTACGCCGTGCAGCGCGTGGTGAATCCAAGTTTTTGTAAGCGCCGTTTTCCATCCAATAAGAAGCGCCCCGCGGATTAACGCGGAAAAGGCCACATTGCGGTGAAACCAGCAGTGCAGCCCAAGAAGCTTATGCGCAAGCTCCGTAATATCGCCGCACCCGCGCGAAAGGTACAGCCCGTGCATACGCCTGCGCTGAATTTGTTCCGTAATTTTATCCATTTAAAAACCTCGATTACTGCCTATCTTATCCAATGAAAATTTATAGGCTCTTTTTCGTTGATGACATCACAACCGGGAAATCTGCTCCGGTAATGTGTTTGCATTTAGCACTATCTCAGTCATTTTCAATCCTCAATACATACGAATAGTTTATTTCGTAATTTGCTTGCCGCAATTTATTATTCCTTATAAATTGTACTCGTATTCTTTGTAAAACGCAAATTTTAGAAGTGTTAAGCGATGCTTATTCTCTTTCTTGGTTACTGTTCAAAAATCATTTCAAAGAAGCATTGTAATTTTTTATATTTTTATAAAGGACAGTTAATTATGAAACTAAAATTCGTGGGGGATGTGAATAGTTACTTGATTTTCCTGTAAAATTGCAGTATTCTACTCTATGTTTACTGCAAGAGTATATAAGGGAGGGCTTAATGGATTTCGGCTATGTAATACGCAGTGCCATCTTGCAAATAGTGGTTTTCTCGATTTTTCCGGTTATATGGTGGTTGATTAAAGGGAGAAAGTCAGATGGATTCTTCCGGTATTTTGGCTTGACCAAACCGCATTTAACCGACAATCGCGCTGTATATGCAATTCTTGTATATTGCGTTATTTGGGCAGTGACACATTTGCCGATTTTCGCTAAATATACGCAACCGTCAGCGAGTGCGTACTTGGGGTTTGGTATTTCTGCCTTGCTTCCCGCTTTTATTGCCAGTTTTTTTCAGCAGGGTTTCGCGGAAGAAATTTTGTTTCGCGGATTTATTAACAAACGATTGAATAGCAAGCTCGGATTCCAATTCGGAAATATAATTCATGCTCTGATGTTCGCCGGGATGCACATTGTGTTTTCCTCCGACTTAACTCTTTTGGGCGGAACGATTGCAGTTTTCACAACATTTATTGGCGGATATGCTCTCGCATACCTAAGTGAACGAACATTTGACGGCTCAATTATTCCCGGTATTGTACTGCATGGTTTGGGCAATTTTACTGTATGCGCGATTCAGGCATTTTCATAATGTGTCAGGTTTTACAGCCTAACTCACATACAGAAACAGGGCGACGGGATAATCTCGCCGCCCTGTTTTGCGGTTCCTTACCATGCGTTTTTTGGATCAAAATTGCTAAAAACGGCTAAAATATTTAGGGGAAAATAATTTCTTAATAATTTCAGTTTTATTTTCTCATTGACAAAAAACCATCTTAGAGTATATTTTATATAGGAAATACGCCTGCTGTTCGGCGTTTCTAAAGAGGCAGAATGAAAAAATACACCTGCTGATGGTGTTTTAAACATCAGAACGAAAAAGTACGCCTGCTGTTTGGCGTTTCTAAATGGACAGATTGAGGGAGCCAATGTTGGCTCCCTTAGTTTTAAGAATTTCAAGGAGACGAAATGGAAATTACCGGGCGGCTTTATGCCAAAAGTTTTCATCCGCTAACTCGTACCCGGCGTATTTTAGCGCCGCAAGGCGCTGCTCCGCGCCCTCGCCAGCTTTTACCGCAAGATATTTAAACCCGAAAATACGGAAAAACTCATCATCCGCAAGCGCAAGCAATTCCGCAATATACTCCCTCGTTTCATACGCTTCGCAAAGGTCTATATGCATGGCGGCTCCGCGTTTGGGCTTGTCAAAGTTATCGAAAACCTCTATCGTCCCGGCAGGCTTATTCGTTGCTTTATCAATAACGGTAAACCTTATGTAATACTTAATTTTGTATACATCCAGCCAGGAACGGATGCAGCTGCGCATTTCGTCAGCCGTTGCGTGTTCGGATGAAAATATGCCGTTGCTCCAAGAGTTGCCGTAAAACATCCATCCGCTCATATCGCCGTAGAAGCAGAGCAAACCCTCCGCATCGGCTTCGTTTACCTGCCTTATATGAAAATGTTCGGTATCAAACTCCGGGCATTTTGCGTAAGGGTCGCTGCGCCCGTAACGCAGAAGCTGAAAAATTTCCCACTCGGTTTCACATCTGTCGTAATCCCCGACGGTTTTGTCCGGTTTGTGATATGTAATGCCGTTTTCGTGGTTTGTGCGCAATCTGTCAATCAGCGCTTCTATCCCAAACTCGCTTGCGTATCTGTTAAACGCGCGGCTTCGCTTACCTTTCGGCATTTCTTCCGTACACGAAGCATAATCCGGGCAGGCGTAACACCCGCCGGTTTTCTTTTGCGCGGCGCATTTCCCGGCGGGGCAGCCTCCCCCTTCGGCGCAAACCGCCGCGCAGCCGCCGCATTCGCTGTCGCTGCATAAAACGCAGGCAAGCCCGCAATAACCAATACCCCTTTGCTCCCTAAAATCCATAAACTACACTCCTTTGCGTATGCGATATTTTTTTTAATATCAGCATAACACATAATTAGTGACATATGTATGTCACTAATTATCGTAGAGTGATAAAATATTTTCGGCAGTTTTGGTAAGACGATCCCTTATTTCATCAGGTTTTATTACCTTTATTTTGTCCGCGAAGCTAAGCAAAACGGCAAACCAGATTCTTTCATCTTCAAAAACTCTCATGCTTAAAATAAAATCTCCGTTTTCAAAAGTTTCCGTAATTTCTCCGCCAAGGTATTCTTTTATTTGAACTTTAATTTCTGCTCTGCATAGAAGAGTAACGTCAATACTTTTACGGTGTTTTTCCTGAAATGCCTGCTCAAGTAAAACATCCGCATCCGCGTGTTTTTTTAAAAACGATGCTCTTGTAAGTTGAAGCCTGCTAATACGAACAAGCTTAAATATACGATAATCCTGTTTTGTGTGGCAAAAAGCAAGCAAATACCACGCGTACCAACGGTAATTTAACGCAAGCGGCTCAACATAACGCTTCGATTCGTATCCTTCGGCGTTAACATACAAAATTTGAACAGCCTTTTTATTAACAATAGCTTCCTCAAGGGATTTCAGCTTTTCTTGTGTTTCGTTATTTTCCCCCGTAGCTCCAAAATCCAAAAAGATGTGCCCTTTTTGCTGCTTTAAAAAAAGTGACATCAGCTTTTCCAGTACCTCGGCGTATCGCTTGCCATCGTACGCGGACAAAAACCCCTTTATCGCCGTTATAATTAACTGCTGCTCTTCCTTTTTAATTACCCTTCCGTCAAGCTTGTAACCTTCCATAATAGAATAACCGCCTTTAGGACCGGAAAGAGATTTTATGGGAATTCCCGCCATCGAAATCTGCTCAATATTACGAACAATTGTACGCCGCGAAACTTCAAAGCGTTCGGCTAATTTTTCGGCGCTGACTTTATCATGGCTTAAAAGATAGATAACTATGGACAAAAGCCGGTCGGTTTTCATGGCATCACACCTTTACTGTTGCTGCATGGGCTGGTTGTAAACCCGCACATAATCCACAAGCATCTCGGCGGTGGTAAAGTTATAGGGAAGGCTTCCCGTCCAGGCGGCTCCCTCCACCGAAAGCTTAATATAATTGGGGTTGGCGTTTATGCCGCTGTTTTTAAATTCCTTGCCGCCGTCGCAGCGCCAAAACTCAATGCCGTCAACATAAAATATGTATTCCGAAGGAGACCAATCCAGCGCGAAGGTGTGAAACTTACCGTCGTAAATATCATATTCCTTCGTAATTTGCGATTGGTCGCTCCCAACGGCTTTATGCCTCGCCTCGTAGCCGTTCCAGTTAAGCGCGGCGTTAAATAGCCTATCCTCCACCCTTATGGATTCAACTATATCTATTTCGGTTCCGTCCTTGCCCTCGTCGGTTAAAATCCATTCCGTGGGGCTCATAAGCCAAAACGCGCCCCATGTTCCGTCTATTTTGGGGAATTTGATACTTGCCTCATAATAGCCGTAGCCGTGTTCGAAAAAAATCTCCGAACCTTCTTTGGCGCGTGAACGTATCGCGCCGGAGCGTATCCAGTTATCCGAAAGGTAGGTTTCGGATGTGCGGGAACGCCCAAGCCCGGTATCGCGGGTAAAGCGCAGCCGCAGCAAGCCGTCGCGCAGGGATATCATATCGTCCGTCCATGTGCCGCGCCCCTGCCTGTCCCAGTTTGGGCCGGGTTCCCACTTATCCTTGTCGAGCGTGTTTCGCTCAAATTCATCGGAAAAAACAAGCTTGGCTTTTGCGGCTTCGGCTTCGGTTTTTTCAAATTTAACGGTTATAACCAAATTTTCACCCTGCGTTTTTAATGAGATATCAGCCGCGCCGTCCGAGGGAAGGTTCGCGATGTCCGATAGAGTTATGCCGCTAAACGAAAACGAGCCGTTTGCGGGCGTTAGGGTAAGCTTGGCGGTGTATGCGGTATTCGGCGCAAACACTTTGGCAACCCTCGGTGTCCAGGTTAGGGTTTGCGTAAAATTTTCCGTATCCGTTGTGCCCGCTTTGTACGGGTATTTGAATAAACTCTGCGGGTAGTTGCCGGTTTCCGGCGCGAGAATTGGGTAAACGGATATTGCCGCAGAAGACGCGGCGGTAGTTGCCGAAACTGTAAAAAGATTGGCTGTAAGCGCCAAAATAAGCGCGGTTGTAATTAGTGAAATTGGTTTGAAGTGTTTACGTTTTTTCGCGGCGTGCATAGGTTTGTTCGTGTTCATTGTAAATTCCTCCTATCGCTTTTTCTTAATTATAGGCTTCTTCTTTGCGATATGCAAGAATCGTAGATTACCCGTGCTTTGAATATTATTTCCTAACATTCTCTATAAAGGCATGTACATTCTTACGGCTGTGGATCGTAGTTTTTGCCATCACTTTTTTAAGTTGGCTTTAAAATATCTCTGTGTTATACTGTTTTGGCGAGATATGTATTTTTCAGCCGATGTTTGCGGGAATAAGGAGGTGTCATGTATTGCAGGAAAGTTATAGGGACAATATTTCGGCAAACGCTGACGTATTGGAAGACGATATTAGAATTGCCATGCCCCATTGTGAATAAAACTTCAAAATTTGGTGACGCGGAATTCTCAACTATTGTTCAGCCACAAGGGATATATCGTTTCTCCGAATTGTTTTTTACTGAATTTCCGGAAGCCGAAGATATGCAGGGCAAAGGTACAAAGAGCAAAATTGTTTCTAAGTCTTTTTCTAAAATGGATTTTGCCTTTAGGAATGATAAAGTTGAAACTGATGATATAAAAATATTGGGTTTAAGCAACGGGAAAAGGGAGTATAAATGGATCTCAGCGAAATATATAGTGATCCCCGAGTCATTTAATAAATGGCGCGTGATTATTGCTGAAACCAATAATACCGGTGTTCTTGGGGAAACGCTAAGTAATCCTTTTATAGGTAATCCAAGAATTGCCCACACCGATACTTTTCTTACAGTGGGAGGATTTGACACAGAGTTCGAAGCTATCGCAGTTCTGAAATATATAAAGTCTAAGTTTGCTCGCTTATTGCTAGGAGTTTTAAAAATTACACAACATAATTCACGTTCCACCTGGGCAAAAGTTCCCCTGCAAGATTTCACAGCGCAAAGCGATATCGACTGGTCGAAGTCCGTACCGGATATAGACCGTCAACTTTACGCCAAATACGGGCTTGACGAAGGGGAAATTGCCTTTATTGAAGAAAAGGTTAAATCAATGGAGTAAGGGGCATATTGGTTTTAGAGATTTTAATTTAAAAAAAATATTAAGGAGAGGTATTGATTATGGTGTCGAACGAAGATTCCGAGCGGAATGCCGAAACTCCGCTTGAAATTGAAAAAGATATGCGCACTCAGTTAAGGGCTGCTAAATCCGGCAAGGTATCAATTCAAGATTATGTTGAAGCAATTGCATATAGGTATCCTCTGCTTGGAATGGCTGTATTGGACGAAAACAGCCGCCAATCTGTTGAACGTACCGCACTGCAGGTAATCAAACACTCCTTTAATTGTCAAGAAGCTTATAGCTGGGCTTATCTTACCGTACTCTTAACTGTGATTCAATACGCTAAAGATTGGACTAGAGCGGAAAACTCCGGTTTTTGGGCATACATAGCGGAACAGTTCGGGTACAAAGATTCCTCGCAAATCTATGAAATTCTTACATCGGCGGTAAAGACAGCGTGCCAAAAATACAACCGCTTCTTTGTGGTTGACACAAATGGTGATAACAATTACTATTCCACGGTTTTAGCTCACGCTCTTTCACCGCGAAAAAGTTTCTACGCGCTTTTCGAGTTCCTGGTTAAGTTTTACAAAAACAATTTAGACTGTGCGGTTTATGCGGATGATCCGGCAATCGGTCGCATGGCAAGTGTTCTGCGTGACCGATGTCAGGGAGTAACAGTTGAACAGGATGAGGATATTCGCGGGAATATATACGGCGTTCAGGCAGGTTTAAAAGTTCTAATTACAACACGCCCGGGTTTTATGAAGCACTTTTTAACAAAAGCTTTGCAGAAGATGGATATACTTTTTGACGGAGGAGAATTGCCCGGCAAGGAGTATCTTGACGTGCTTCTTATGCAGTGGTACATAAGCAAGCTAAACGAACCATCATCGCCAATCTTACCGTCAGCAAGCACCATTCCGGTGCCGTACTCAAACTCACTGTATACAAGTATCATGTCGCCTCCGCATTCAACAGAGAAAAATGCCCCTGTACATAAGCGCACTACCGATGTAGCTTTCTCATACAGCCGAATCAGAGCTGAATATACCCTTGATGATGGCGGCGAACCTGCAATTCGTATTCCGTCAATACGATTGGCGAGCCGCGATAATCCGGTAATAATTATACACTCTGGCGAGGAAGAAATACTCCGTAATACCGTTGGCATTTATGGCAACGACTATGCCGCCACATCCGAAGAAGTTATTATTCCGCTTACTGCCATTAATAGCGCTGATTTTACAAAACTTAACGCTTGTATACTAATTAGCGGAAAGCAAATTTTCTCTTCCGGTTGCAGTTTGTGTGTTAACGCAATTCTATTTAAAAATGGCAAACTCCAAACAAGAAAAACCATTGATCCGGGCAACTATATGCTCTTTGCACCAAAATCAATAAATATAGCATTCCAGGGCAGCGCACAGAGGCAGCGCCGTTCTTACTTCGCTCAGTTATACGATATCTACCTTGAGGGTGAAGCTTCCATATTCGCCGATGGCAATTTGCTGTGCTGCTTACGCCCGCCAGAGGGGGCGCTTCGTTTCAAACTGCCGCAAACACAGATAAATTACGTTTATCAAGAAAGATACTATCCAATTTATTCACGGGCTGAGTTTTCAATATCTGCTGTTGGCACATCTCAGAGTAGTAATGTAAATGCGATACTGCAAAACGGTGAACAGTTGAGTGTGCAAAGCAAGGATGACAACCTATGGCAGTTCATTCCCCCTCAAGCAAACGGTGAGCACAGCGTAACGCTGTTGGATACCGATTCCGGAAGGATTTTTGACGAAATAAACTTTTATATTACGGATAATCGCAATGTTAGCTTCAACCGTTCCTATTATATTGAAACCTGCGACAATGGGAATGTGGTTCTTAATATAAATGAGGAGCGTTTTGAAAAGTCACTGAATGGCTTTGAAGATAAAGCGAAAATTCCATTCGGTGACGGCGAAATACAAATTCAAATTCCGAAAATAAAATTGTTGTTGGACGGTAGCCCTATACCAAAAGATGTCATATGGAAAGGTGAAATCTCACCGAGCAGTATTTTGAAGGTAATTTATCCCGAATCACTGCCGATTTCTCTTTTTTTTGGAGATTCACCAATTTCGCGCCGAAGCAGTTTTGGCGGCAGCGATTATTCAATTGGCAATGCCGTTCAAGCATACGATAAAAATGACGATAAGGTTTCGGTCAATCTGCTTGTTGATAGCGAAAAATTTACACTGTTTGATGTTGTGTTTAAAATGTCCCTTTGTGCACCTCCGGTGTTTAATTTAAGTGATAACACTTTATCGTGGCTTAACGGGCATTCATTTGTAGGCGATAAAGATACAAAGCTTATGTTTGTTTTTTCGCCAAAACACATCAGCCCTGTTTCATTTACCGTTAATCCTGGTGAACGCGTTTTGTCAGAGAATTTTCCGTCAAAATCGGAAAAGTATCGTTATCAGGTTTTCACTCAAAACGAAACCGCCTTTGGCAAATCTGAATGTCTGCTTTACGAAGGCGATGTCATTTTTGGCGATAAATTTGCCGTAATATTCAAAGGAGAGGTATTGCGTATTACAAAAACTCTTACAGATGGTAACTATACCGAAATTAAACCTGTGTTTGCAAACAATATTTCGTATGTTGGCACAGAAAATCTTGGTTATACCGACCTTAGCGGTGATTACGCGCATTATACCGCTAATTTATACTTTTCTACAAGAAACGGGCCGCGTTATTTTACGAATTTTAATCCTGTTGATATTTATCTTATAAGTGAAACCGCACGCAGACTTCACATTTCATTTGACGGCGGCGAGGGGCTGTTTATTGATAAGAGCGGGGACTACGGTGTAGAACTGTACAAACACACAGACCCTCCGCAAAAGCTTGCAAGATTCTTTTCCATACCAGATTTTTTCGAATACGATCATAACAAGGAGATGAATTAATGCTTAATCCAGTTGTCTTATCTCAAGCTATAAAGGATACATTTGCCGATTATGTTTCAACAACACTCTCTATTGCGGTTAAGCACTATGCGCGGCTTCTAAAAAACGAACTGCGCAAAGATGGCGTTATCTCCAAGGGTCCGTATCTTGAGCTCGGCGACGCTTACAAAACCGGCGCAACCATTCGCGAATTAGTAGCCGAAGGCGTAATGTCGCCTTTATTCGAAAAATTTGGGCATGGTTTCAAACTTGAGCGTCCGCTGTATTTACATCAGGAATCTGCAGTTCGTTCCGCCGCCAAGGGCGAAAATATGATTGTTACTACCGGTACCGGCTCAGGTAAAACTGAGTGCTTTTTAATACCAATTGTAAACTCGCTGTTACGTGAGCAGGAATTGACAGGCAAACTTGACGATGGCGTAAGGGCTATCGTTATTTACCCAATGAATGCGCTTATTAACGACCAAGTAAAACGATTGCGTGATGTTTTTTGCAACAGCGGTATTACTTTTGGAGTTTACAACGGAAATACGGAGCAAACTGAAAAAGCCGGGCAAATGAAATATCGCGCAACATACGAGTTCGAACCTATGCCTAACGAACGGATATCCCGCGACGCTATGCGCGAAAAGCCACCGCATATTCTAATAACAAATTATTCTATGCTTGAATACATGTGTATCCGTCCTAATGACGATGCGGTATTTAGTAAAGCAAAACTGCGTTTTATTGTTCTGGATGAAGCTCATATATACAAGGGAGCCACAGGAATTGAAGCTTCAATGTTGGTTCGCCGTGTTGAAACGAGACTTACCGATAAAGGATATAGCCCGCAGTATATCCTCACAAGTGCTACGCTCGGTGACATTAGTCGTAATACTCAAATCTTTGCTTTTGGAGAAAGACTTTGTGGGCATAAATTCCAATCAGTTATCCGCTCTATGCCGATTACACACACTATTCCTGAATCCACCCGTACACTTACTCACATGGAGATAAAATCGCTAAAAGACATTTCGGATAATAACTTATTTGACATATGTATTGCCAGCGACCAGTATCACAAAATTAGGACTATAGCAAGCAAGCCCGTTACGATTTCCGAAATAGCCAATACAACAGATATGAAAGAGAGCGAGGTCGTTGATTTTATTTCAGCTTGCGCGCGTTCAATCAACTCAAATGGCGTTCCGCTTGTAAGGGCAAGATACCATCTTTTTATCCGCGCACTTGAAGGAGCTTATATTTCACTCACGCCGCCATACAATATGTCTCTTACGCCTGAAACGGTCTTTGGCGAGCAAAAGGCCTTTGAATGTGCTGTTTGCACCGACTGCGGACGTATTGCCGTTATTGGGATAAATGATAAAAAGAATGGAATATTAAAGCTACCGGAAAACAGCCGTGACACGAGCACCGAATATTATCTTATTAAAGACGATGATGACGGCATTCTGACTGATGACGAAACCGAAACTCCTCCAGACGAATATATAATTTGCGCTAAATGCGGAGCAATAAGGCATTCGAGCGACAAAAATGTCTGTCAGTGTATGGGTAAGTACGGAGTTAAAGCCATTAAGGCGCAAAAAAGTAAGGAAAGCGCAATTGTGCGTTGCCCTGCTTGTTCCTATGGCGATCTTAGGCGCTTTTACCTTGGCAGTGAGGCGGCAACCTCAGTTCTTGCCACCGCTTTGTATGAGAATATGCCGGTTATGAAAAAGCGACAATTCTTGTGCTTTTCAGATAGCAGGGGAGACGCCGCATTTTTCGCACCATATATGGAACGAAGTTACAAAGAGTTTTTGCGAAGGCGCGGAATATGGTTTGTAGCAGAGCAACATCGTGCGGAAATGCAGCGGGAACCATGGAATCTTAGCACATTTGCGGATGAGCTTGCGCGTTATTTTGATGTAAACAAAACTTTTGCTATTCTTGGTAAAAGCGGCACCTTAGCGCCTATTAGCAGACGCAATGCATGGATTGCGCTATTAAGCGAGGCATACACTGCCCGTCGTCCCAGCAGTCTCTCATCTTTAGGCGCCGTATCAATTATGCCATCATGTAATAAAGTTTTTGCATCGGAATTTGCAGCTAAGTACGAATTGAGCGTAACTGATGCAAAAACCCTCCTGGATTTGTTGCTAATGGATGTCGCATTTCACGGAGCGTTGCAAGAACCGCCCACAACACCTCTGGACGGCGACGATTTAGCGGATATTTTTTATTCATATTCCAGAAAACTCATTGTTCGCTGTAAAACAGGTAAAGAATCAGCTTCCTTCATGGGTTGGCTTCCGCGAACTCAGAAAAATGGGAGGTTTTATCTAAACGGGCGCTTGCGCCGACTTGTTTCTTCTTTGAGAGTTTCGGAAAATGAGGCATATAAAATTGCTGAGGATTATTTCAATTTGCTTTCGAAAAACGATATACTCAGGTCATTAAAAGGAAAAGGCGATGGACGCTTCTTGTCGATAGAGGATTTTGTTATTACAGTTCCGGCTGATGATGATATATACATTTGTGAAACTTGCGCTCGTGTAACAACAATGAATTTTAATAACCGATGCGCATATCCTCGCTGCGGCGGTAAGTTGATACCCATAACTACTAAAAACTTGAGAGAAAATAACCACTACGCTGCTTTATATGCAAAAGCAGATATTGCCCCGTTTTATATACGTGAGCACACGGCACAGATAGAAAAAGACAGCGCCCGCAAATATCAGGAACAATTTTTAAACGGGGAAATAAATGCACTAAGTTGCTCAACAACGTTTGAAATGGGTGTTGATATAGGTTCCCTTGAGTCGATATTCCTCAGAAACATTCCGCCATCTCCAGCTAATTATGTGCAACGTGCCGGGCGCGCAGGACGCGAACTGCGTTCTGCGGCATTTTCGTTGACCTATGCCAAATTATCTTCTCATGATATCACATTTTTTGCTCATCCAACCGATATGATTTCAGGAACGATAAAAGCACCCGCTTTTGAAATAAGAAATATAAAAATTGTTTTAAGGCACATTTATGCCGTTGCGTTCTCGCAGTTTTTCACTCAATTTCAAGATGTATACAACAGCAACGATGCGGACGAATTTTTAAACGGAAACGGATATGAGCGCCTTTGCGAATTTCTTTCCAGTAAACCTTCCTCTGTTCTGAATTATTTGCTTCGCTGTGTACCCAATGAACTGTTTGAATCTCTCGGATTAGCATCGTTTTCGTGGGTTGACCGGTTAATTGGTGAAAACGGAGCACTTACGATAGCCGTAAATGATTTTCGTGATTTATCCGTGTGGTTAGCGGAACAGATGGAAGAAGCGGCAAAGGAAAAAAATTATCAAGCTGCGGCACGATTTGAACGGCTGTTAAAAGATCACCGGCGTTCTACAAAAGAGGGGGACGGTTATAAAAAAACTGATTTGATCGACTTTCTTGTTCGATCGGGAGTTTTGCCTAAATATGGCTTTCCGGTTGATGTGGTTGAACTCAAACCTAACGCACTTAACGACACCAAACAAAGCGTAGAGTTACAAAGAGACCTTCAACTTGGAATTTCGGAATACGCACCGGGAGCGGAAGTTGTCGCCGACGGCTATATTTACCGAAGCCGATACATAACTAAAGACCGGCGCAAAACAGCAGATTGGGAGTTGTATTATACAGCGGAATGTCCGCAGTGCAAAATAACGAACTTTAGCAAAAAACCTATTGAGAGCATCACTTGTGTTGCTTGCGGTACTATAATTGACAGCGGAATAAAAGAGAATATTGAACCCCGAAAGGGCTTCGTAGTTGGCGGCGACGCAAGTGATATAGTTCCGGCGGGTAGCCGCAAACCGCTAAAGTATCACCGCGGCGACATTATTTACCTTGGAGATACCGAACGTCATGATTTAGATTCAAGTGCATTCCGTTTCGGAGATAAACAAATTATATTGCAATCTACAGAAAATGATTCGCTAATGATTAGCTGTGATGCTGAGTTTAGTGTTTGCGGATACTGCGGATATACAAAGAGCCGCAAAGAACAAAAGAAGTGGGATTATGTTGTGGAAGAACGGCATAAAACTTCATATGGACACGACTGTTCAAATACTAAATTATATCCGTATCAGCTATCTCACATTTTCAAAACGGATGTTGTTCAGTTAACGTTTTCGGAAAATGCGGATTTAAATACAATGCGTTCTGTGATGTACGCCTTGCTTAGGGCGGCATCGCAGGTGCTTGATATTGAAGGTACGGATATAAATGGATGTCTTTATGCCTCAAAAGGGAATGTTCAATACTCAATTATTTTGTATGACAGCGTTCCGGGAGGTGCAGGGCATATTCACCGGATAGCTGATGATTGGAGCGTTTTTCAAAGTGTTATCCGCAAGGCTTATGATATATGCTCGCAGTGTGAGTGCTCACCTTCCTGCTACAAATGTCTTCGGGATTACTACAATCAGGACTTCCACGCGTCTTTAAATAGAGTTTCAGCGCAAATATTTTTAAAGCAATATTTATTAAATTAAAATATGCATCAGAATTATATTTTATTTTAGGGGTTGTAAGCAAACACGTTTCTTACGGCTATAAAAGTATAATGCTAATTCCAATTTAAAAAGTTGAAGGCAAGCCCCCAAAATCGCCGTGATTTTCGGTGTTTTTCAAGCGCCGGGTTCAAACTTTTTAAACAGAATTAGTATAAGTTGAGAGGTGGGGTTATAATGATTAACACGCTCCTGCATGTGGCGGGCAATATTTGCCTGAAGCTTTCATGTATCATTTCCAAAACCTTCTTATTGTTTTAAAAGCTCAACTTCTTCAAGGCTTAAACCTGTCGCTTTGGCGATTTCTGTGGCAGATAAGTTAATTCTAAGCAGGTTTCGGGCAATTTCGTAATTTCTTTCAAGCCTTCCTTTAAGTTCCGCCCCGTCCAATCTGGACAACATATCGCGTCTTGCCGTTTCGTGGCTTTCAAAAATCAATCGGGTTTGCTCGTCCGCAGATAATTCTTTAAGGAATCCAACGGCTTTTCTCATCTGAGGGCTTCTTTCCGCAATCATTTCCAAAACCTCCTCATTGTTCGATTTCATAAACTCCAGCCAATACCACAGTTCGGAATTATCGGTATTAACCGGCAATCTGCTTAAATCGAGCACATCAATTTCCGTTAAGTCGCTTCGTTTCCTTGTTCCCTTCCTGTTACCGTTCACACTTGACGCGTAAAAACCAAAAACACTTGCCGCGTCACTGCGGATTGCTCTTTGGTATATTAAACCCGTTGAGCGATTTCGTTAAGCCTGCCGGGCAGTTCCGCTTTTAACGAATCGTAATAAATTACGTGTTCCATAGTTTCAAAAACCTGCCCGATACCGAGCTGTTTTTCTTCTTCGTTTTCGCATTCAATCATTAGCGCCCTTTTTATGTTGTATTCAAGCCAGGCAAGCCTGCCGAAATTGGCATAATACAAATCGTCCCAATTAATTTCGAAGGGGCCGTACGCCTTGATATAAGATTGAACAAACGAGGACAATAATTTATAGTCAAGCTTGCAGTGCTCATATCCGGACCAGCACAGCGCCAAATCGAAAAGCTCCATATAAGGATTTCCGTAATTTAAACACTCCAAGTCAATAATCAGCGGCTTTCGGTCAATCCATAATACATTTTTACAATCCATATCCCCGTTGGAAATAACGGCAAGTTTCGGTATGTTTTTTAACGCGGCGTTGCCTTGCGTTTGGCTTTTGTACAAAATATCCCGGTTAGCTTTGAGAATATCAACAATTTTGGGGCATTCAGATTCCGCCGATTTTATGTAAGTATCCCAGTTAATATTAATTTCATCACCGTTGTAATCCTCGTTTTTTTGTTCGATTTTATGAATACGCGCCAAAACCGCCCCCATTATTCCGCAATGCTCCCGCGTTATTTCCTCTGAAGAGAGCGCCTTTGCGTTAACCCATTCAAAAACATAATAGTATTGATTGTTTACGCGCTGCATTTTCTTACCGCCGAAAGATAGCGCGGGAACAACCGGGATACCATTGCCCTGCAATTTTTTCTCCAAGGATTCCGCGGCGGCATAGTTTTCAAACACGTCCGGACGGGTCATAATAACGGGATTTAACAGTTTAACGGCGAATTTTCCCCTTGAAGTTTCTAAACGGTACATTTTATGCATGTACCCGCCGGAAACTCTTTGGACGGGCGCGGTTACGGTTCCCAAATTCAGATTATCCGCGATATTTTCGAATATTTTGTTTGTTTCCATTTTAGCCGCGCTCTCCCTTTTTTTCAAACCCCGCAAGTTTCTCCCTCTTATACCGCGCAAAGCCCCCCGCCTCAATAGCGCCGCGTATCTCTTCCATAAGCGTATTGAAAAAATACAAATTGTGCTGTACGCAAAGGCGCATCGCAAGCATTTCCTTTGCCTTAAACAAATGCCGTATATACGCCTTAGAATGCATACGGCACGTTGGGCACGAGCATGTTTCGTCTATCGGCGAATCGTCTTTTAAATACTGCTTATTAAGCAAATTCAGTTTTCCGGCGTTTGTGTAAACATTTGCGTGGCGTCCGTTTCTTGCCGGAAGCACGCAATCGAAAAAATCCACCCCGCGTTCTACCGCTTCCAAAATATTTTCCGGCGTACCTACACCCATCAAATATGTCGGCTTATCCTTCGGCAAAAACGGCACAACATTATCCAAAACATCGTACATTTGCGCGTGAGTTTCGCCCACCGCAAGGCCGCCTATAGCGTAGCCCGCCAAATTAAGCTCCGAAATAACCTTTGCGTGTTCGCGTCTTATGTCGTTAAACGTGCCGCCCTGGTTTATGCCGAAAAGCACCTGGTTTTTGTTTATAGTGCCCTCCTGTAAATTAAGCTCGGCAAGTTTTGCGATGCACCGCCTAAGCCAGCGCGTTGTCCTGTCAACCGATTCCTCCATATACTGCCTTGAAGCTGGATGCGGCGCGCATTCGTCAAACGCCATTGCTATTGTGGAGCCCAAGTTGGATTGGATTGTTATGCTTTCCTCCGGGCCCATAAAAATTTTTCGCCCGTCAACGTGAGAGGCGAAATAAACTCCTTCTTCTTTAATTTTGCGAAGCTGTGCCAGCGAAAAAACCTGAAAGCCGCCGGAATCCGTTAAAATGGGGCCGCTAAAGGCCATAAATTTATGAAGCCCGCCAAGCTCCCTGATAAGAGTATCGCCCGGTCGCACATGCAAATGATAGGTATTAGACAGCGCCGTTTGGCACTTTACGGCGTACAAATCCGCGGATGACAACGCTCCTTTTATTGCGGCGCAGGTTGCCACGTTCATAAAAACCGGCGTTTTTATTGTGCCGTGCGGCGTTTCAAAATTGCCCCTTTTTGCCAATCCGTCCTGAGCTAAAATTTTGTACATGTTTTCGTCTCCTATTGCGCCAAACGCATGGCTTCGCTTATTTCGTCCTTTGTAAGAAACCGGTACGCTCCGGGTTTTAATGCGCCAAGCGAAAGCCGCCCAACCTTAATTCTGTGCAGTGTAACAACTTCCAGACCCACGGCTTCGCACATTTTGCGCACCTGCCTGTTACGCCCTTCGTGAATTGTTATTTCAAGCATAACCGTACCTTCGCTGTTTTTATTATCCGTGCCGTTAAGATTTTTTTCGCCTTTGATAACGCGTACCTTGGCGGGCGCAGTTTTAAAAAAATTACCGGATGCGCCTGTGTTATTAAAATCGTTTTCTTCCTTTATCAGCACGCCGCGCCGCAGTTTTTCCAAAGCTGCGCTTGAGGGAACGGGGCGAACCTGCGCCATGTATGTTTTATCCGCCTTGTATTTAGGGTGGGTAATTTTGTTGGCAAATTCGCCGTCGTTCGTTAACAGCAAAAGCCCCGATGTATTGTAATCCAGCCTGCCAACGGGGAAAACCCGCTCGTTTACCCCGCGCAAAAAATCCATTACCGTTTTGCGCCCAAACTGATCCTCAGCCGTTGTAACGCAACCTTGTGGTTTGTTCAGCATAATGTAAACAAAACTCTTCGCGGGCGTAATTTTTTCCCCGTCCAGCGTTACGGTATCCGTTTGTACGTTTACCTTTGCGCCGAGCGAGGTTACAATTTCTCCGTTAACGGCAACCTTGCCGGATAAAATAAAATCCTCCGCTTTGCGCCGCGAACAAAAACCCGCGCTTGCGATATATTTATTTAGCCGGCACAAACCGCCGTCCGATTCTTCGAGTGTCATCCTTGGGACGCTCCTATTCCGCGCTTAATTTAATAACGCCGCCTGCCATAACAAATTTTACGTTAAAATTGTCGTCCACTGCGATAATATCCGCGCGCTTGCCTACTTCAATTGAACCTGTTTCCTTATCAATACCAAGTGCCGCCGCAGGGTTTATGGTTGCCATTTTAACCGCCGCGTCCTTGCCCGCGCCAACCTCAAATGCCATGTTGCGCACGGCTTCGTTAAGTTTTAGCACACTGCCGGCAAGTTTTCCGTCTTCCGTAAGCGCCTGCTTACCCACAACCTTAACCTTCATTTCGCCAAGCGTATAGCTTCCGTCGGTTAAGCCGCCCGCCATCATGCAGTCCGTAATTAAAATTATTTTATCCTCGCCCTTGCAACGCAAAAGTACGCTTGCCGCGTGTTTATTGGTATGAATCAAATCGCAGATAAACTCGGCGTAAATGCCGTCGTTTAAAAGGGTTTCCGATACCATGCTCGTTTCCCTGTGCGAAAATGCCCTCATTGCGTTAAACGTGTGAATGGCGGTATTCGCTCCGCAACCCGCCGCTTCGTTTGCCTGCTTTGCCAAAGCGTCGCTGTGCCCCATACGCACATTAATGCCGTTTTGCGTAAGATATTTTACAGCCTCCGCCGCGCCGTCAAGTTCCGGAGCTATAGCGAAGGATTTTACAAAACCTTTGCCCGCGTCAATTAGTTCTTTTATTTCGTCCAAGTTTATTTCGCGGATAAATTCCTCCGGATGAGCGCCCTTAAATTTCGGGTTTATATACGGGCCTTCTATAAAAGAACCTATTATTTTCGCGCCCGTATTTTCGCCCTTCGCCGCCTCGCCCACAACGGACGCGGCTTTTTTCAGCTTCTCAAACGGCGCAGTAACCGTTGTTGGGCAAAACGAGGTTACGCCTTCTTCCAATTTGTAGAGCGAAATTTTCTCAAGCGATTGCGCAGATAAATCCATAGTATCGTACCCGCCGCCGCCGTGAACATGGATATCAATAAAGCCCGGAAGCAGAGTTAAGCCGGAAAGGTTAATTATTTGCGGCTCGCCGGACGCGTTGCCAACCTCGCCGCCGAATGCGTTTTCGGATTTGCCGCCAATTTCGCCGCCGGACGCGTTTTCGGATTTGCCGCCGGTCACGTTTTCGCATATATTCGTAATTCGTGCGCCGGTTACTTCCACATATTTGCCGCTTGTTGTTTTGCCGTTTAAATAGATGTAATCGGGTTTAAGCAGATAGTTCATAAAAATTCTCCTTTGTAATTTATTTTTTTCCCGCCCTTTTATCGGTATCCGGTTTTAGTTTGGTTTGGCTTGACTTGACTCGCCTTGGCTTGGCTTGGCTTGGCATTCGCGTATTTCATGCCGCGTTTTTCCGCGCAAAACACAAAATACCCGTCCGTTTCTTGCGTCTTCACACCGCCGAAAATCGCGGTAAGCTTGTTTTTGTACCACTGTTTTCTTTTTGTAACCATAACCATTTTTCCGCCTATTTTAAGCCTGTTAAAACCTTTTTCAATGAAATGCTTCGCCACGGAAAAATCCGTATGGTACGGCGGGTTTGAAAGAATTAATGTAAAATCCGTATCGTCTAAATTTCGAAAGCCGTCGCTTACCGCCGTTTTTATTCCGCCAAGCCCGTTCATTTGCGCGTTATTTTCGGATAGCGTAACGCACGCTTCATCAATATCGCACATTACAACCCTGTCGCTGCCAATGACTGACGCCGCCCATATACCAACCGCGCCGTAACCGCAGCCCAAATCCAGCACCTTATCCGAAGCGGAAAGCTCAACGGCGGAAAGCATCGCAAGCGTGCCCTTGTCAATTTTATCGGGCGAAAACACTCCGGCTTTTGTGTGAAAATTCAGTTTTGTGCCCTTAATTTCCGCGGTTATCAAATTTATCAATTCCTTATTTTAAAGGTAGTTTACCTGCGCGTAAGCATCCTAATCAGTTCCTTAGGCGTTGCCGCCTTCCCGTACATATTTACGCCCGTTCTGTAAATTTTCGCCCCGGCAAGCCCCATCAAAATTACGCCGCCAAGCGACAGCACCATAGAAATTAAAACCTCCCAAACAGCGGCGGAATTCATGCACTGCCTTGTAAACATAACCATTGGGGAGAAAAGCGGGATATACGAAAGCACCTTTATTAAAACGGAATCGACACTGTTCATCGAGCCGAAAACGGAAGCGAAAAACCCGGCCATAATAAAAAGCGTAGGGTAGATTGTAACCGAACTCGCATCTTCCATTCTGCTTACGGTGGAGCCGAGCGCGGCATAAAAAAAGGCGTAAATAAAGTACCCCAAAAGGAAAAATACCACAAAGGAAAATAGAATAAACGGCGAGGTGACCGTTGTTGTTGCAACCTGGGTTAAATCCGGCACGCTTTGGGCTAACGAATCGAGATTTACAAAAAGCATGGCTACCACCACAACGAAAAACCATATAAGCTGGGTAATAGCCGCCGCGCCCACGCCCAAAACCTTACCGAACATAAGGCTCCACGGCTTGGCGGAGGTTATTAAAAGCTCCATCGCCTTGGATGTTTTCTCGGTAATTACGGAGGTTATAATAAACTGGTTGTGGAAAATCAGCGCGAAGTAAAGCACAAACACAAGAGCGTAGGCAAGGAAATAATTCTGCTCAAAATTCCCCGATACGCTTATATGGTTTTGCTTAACCTCCATAGCGGAGATAAGATCAATTGCGGTTTGCGCATCCGGCCCCAAGCCTCGTATCAATTCCGAGGCGTGCAGTTTGCCCACAATTTCGCTGAGCCCGTTCATTGCGCCGTATTCGTTCAGATTGCGCCCGGTAGAGTAAAAATCGTAGGTATCGCCGCCGTTATAGAAAAATACCGCAGCATATGTTTCGTCAACAATCAGCGCGTTAAAATCGGCGGAGGAATCCACCTGCTCCCAGGTATAATCCGGCGCGGCTTCGGATAACATTTGCGCGGTTAATACCATTCCCTCGGTGTTTTCACCAAGCGCAAAACCCGCCGTTTGCCCTATTTTCGCGCCGCCGCCGCCAAGCCCGGACACGATATCCGATACCTTCGGGATAAACGACGCTAAAATAATTGCGGCCGTAATAATAATGGTCATTACCTGAAACGCTCTGTTTTTGATGTATCCCATATATTCAAATTTAAAAACCGTTTTAAACTGATTCATTAGCCTGCCCCACTTTCTCAATAAAAATATCTTCAAGTGTCGGTTCGATAATTGAAAAAACGTCCAACTTTATTTTATTATCCGCGATAAACCTTAAAAGGCCATCTCTTTGTTCGGGATCAGAAATTCTTACGTTAAAACCGCCGCCGCTTTCTTCTATTTCTTCCGGTTTAAAACCGCGCGTAATATCGTCTTTTAGCTGCCGCTTGTTCCCCTCGGCTTCAATGTATATGTTGTTACGCGGATAACTTCGCTTTATCTCCCGCAAATTGCCGGTAAGTACCGCCGCGCCGTTATCTATAATACAAATTTCGTCGCAGAATTCCTCCACCGCGGGCATTTGGTGGCTTGAAAATATAACGGTGCGCCCCGCCTTTACCTTTTCGGATACAAGCTTTTTTAAAATATGCGCGTTAACAGGGTCTAAACCGGAAAAAGGTTCGTCCAAAATAAGTATTTCGGGGTCGTTAATTAGAGCTATGGCAAGCTGTATTTTTTGCTGATTGCCTTTTGAAAGCGTATCCAGTTTTCTGCCCAAATACTCCGTTGCCTCAAGCTGTTCCAAAAGGTTTTCCGCGTTTCTTTTCGCCTCATGGCTTTTAAGCCCGCGAAGCTCTCCTATATAAATCATCTGTTCGATTATCGTTTTTTTCGGGTATAAGCCGCGTTCCTCCGGCAAATAACCAATCCTTCGGGTGTTTTCACGCGGGGAGTGCGAATCTATAGTAACCTTGCCGGAATCGGCGGGGAAAATATCCATTATTATTCGTATACATGTTGTTTTGCCCGCGCCGTTTCGCCCCAAAAGCCCAAACGCCTTGCCCGGCGAAACCTTAAAGCTCAAATTATTCAGAGCTCTTTTTTTACCGAAATCCTTCGTTAAATCCGTAACTTCAATCAAAATTAAAACCTCCTTATTTATCAATGAATAGAAACTTGTAAAGAGCGTCTAATTTTTTTCAATGCTTAGAAACTCGTAAACAACAGCCTATTATGTATCAATGCCAAGCCGTTTAAATTCGCGTCTTAGCGCAAAAAATGTAATAGCCGCGGCGCACACATCGGATACCGGAGCGGCAGCCCATATTCCTGTAAGCCCGAAAAAGCGCGGTAAAATTAAGTAAAGCGGCGCAAGTAAAATTGCCTGCCTAAGCAGCGTAAGTAAAATAGACATTCTTGCGTGCCCGATGGACTGAAAAAATGTGGATGCGATAATTTGAAAGCCCACAAACGGGAGCGCAAAAAGAAACATGCGAATACCCACAGCACCGGTTTCTATAAGCATGGTATCCTCGTTAAAAAACCGCACCAGCTGCGGAGCGAAAAGCTGAACAATTACAAAACCCGCGCCGCAAATTGCAACCGAATAAATTATAGCCCACTTAAGCGCTTCCCTGGTACGCTCAAAGTTACGCGCACCGTAGTTATAACCTATTATAGGCTGGCTGCCTTGGTTTATACCTATAACCGGCATTACAAACAATGTGGAAATGCTGTTAATTACGGTAAACGCGCTTACGGCCACAGAACCCGCTAAACTCTCCTCAACGGTAGCGGAGGAAAGATCCCGCGCTCCGTAAAATTTAAGCGAGTTATTGGCAATTACAATAATGAAAGAACCCATTACCTGCATCAAAAAAGGAGCGACGCCTATAGAAATTATGCTTACGGCTTCGGAAACCTTAACCTTTAAATTTTTAAGGCGGAAGCGTATGGCCGCGTTTTTTGTGAAAAAATAAGACGTAACCCAAACGGCGGAGGCAAACTGCGCGATAATTGTGGCATATGCCGCGCCCGCCACGCCCATATTAAAATTGAATATTAGAATAGGGTCGAGCACGATGTTTATAAGAGCGCCCAAAATTTGAGTGGACGCGAACCTTTTTGGGTTACCCGTGGCGCGGATACAGTGGTTAAGCGAAAATGTAACCATGTTAAATATCCCGCCCGCCAAAATTATTGTTATATACTCAAGCGCGTAAGGAAACGTGTTATCGTCCGCGCCGACAATGTTTAAAATTCCGCGCCTGAATATAAACATTACAACCACTACAGAAAAGGAAATAGCCGACGAAAGGGTAAGGGTATTGCCCAAAATCCGCTCCGCCCTGTCCCTGTCGCCCTGCCCCAAACTCATGGAAATGTTTGCGGCGGCGCCCATTCCGGTAAGCTGACCTACGGCAAATACCATTGTCATTATAGACATGCAAAGCCCTATTCCGCCAAGCCCGTAAAGCCCAACCTCGCCTTCAATTTTCCCCACCCAAAACCTATCCACAACGTTGTAGAGAGCGTTTACAAGCATTCCGATAATTGTTGGCAGCGAATAGCGCATTACCAAGGATTTCAGGTTGTCGTTCGCCATGCGGTATTCGGATGAATTAACCGGCGCTTTGGTTTCCGGCTGTATTTCGTTTTGCATTTTATCGTCTCCAAAATTTTTTATACTGCGATTCGCGGTTTATGCCTTAAGCTTTTGGTATAAGTTCGCGTCCGTCCATTCAATGAATTTTTGGGTTTTGTCTTTATCCTTCCAGTTGCCGTAAATTAGAAAATACCTGCCGTTTTGCTTAAATACCCGCTTAAAATAAACCTTCTGCTTGCCAACATAAATTTCCGAATTTGAGAAAAACGGCGAACCAACTTCCTTTAAAAGCGGGTAATTAATGCCGAAGTTTTCCGCGCAAAAATCCTCATTTAAAAGTTTTTCAAATTCCGCGCCGGAAATTAAATTTTTGTTAAGCATAAGCTCTATCGCCGAACGGATATAATCGTTCATTTTTATATCCGCGTTCTGCTTTTTGCTTTTGGCGGGCTTGGAGGAGAGGGAATCGTCCCCGTTAATTTCGTCCTTGATGACAGTTGGCGGTGCGGCGGCCGGCAGAGGTGCGGTATCTGCGCCAGCCTGCGGTGCGGCATCCAAAACCGCACCGTTTACTGCGGTTAAGCCTTCATCCGGCATCGGCAAATGCTTGCGGTTACGGTTTTGCCGCGAATTGTTTCTGTTTGCCTGTTTCAGGCTCTGTTGCCTGGATTTTTTGCCTTTTTCCGGCTTGTCGGTTTTTTGCTTATCTTTTTCGGCAGCCGCATCCTCCGGCACTGCGTTTTCTGAAACATCCTGCGTTTCGCTACCGTCAAATACAGCCGCGATTTCCGAAAGGCCGGTATCCGCCGCCGCCGCGTTTGCGTGAGTTTTGCCGTCCGGAGCAAATATTATATCCGAAAAATAGTTACGCAAACCGTCTTTGGAAATTACGATATAATAGGGGGATTTTTTGTTTTTACGCGCAATACGAAACTCCGTATCCTGCAAAATAAGCTCAAGCATTTTCCCAAGGCTGGTGTGCCCGTAATTTTTCGCCTTAAAATCCTTAACGTAATGCTCCATTATAAGCGACAAAAGCGAAATAGACGTTATAATTTGCGGGTGATAATCCTCGTATAAGTTCATTACGGTAAGTATCCGAAGCAGCGCGAGAATCATATCGTATACGTCCTGCGGCTCCGGGTTATCCTCACAAACCTGAAGCCCGTAGCCGTCTATTTTCGCCAAATAATCCGGCTGCATAAATTTCGCGTTCAATTTGTCGGATTCGGGCAGCGCAAAATCCGTAAGAGCATATTTTACGGTAATTGGCTTTGCCGAAGGAACTATTTCTATAGACGCGGGTTTTGTAATTTCCTGCTCCAAAACCAAATCCGGGAAGCTGTTACGCAGGCCGTCTTCCGAAATAACAATATAATACTGCGCAATTTTATCCTTTCGCTCAAGGCGGTAATCGGTATCTTTTGTAACGGCTTCAAGCAGCTTAACAAGGCTTCCCTTGCCGTAGTTTTTAACGCTGAAATCCTTGATATAATGCCCCGCCAAAAGGGCAATTAAAGAAATGGACGCTACAATCTGCGGATGATTGTCGTATAAATTTAAGACTGTCAGAACTCTGAGCATACTTAAAATTATCTTTTTAATATCATCAAGCGTGTTGCATTCGTCGTATGTGGCAAGCCCGTACGCGTCAAGCTTTTTAAGATAATCCGGCTGCATAATGCGCGGGTTTATTTTGTCGGAATTGGGTAAATCCGCTGTTGTAAAGGCGTGGCTTATTATAAGGCGCTTATCGGACGCGGGAACGCTTAAAAGTTCCGCTTTTATAATTTTCGGCTCCATGCCGATGCACGAGTTCGCTATTTTCTCCAAATAACGGCTGTAATTAAGCTCCGGACGGTATACAATAACGTTTTTGCCAAGAGCTTTCAATTTATTCACAATTATAGAAAAACCGGCATCGCCAGTAACGGCAACGAAGTTGTGAATAAACGGTTTGGTGTACGCCGTTTCAAGCATATCAAGCGACATCATAAAATCCGCAATATTCTTCGACGTTTGCGTGGACGAATAGCCGAATACCTGAACCGCCTCCATTCCGTTTTCCAAAAGGAAGGATGTAATGGCTTTGTAGCGGTGAAAATACCAGTTCGCGTAAACCTTGATAAAGGCGAAATCCCCCCCGCCGGTAACTTCCTTTATTCTCCCCACAAACTGCTCTTGGTACCGTTCCATAAAGCTTTCAAAGTTCGTGTTAATTTCAAAATTTTCAAAATCAAAAAAGACCGCTGTATCAACGGGCATAAAATCGCCTCCAAGTCTTTCATATAATACAACAGTTTTTTACGCATTTCAAGGACGGGTAACGACACGGGTAATTTTGTAATCCGCTTTCCCCTTTGAATTTTTTGCGTCTGCGTTTATAATACATAATACAACATTACAATTTTAGTATATATAGGGCTTGGAAATAATTAAAAGGATGTGGAAAATATGAAAGTTGGGAGAAACGACCCATGCCCGTGCGGCAGCGGAAAAAAATATAAGAGGTGCTGTTTGGGAAAAGATGAAAATTTGAAATATGAGCAAATGCCGCCTCAAATTCCAAATGAAAGCGAATACGGTGAACGCGAATTTGACAAACACAATGCAGATGAAGAAGCGATATTAGAAATGGCAAGAGCGTACGATGGTTTACGGCGTATAATGTTGAAAAATAAACCTCATATAAAGGCATACAATAAAATAAGAACCCTGCATTACGAAATTGTTAACAGCATGGCCGGTTACTTTTATGACGGTAAGTTTGAGCAGAAAATTGACCCTGATTATGTGTACGATATTCCTTCCGCGTCCGAAAACCGCAGGAAAGAGGAAATACTTTATTATCAAAGCGCTAATTTTGATACGAGGTCGGATTTTGAAGAACGTGCTTTATTAGATTTGATGATATATAAGCCCGCACCCAATTTAAGTTGCATTACCGAAGAATATATAAACTCTCACCGGTACAGAAAGCCCGAAAAGATTGAGCTTTTGCAGAGTATGCTTGATTCAAGTTTGGGTTTGTACGAAATAACAAGAAGGGAACCTGACGAAGGATACGCGTATTTAAGGAACGTTCTAACCTCAGACGAATATAAGCTTACTGATTTCGGATTAAGTAGCGAAATTAACCCTGCCAATGTACTTATTTATGCGAGGGTTATTACATATCGCAGCGTAAACTTTGGAACAGGCTTTCATTTGCCGTTCGAAAAAAACAATCCTTTTATTATCAACTTTATACAGCGCCATAAAGCCGATTATCGCCCTTGGGCAGAGCTTGACCGGTTTATGGAGCTGTATGGGTATTTCGCAAAGTAATTTAATAAAACGGGAAAAGCTAATTAATGGTGTATTTCCTTTTGAACTTAACAACCAAAACCAACGCCGCCGCAATACCGCAAACTATCAAAAGCGGCGGTTCCGTCATATTCTTGTCCGTTCCCGGTGCCGCTGAGGTTTGCGTTCCTTCAAGCAGTTTTTTCTGCACCTCAAAAATTTCCCGCTCCTGCTCTTCGGTTTCCACAACGATAAACGCCGTTTTATCCGACAATATATGCGCGTCAAAGCTGTTTTTTATGTTGCCCGCATCGTTTGGCTTGTTGCTTAATTTGTTTCTCTTGCTTTCTGCGCGTACCATCAGCGCGTATTCAAATTGGTTTTTGGCGGCATATTTGCCGTTTACTCCGTCTGTGCCGCTTGCGCCGCCCGTACCGTTTACCACATCCGCGCCGTTTGCGCCGCCCATGCCCCCTTCCCCGCCTGCGCCATTTGCGCCGTCCAAACCCGCGAAAACCTCCCCGCCGGTTAAAATAATATGGCTTTCGCCGTCTTTGGCAACAGCGTTTCCCTTATAATCCGCCGCGTCGTAAAGCGTTATTTCATTAACCGAATCCGATACCGTTGTATCCGAAAATTTATACCGAGTTAAACCGCCGTTTCCATTATTACCGCCAATACCATCAATAACGCCGCTGCCATTGATACCATCAATACCATCGCTACCGCCGTTTATTACATAATAATACGGCGATTCGGGGAACAAATCCGCTTTGTTGTACTGCGGTTTTACCGCGCGGTTATAATCCCCCGTTACAACAATAATTACCGGGAATTCGTTTTCGTATTTTCCATCAAAAATCATACGCGCGGCAAGCCCCAAATTAAAGCCGCCGCCGGGTGCCGCATTTTTCGCAACATCGTTTAACCCCGCCAAATCCGTAATTATACCCGGTTTGTACGATGTAAAATACACTTGCGCGTTTGTTATTCCGTTTTGCTTCGCGTAGCTATCCGCCAAAGATACATTTTTCGTAAAATCCGCGCCGAGGCTTGCGTCTATTACAAAAAAGTATTTCGGCGTTCGCTTAAGCGGCGGCGCGTTTTCTATTGCTTGCCCGCCCACGAGCACCGCTCCGGGTACGGATACATCGGTAAAGGTAAATGCGCCGTCCGCGTTACCTCCGCCGGCGTTAACCGCAATATCCTTGCCGTCTATTTTCAGTGTAAAACTCTCCTTGTGAAGCAGTTCAAACCCGGTTTTTCTAACCTCGTTCGCCGCAAACGGAAATACCCTAAGTTCCAGCGTATTCTCGCCAATATAACGCAAAAGCCCCGGGTCTAAGCTTCGGGAAACTATGCGGTTGTACACAAACAGCGCGGCGCGTTTATCCGCCAAAATCCCCGGCTTTTTTTCAACTCCCACGTATAGGTAGTAATCGGATACAAACACTCCCTCCGGCAAGCCGAACACCGTTTTATATTCCGCAAAGGAAACATCTTCGTTTGTAAGGCTCATGTTAACCCATGTGCGGTAGGCGTTTGCGGTTTCGTCGAATACCGTTTCGGTTTCAATTTCGGATTTAACGGAAAACCCGGAATTACCCTGCGTATCGCGGCCGGCTGCCGTTTCGTTTATAACCTCTCCGAAAAAAATATTACGCAGTAAATCCACGTTTTCCTGGGTTAACGTACCGCCCTGCGTTACATAATTGAGGTAAAGATTGGAGAAAATAGGTGTGTTTTTATTTCCGTTTAGGATTGAGGCAGTGAAAAGCGGGCCGCTTCCAAAATTATCTACGCCCGAAGCCGTTAAATCCAGCGTGCGCGAAAGTGCCGAAATATTTACATCGGCGTAAGACGCGTCCGGGTTATCCGATATATACGCCATAGCGTTTTGGAAATTTATTTTGTCCGGCAGCGACACTCCGGCGAACAGCCACGCGGGAATTATTAACATACCCGCGATAAAAACGAAAGCTATAACGGACTTATCAAAGGTTTTTTTAAGATTCGCAAAATCCTTAAGCATAATGCTGCCTTGCCAAAAAAACAGCATATACGGCGCGAAAACTAAAAGCCCAAGTAAAATTACAAGCCCCAAAACTCCAAGAGGAATAACCGGAATAAACGCGGCGCAAAAATACAGCACATAAGTAAACCCGGCGGATTTAAAGAAAAATATCAGCAGGTTTACATATCTGTTTTTTGTGTTCGGAATCATTAAAAAAATACCGTTTAAAACGGATACAATGAAGAAAAACGGCTGAGTAAAATTCCCGAAAATGCCGCCCTCAGAAACAAGAGAACCGTTTAAAATAAGCCCAACCCACGGAAGAAAAATGCCGAAAATGAAAGCTTTTATATAAAAAGGCCGTGAACGCTTTGCCGAATCTGCCCCAAAAAACGCGTTCGGCGATAATTGCTCCCGAAAAGTCTCGTTTGGTAACGGGTAATCCTGCGGGGATATTTCACTTGCGTTCGGGTTTTCCTTCCCGTTTTTTATCATCACAAATATTATGCAGGCAAGCATAAAAATTACGAAAATATAACTCGCAACCATGAGTATAATTGCTATACTTTCTACATTCATAGCGTTCGGGATTATAACTGCCAAAAACAGAGCAAACGGAGTGATTAATGTGCCTATTACAAAAGGTACTATACTGAAATTCCGTTTCCGTGTAAAAGCATCCGCCGCGCCGAATATTTTGTAAATGACAGCCGCCGCAATACACATTTCATAAACTAAAAAAGCAATTTCATTTGAAACGGTAAAAACCCTCTCGCTCTTGCACAGAATTACGGCGGCAGTAATAATAATATCCGCTGATGCCGCAATACTGAATTGCTTTATTCCGGCATTTTGAATTTTTCGCAGCATTGTAAAATATATTGCGGCAAATATTATATCCGCCGCAAAAAACGCGATGTAAAACAAACTCGATATGTCGGTAAATAGGATAAACACTCCATAAACCGTACTTGGAATTACGCTGCTAAGCAGCAAACCCAAAGGAGAAAAAAACTTATTTTTCATTTAAAGCGCCCCTTTTCAAAACCCAATACGCCGCGCAAAGCGAACTTATATACAGCAAAACGCCCACAGCCAAATGCAGGGCGTGGAAATACTTAAAACGCACAAAGTTAAGCGAAGCTAAAATTCTTACCAAATTTACGGCGAAGCCCGCAAAAAAACTTATGGGAACGCAGAGCATTACCCAAACAAACCCGGATATTCCGCCGCCTTGCAAAAACCTTTTCGGAGGCGATAGCGAGCAAAGCAAAAACAGCATTGCAGTAAACGACAGCGGCAAACAATCCGCCCCTATAACATATTCGCCGTTTACTTGCGCAAAACCTATGCCGGCGGCGTATACATGGCTTGTATTGTAAAAAACCTCCGCCGCCTTTGCCACAGGCAAAAGTAAAAATTTTGCGTGGTTTTCGGGAATGTATGTTTTATAAAAAAGCAAACCAATGAACAGCGCAAACGCAATTACAACCCAAAACTTGCCCTTCAAAAAAATCACTCCCATTAAATCCGGCGTGTTGCTTTGCGAAAATTCCTCCATACCGGATAATTACTCCTATTATTCCGGCATTTTGCTTACCGCAAATTCTTCAATACCGAAAAATTCTGCCACGCTTCATCTCTTTCCTTAAACCTTTCAAGCGTAATTTTGGCATAATCTTTTTGTTCGGCATTCATGCGCTCTTCAAACTCCGGGGTATTATATACTTCCGCCAAAAGCCGCGCGGTATCCTCGTTTTGGCAGAGCGGCATAACATCCAAATCGTACCCGTTATAAAAGCGGTTAACATTGAGCCTGCCAACAACATACGCGCTGGAGGCGATATTTACAACTACATAAAACACAACCGCGATAAGAACATAACTCCTAATAAAATCGAAGTTTCGCTTAAACAAATACCAAAGCGTTACAAAAACCAAAACAGTTTCCATTGACAGGAAAATAATAACACACATTCGGATATCTGTATACCCGTACGCTTCGGTATAAAGCGCCATGCGGTAAAATGACGAGGCTATAAGCACGCCGGTAAAAACGCAAAGCATTGTTATTAAAAATTTAAGCGGTTTGGAATTTACGCAGTCCGGAAAAACTTTCAGGAAAATTAAGATTACGCCGAAATTTATAACCGTTACAAATAAAAGCTGAAAAAAGCCCTCTCTTGCGTAGGCGGAATAAACAATCCCTTCCGGCAACTGCATATACCCTCCGGTAAATAAAAACGCAGTTTGCACAACGCAGAAAAACAGAAACAGCAAATTTATCAGCCCCAAAAATGTGGAGCCTATCACGGTATCTATTTTGTGCGGCTTGATATCCTCCTTCGATGGGATTATATACAAAGCGTTGTAGATATAACCCAAAAAGTATAATACGGCGATAAAAACCACAACGATATGCCAAATAAAATCGGCATTGATTAAGGAAAAAAAGTTGAAAACCCGCTCCACATAAACGCCGAAAACCGCGTCCGCGTTGGCAAGCAAAACCGTAAGTAAAAAGAGAAACGGAAGCGCAATTGCCGCGCCTATTAATACCCGTTTAATTATTCCGCGCCCGCCCTCTTTTGCCGAAGAACCGCCTTTTAAAACCTTAAAAATACCGAACGGAACAATAAAATTCGAAAACATTAATTTGATATAGTTAAACCAGCACGACAGTTTCGAAAACTCGTTTTTCTCGCCCGTAACCGCGGAAAAAACCAGCGCCGCAAACATTAAATGCACCGCTATAACATTGGAATACGAAAACGGGTTTAAGTTAAAAAACGCGTTAAACGCGGAAATAACAACTATCGGCAAAGCCCATACAAACGCTTTTTTACTTTTCAAATTGCCCGTTTTATTAAGTGCGCTGCAGAGAATAATCAGCGCCAAACACGAAAACACAAAAAACGAAAGTTGCGGGTAAATATTTACGCCCGTAAAACAAACGGTATACAAAACCGCCATTAAAAGTGAACACAATAAAAACACCGCCGCTTCAGCGCGTTTTACTTCCGCTTTTGTTTTGCCGCCGTTTAAAGTAATTACATTTGCTTCCGGCTTCGCGTTCGGTATGCCGTTTATACCCGAGTTGTTTGAATTGTTTGAGTTACTTTCCATATCTTTACCTCCTAAACTGAATAGCGTAACTTGCTTTGCGGCTTCACGCAAACCACTGCCTTCCGCTCTAATTTTCGCCGCCGCCTTCCTCGTATTCGCCGGGCTCTTCGCCTTTTGCGGACGTATCCGAAAACTCTAAAATGTCCCCCGGTTGGCAGTTAAGAGCTTTGCAAATTTGTTCAAGTGTGGAAAACCGCACCGCCTTTGCCTTATTGGTTTTTAAAATAGACAAATTTGTAACCGATATTTTGGTTTTTGCCGAAAGCTCGTTAAGGTTAATTTTTCGCCGTGCCATCATAACGTCTAAATTTACAATTATCATTCACACCAATCCTTTTTACTAAATTGTAAGGTCGTTTTCGGATTTGAATTCCACCGCCAAATTAAAAAGCGAGCTGAAAACCAATGCGGCAAAACTTCCTATAAGAAGCGCGGCGGTTGCGACAAAACTCATCGGCGTGAAAAAGTAAAAGGTTTTAAACAGGAAAATACCGAACAGAGCGAAACAGCATAATGCGATACGCCGAAGCCTTAAGGCGTTTTCCTTCGTAAACGGCTTATCTTCGTTTACGCTTTTGAAAATAAGCACAAGAGCGCGTATAACCGTAACGGCAATTAGCCCCAAAACTTCAAGAAACAAAAGCGTAAACCCGTTTCCCCCAAACCACGCGTTGAGTGAGTTAACCCACCGCGACGGCAAAAACCATATGTAGCGGTAAACAAATTCCGGGCGGTAAGTTATAATAAACGGAAGCGCAAGCATTGTTAAAATACCCGCGTAAAAAATAAATTCCAACGAAAACCTTAAAAACATAGACATAATTTTGTAGTGCCTGTTTTTCATTTCCTGCCCACAACCTTTACATAAATTTAATGTTTAGCAATTGCTGCTTTTTTGATTATAATCACAATTTAGCATTTGTCAATAATTATTTTACGAATATCATAAAATTTTTTTCGAATTCAATGTATACCCCAAAATCAGTCAGAAAACTTCAGTTTCTTGCAAGTAAAATCAGCCTGGAAACATCAGTTTCTTGCAAGCAAAAAAATAACCGGGCTTCGCGCCCGGCCTTATAAAATATGTTTTTAATGTTTTTCGTAATATTCCAGCACCAAGCAACAATTAATGGTGCGTTTAAAATTAAGCTTTTTATACCCCGCCCGCACTGAAAGCGCCGCTGCCGTTCTGTCGGTTTCAGCAATTTTTAAAACAAACTTTTTGGCCTGCGGGTAAATTTTTTCAATACGCTTGAGTGCTCTAAGCGCAATTCTCTGCCTGCGGTACTCCGGCAAAATATATATATATTCAATTTGAAAAACCGCCCGCGACCTTTTCGGGCAAACGTAAGCAAACCCGGCGGCTTCGCCGTTTAAGCAAATAATGTAATAATCGAAGCGGTCAAACTTATCCGGCGTAATGTCCTTGCCGTAAAACCTTGGCGAGTTTACGTTCATTTGCGCAATAACGTCAAAATCCTCCGGGGAGGCACGTTTTACGGAAAGGTTCGATTCGGCAATTTCAAAAATATCGTTCAAATAAATCTGCATCATAAAATTTTTCTGCGCCGCAAGTTTATATATTTCTTCCTTTGTTGCATACCTAACCTCGGCAACCTCTTCTTCTTGCATAACAATATCGGAAAGCTTAACATCCTCCCGCGCAAGCCAAACATCGCAGAAATTATTTCGCCTTATAACCGTAAATGCAAGGTTTGGCGCTTTTAAATCTATCCCCAATTCTTCTTTAGTTTCCCGCAAACACGCCTGTTTGGATGTTTCGCCGCAAATTGCCGAACCTCCGGTAACCGCCCAAAGCCCCGGCAGCACCGCGCAGGATTCGGAGCGTTTTTGAATAAGGTACTCCCCTTTGGAATTCACTATCCAAATATGTACCACAACATGATATTCCCCTTCTTTTAAAGGGAACCCGCGCTTGTGAATATTATTCGTTTTTTGCCTGTGCCTGTTATAAATTTCCCAGTATTCCAAATTCATCACCGCGTCTGTTATTATTAATGAAAGATTATAGACGATTAATTTGCTTATTTCAAATTTTTCTGATATGCGGTATAATCAGGACACTTCCACAGAAGAAATAACATCGCAGAAAGGTGGTTCTCATGCTTAAACTTTTAATAATGGACGCGGACGCGGAAAGTATTAGAAATTTTAAAACTTATATGAGGATGTCTTTTCCGCAGATAAAAACCGTGTACACTCTTTCCTCGCTCGCTGTGGACGTTATGCAGGCGGTAAGGGAGGTAATGCCGGAATTAATTGTTGCGGATATACGTTTTTTCGGAGTTTCGGCGCAGAAAATTATAAGAGATATTTCCGAAATGTATCCGGACATTAAATTTATTCTCTACGGTACCTATAACGATTCCGAGTATATTAAACGCGTTACGGAATACGGCGTTATAGACTATATGTACAGGCCTGTCAAACCTCAGGATTTTAAACGCTGCATGGAACGCGCGCTGGATTTTTTCAGTAACTACTACCGCCAGAAAAAAGCAAACGAAGAGGTTGTGGAAAAATACAAAAAAGAAACCGCCTTTTTTAGGGATAAATTTTTTGAAACCTTGGTATCCGGGAATATAAACAAAGAATCCGAAATACTTCGTTCCTTTTCATATTTCGGGCATAAATTTTCTGAAAATTATACAGTTTTTGTTGTCCGGATAGACCATTTTAAAAAACTTATACTTACCCTCGACGAAACCGAAAAGCATCTTCTTACATATAAAATAAACAACCTAATAAACGAAAAGTTAGAGGATATGGAAATTTCCGCGCACTCTTTTATTTCGGCGTTCAATTTTGTAACTTGCGTTGTTTCCAAGCATTTAACGTTCGAACAGCTTCTGGATTTATGCGACGACCTAAAGGAGGATATTTTCTACGCCCTTAAAACCCGCGTAACCATAGGGCTTGGGCGCACATACGAAAACGCCTCTCTTATATGCGTTTCGTACCGGGAAGCCAACGCGGCGCTTAAATACCGCTTTTTGGTGGGTCATAACACAACAATACCAATTCATTTTGTGGAGCCGGCCAACAAGCTTACCTACAGATACCCGTACGAAAAGGAAGATAAATTAATTAGCGCCGCCGTAATCGGCGAATACGAGTACTGCATTTTGCTTTTAGGTCAGCTTTTTGATACGTTAAACGAAGCCGGCTACGTATCGGGCAAGCATTTGCAAAGGCTTGTTATGGGTATTTTATTTGCCATGGGCCGCTACGCGATGGAGCAGAATTTTTCAGAAGATATTGATATTACGTCCTTTTTTTCCGCCAAAGACGTTATGAAAATAAAAACCACGGAAGACGCGCTGAATTACCTTAAGCGGGACATTAAAAAGTTCTGCGACGCGATGGTTGCGCTGCGCAAGCAAAGCGGCGAGAAAACCCTTGAAAAGGCGAAGGCTTATATAAACTCAAACTATTTTGAAAACTTAACCTTAAGCAAGCTTTCCGTAAAACTCAACACAACCGGCGAGTTTATAAATAAGCTATTTATCGACAAAGAGAAGATGTCCTGCTACGAATACATAGTAAAGGTGCGCATTGAAGAGGCCAAAAAACTTATTTTAACCCCCGACGCCACAGATGAATATGTGGCAATAAAGGTTGGCTACGATGACGTACGGCATTTCAGGGGAGTGTTTAAGCAAAAAACCGGCCTTAGCATAAACGAATACCGTAACTCCCGGCAATAAAAAATTAAAAATTAGAAACAACAGCGCACTGTTTCCCCTGCGCACCGATACCTATTAACATAAAATCCTCCGGCTTGTAGGCGTGTGCGTGTTTTTTTCCGTATGCGGATTCGTGTGCGGCCGCGTGTGAGTACGCGTTTTCGTTAGGCTGCGCGTACTTTTTGCTTTTTATCTGTTCCAGCGCCTCGGTTGCCAATGCCGCCAAATCGTCATATGAACACTGCGCTTTTCCCCGCGCGGCTTTAAACTCAATAATTATTGGGCGGTATTCGTTTTTAGGATGTTCGATTGGAAACAGGGCGATATCGTACCTGCCAAGGCCAGCCTCTCTATTTGAAAAAATGGTGAATGACCCCATCAAATACAAAAGCGCACCCATTACTAAATTGTGATAACTGTTTTCTTTTTCGGAAAAATCGTGAAAACTTGAAACGCTCAATAAAATTTTATTGAGTGTTTCTTCGAATTTCTCCGCGTTTGCGGATGTTAAGTTTGTGCATAATGTTTTCAACATTCCCTCGTCTGTATCCGCAATTAAGCCAATCATTCCCTTATAACCGTATAACACTTCTTCGTTGGGTATTTTAAGCTCAAACTTATCCCCGCCTATTCTTTGCACCGGGCAAATGTACCCTGTATCAATCATCAGGCTAAACATATGCGCCGGATTGTGGAGCATATTGTAGTCAATGCTGTCAAAAACGGATTCTATTATCGTTTCCCCGCTAAGCATAGTTAAAAGCTCGTCTTTAAACTCGGCATTTTGTTTTGCGATGTTATCGGTTAAAATGTGGTTTACCGTAGCGTTAACCCAATACGGCGCAGGGCAAATATCCCTCGTATCCTGAAATTCATCTAAAAACTTTAGTATTGAGGCGGGGTTGAACATATTCGGGGTCCCTTTAAACCGATAGCCGTTATACATGCGGTAAAATTCGTCCGTTATTTCAATACCATAACGGTTTAACAGTTCCTTTACTTCATCTTCCGTAAACCCGAAGTATTCATAATACCGTTTTCTTGTAAGAGAATACACGGCAAGGTTATTCATGTCGCTGAAACCAAGCTCTTTTCCAATCTTGCTTACGCCCGTAAGCACACCCATTTCCAAATATTCGTTAGATTTAAACAACGCGCCAAACAAGCCTTTAATAATCTCTGTTGCTTGTTTCCAACCGTCTGTCCCATACGCCCGGTTTATTACGCTGTCGTATTCATCTACTAAAACAATTACCTTTTTTCCTGTTTTTTCGCACAAAATTCTTGTAATTTCCTCCGCTCCAAGAGGGTTAACTCCGCCGGATTCTGCTTTGAACGAGATTTCCATTAATTCTTCGTAGTGGTATGTGTTATATAATTTCTGTGACTCAGTTTGAAGGCAGCTAATAATTCCTTGGTTTAGATCGGCCAATATATCTGTTTTAACATTCTTAAAATTCAAATATAAAACCGGATATTGGTTTAAATGAGTTTTAAAAAATTCAGAATTTTCAATATAAAGCCCTTTGAATAATTCCGCAGAGCTTTCCGCCATATCAAAAAAATACCGAAGCATAGAAATGTTCAGCGATTTTCCAAAACGGCGGGGACGAGTAAACAATACAACTTTGGATTTATCAAATGTAAGAATATCGTCGATCATTTTCGTTTTGTCTATATAAAGGAAATTTCCCTCGCGCATATCTTTAAAACTATCAATAGAATAATTTATTTGGTTTAAATCCCCGGTAATATTAAGCGGAATGATTTTTGGGTTAATCACTGTTTTCACCTCCCTGATTAGATACAACCGCGCACTGTTTTCCCTGCGCGCCGATACCTATTAACATAAAATCCTCCGGCTTGTAGGCATGTGCGTTTCCGTATGCGGACGCGTTTTCGTTTGGTTGCGCGTATTTTTTGGTTTTTATCTGCTCCAGCGCTTTCCGCGCTAATTCCGCCAAGTCGTCATAAGAACACTGCGCTTTTTCCCGCGCGGCTTTAAACTCAATAATAATTGGGCGGTATTCGTTTTTAGAATGCTCTTTTGGAAACATGGCAATATCGTACCTGCCAAGGCCAGACTCGCGGTTTGAAAAAATGGTGAATGACCCCATTAAATACAAAAGCGCACCCATAACTAAATTGTGATAACTGTTTTCTTTTTCGGAAAAATCGTGAAAGCTTGAAACGCTCAATAAAATTTTATTGAGTGTTTCTTCGAATTTCTCCGTGTTTCCGGAGACCAAGTTTGTGCATAACGTTTCCAATGTGTTTTCGTCTGTACCCACAATTAATCCGATTATTTCCTTATAACCGTATATAACCTCTTCGTTGGGTATTTTAAGTTCGAACAAATCCACATCCACTTGAGAAACCGGGCATATATAGCCTGTATCAATCATCAGGCTAAACATATGCGATTGCTTATAAAGAGTATCGTAATCAATACTTTCAAATATGGATTCTTTTATCGTTTTTCCGCTAAGCATCGTTAACAGTTTGTTTTTAAATTTGCCGCTTTGCTTGGCAATGTTATCCTTTAAAATTTGGTTGGCGGCGGTATTAATCCAAAATGGAGAAAACTTTATTTTGCCTGTACGCTTAAATTCGAATAAAAACTTTAGGATTGAAGCCGGATTAAACATATTCGGCGTGTCATCAAGGTGATATCCGTTATACATGCGGTAAAAAGTATCCGACATTTCGATATTATTAACAGATAAAAGCTTTTTTACCTCATCTTCCGTAAAACCGAAATATTCATAATATATTTCTTTTGTAAGCGAGCATACAAAAAGGTTATTCATGTCGCTGAAACCAAGCTCTTTTCCAATTTTGCTTACGCCCGTAAGTACCCCCATTTCCAAATATTCGTTAGATTTAAGCAACGCGCCGAACAAACCTTTAATAATCTCTGTTGCTTGTTTCCAACCGTCTGTACCATACGCCCGGTTTATTACGCTGTCGTATTCGTCCACTATAACAATTACCCTTTTCCCTGTTTTTTCGTACAAAATTCTTGTGATGTTTTTAACGCCAACCAGAATTACATTTCCATCTGATGTTTTCAAATCAATATTTTTGAGTTCCTCAAAGTTATATTTTTTATATAATTCATGCACCGCTTCTTCGATGGATATTATAATTCCCTTTTCCAAATTTCGTATTGATCTTGTGTCCGCATTCTTAAAATTTAAATATAAAACCGGATATTGGTTTAAATGAGTTTTAAAAAATTCTGAATTTTCAATGTAAAGCCCTTTGAATAATTCCGCAGAGCTTTCCGTCATATCAAAAAAATACCGAAGCATAGAAATGTTCAGCGATTTTCCAAAACGGCGGGGACGAGTAAACAATATAACTTTGGATTCATCGAATGTCAGCATATCGTCAATCATTTTCGTTTTGTCTATATAAAGATAACCGCGTTCTCTAATTCTTTTAAAATCGTCAACGGAATAATTTATGCGGTTTAAATCCCCGGTAATATTAAGCGGAATGTTGTTTTGATTAACCACGGTTTTGCCCTCCCCTTAGGATGCAAGGCCGGCAACACGGCAATTGCCCGTGCGGATAACCCGGCCTTTTCGCTTCCCGTTCATGTAAGCACATATATAGTATAACATAATGTCTGCACCTTCACAAGGTAAAAACCCAAGGTAAAAACCCATTAAAATACGCTTGCAATATTGGAAGTAAAACGGTATACTTAAAATCAGCAACATAATAATTTACATTGTGGGATTATTAATATTAAGAATATTTACCAGTTCCGAATCAATGATGTAAAATTTGCCTGATTTACATAGAAGGAAGAGTAACGCCTTATATGAAACCCAACAACAAATTATATGAATTTTACCAAGCATCCCCCATGAAGGAAGGAATTTTGTGTTGGTATCCTTTCGAGAAGGATATAGATTACAAAATAGTTATAGACCCGGAGGATTTTTCCGTAGAAGCCTTGCGCGGTTACAAAAATGAATTGTCGCCGCACGGTCGTTTGCTTTTGGCGTATGAAAACCCGTTTGCGCTTCGTTACTGGAGCGGGCAGAAAAGCCCGGAAACCGGCTTGCCGTATTCTTCTCTTTTAGGGCGTGAGGGGCAAAGCGGCAGGGTAAGCAAGGCGGAGCTTCAAATTAGGCTGCAAGCGGCGGGTTTTGAAGGGCAAAAATGGTACTACCCGCTTACCGACCATTGGTTTGCAAGGGAAATATATTCGGATGCCTATTTGCCGAACGAATTTCTTAACCAGAGGCTTGTTTCTTACATATTAAACGATGATAACCTGCAATTTGACGAGAGTTTGCTATACCGCGAGGTAATACGCGGCGGCGCGTTTGAATTTATGTGCGGCGCGTATTTGGCGGAAGCGCGTGTATGCGTGGCGGACGCTCCCTGCCCGGTGGATTATGCCGCCGTAACCGCCTACCGCAGCAGCGCAAAGCGGTTTGCCACAACGGTGCGTAATGACGGCACGGTGCGTAAAATGGCGCTGCACCCGGACGGGCAAAAAAGTTTACTGCAAATACTGCAAAACCATGAGGAACTTGCGAATTTTGGAGTTGATGTACTGCCCGTAAAACTTGAAGGTAACGCTTTGGTTATGGAACGGTTGAACCAACCAACCTTATGGGATTATTGGGCGAAAAAAGTTGCGCTGGGGACAATTGATTTTGAAGAAGTGACACAGCAATTTGATAATATCCGAAGTTCCATATACAAAGCTTCGGCAAAAGGAAATTGCTATTGGGAACTTGTTCCCGCGAACTGCTTTTATAACGAGCAAAATAAAAAGCTTAATTTTTTTGATCAGGAATATTACTGGGAAAACCATTCGCCGGATTTGGCGTTGGTTAGAGCGTTGTTATCTTTTAGGTATTCGCGGGTTTTCCGGGAATTTGAGCATTCGGAAAAGTGGATTGCGGAACTTAAAAACCGCTATAACTTAACCGAAAAATGGGACGAGTATATAAAACTTACGGAAGACGTTATTTTTCACGACGTTTTCGCCGATGGGGATTTACCTCTGAAAAAGGAAACGGAAAAAGCCGCGCAAGCAATAAGAAAAAATGAAGAACTGCAAATAGCAAAACGCAGGAAGGAGGCCGCTTTGTTGCAAGGAAAAGTTAGCATGGTTATGGCGTGTTACAACAAAGAGGAATACATTGGCGTTATGCTTGAAAGCATTCTTAACCAAGAGTGGGATAATATTGAGTTAATTCTTGTTAACGACGGCTCAACAGACGGCACACGGCAAGTAATATCTTCGTTTGAGGAAAGATTAGCCGCCCGCGGGTACAAGGTTGTAATTATAGACCAAGTGAATAAAGGCGCTTGCGCCGCCGTAAGGGAAGGCTTAAAGAGAATAACCGGAAAATACATAAACATAGTGGACGCGGACGACGAACTTGACAGTAAATATATTTCAACAATGGCGAAATGGCTGGAAGAACATGATGAGTATGAGTATTGCTCCTGTGATTATTATTACAGATCCGCCGACGGATCGATAAAGTTTAATCGCCACCCAATGTATATGAACGGCGAATACTCTTTGGAATTGTTTTTGGCGAAAAATACAAACAGAGCTTGCTGGAATTTCTTAGTTCGCACAAGCTATTTTAATAAATGCAATATTATCAACAATTACGAAGGCTTGGGGCACTGCACATACGAACCCGGTTTTAGCATTCCGCTTGCCGCCTACAAAGGCAAAATGAAAGCGTTTGATGAACCGTTATATATCTACAATATCGGAATAGACGGAATGTCCAGAGAATCAGACGAGGTAAGATTTTTAAAGTATGTTGACGAATATTTTGCTTTGATTGTAAGCGTGTTTGACGCATTGCCAAATACTGTAGTAGATATTTACCAAAAGCAGTTTTTGCTCGGAATCGCTTCTTTTCAGCGGTTAGTCAGTTTGTATGGCGTCTGCCGCGCAAAACCGGATGGCAAAAGAAGTTCCAACTTAATTTTTGACGAACTGCTTTCGTTTATAAATAACTGGTTGGGAATATGCCCGAAAATAACCATTGAGCAAATTGGCGAGGACGAATATTCATTTATAGAGGCGCTTGTGTTCGCGTTTGTAAAGGGATTGATACCGCAGTGCCGCAAGCAAGGAAGGATTATTGGCTATGGTGCGCTGGGGAAATCCGCCGCTAAAATGTTGCCGAAACTTAAGGGTACGCTTTGGGAACCGAGTGTTTTGTGGGATAAGGACGGCGGGGGTGGCGGCGTTGCGTTGCCGAATATTGCGGAACTTACAGAGAACGATATTGTGTTTGTTTTCCCTGCGGCGCAGGAGGTTGTTGATGAGATAAAATGCCTGATGGAAAAGTGCCCTGCAGCGATATGGTACAGGTATGAGATTGACGAGGGTTTGAAACTGAGCAAGCAACTTAAGGTACTTAAATATTCAAACAATAACCTTTTGGAGTGATATGAAGAATGGTTTTACGAAATGTTGCCGTAAAAGAATTTATAAGTAATGTTGCTAATAAAAACTTAGTATGCTTTGGTGCAAGGGGAGGTAATCTTAAGAATTTTTGTCGGCTATTCCCAAAATATGAAATTGAAAAACGTATTTCTTCATTTTATGATAATAAAGAAAATTTGTGGGGAAAAACGACGACTTTAAACGATACAGAAATACCCATTTTTAGGCCTGAAAAGCTGTTCAACGAGGCTGACAGCAATACTGCCATATTAATTAATAGCTGGAATTCTTTTAATGAAATATACGAACAATTGAACAGAGTTCATAAACTTAAAGATGCTGAATGCTACCAACTTCAATTTTTAACTGATATGGAACATCGTTGTAGACATCAATCAATACTAACGAGTTGCAGAGCAAATTATAAGCAGGTAATACCCAAGATAATTCATTATTTTTGGTTTGGTGATAAGCCCATACCTGAAAGGCATAAATTGTTTATTGGGAGTTGGAGGTTACATTGTCCGGATTATGATATTATTGAGTGGAACGAGAGCAATTATGATGTTAGCAAGTTTTTGTACACAAAGGAAGCTGCTCTGGCAAACCGATGGTCAAAAGTAGCCACATATGCAAGACTTGATGTTGTTTATAATTACGGCGGAATTTGTATGGATACTGATGTTGAAATGTTCAAGTCTTTAGATGAATTACTCTATAATGATGCTTTTATAGGTTTTGAAAGCGAATACGGAGAATTTAGAATAAATGCTGGTTCGGGATTTGGAGCTGTTAAAGAATTTCCATTGTTCTATGAAATGAGAGAGAATTATGATGGTACTTTATTTAATTCGGACGGCTCTCCTAATTTAGCGTATAATAGTTCTTTTGAAACAAAATTTATGTTAAAACGAGGTTTATCGCAGGATGGACATCTGCAAAGATTAGGTAAACTGACTATATATCCTCCAGAATGTTTTGCTCCAAAGCCATCATATGTGTTTACAAATAACGGTAAGCTGTATGTCAGCGAAAATACGTTTACTGTACATCATTATGATACTACACTTGTTGGTAACGATCAAAAAACACTAAAACACCTGATGGGGAATTACTATGAGCAGGCTTTATTAAACGAAAAGAAGAGGGAGTAACAAATGAAGCAAATAACTATGACCACATTTGAAATTAGAAGTTTACTGCAAAGCAAAACAGTATTCTTTTTTGGTATAAAAAAACCGGAAGATTTTGGTTTGTTTCTTTTAAAAGCATTAGGGATGAAACTAATGGGATATATAGATAATGATATTGAAAAACAAAAATATAAGTTTATGAACTATCCCGTTTATTCGGTTGAAGCGTTTAATGAAATTAAAACGACAGATGCAAAAGTTCTAATTACAGTAAAATCAGAAAAAAGCGCTGAAAATATCGCCCGTCAGCTTGAGGAAACATGCGGAATGAATCGAAATAAGGACTTCTTTTACATCAAAATTGATGAGCAAAATATTAATGACTTAACCGATGAGGAATTTTTGAAATTAGAGTACATGCGCCAAATGGGAAAAGAGTTAAATTTGAAAAACCCAGTGTTGTTTAGTGAAAAACTGCAATGGCTAAAACTCTATGACCGTAAGCCGGTATATACAAAAATGGCTGATAAATTCGAAGCAAGAAAATTTATTTCCGGTATCGTTGGAGATGAATATCTAACACCTCTTTTGGGTGTATGGGATAGAACGGAAGATATAGATTTTGAAAGCTTACCGCAACGTTTTGTTTTAAAATGCAATCATGATTCAGGAGGCTATTTTATATGCGAAGATAAGCAAAGCTTTGACATTGCCGGTGTTAGGCGTGCTCTATCTGATCTGTTGAGAAGAAATTATTTTTGGCACAGCAGAGAATGGCAATATAAAAATATCGAGCCTAAAATCTTGGCAGAGGAATATTTAACTGATGAACACGGAGAACTGCTTGACTATAAGTTAATGTGTTTTAATGGGAAAGTAAGGTGTACCTACATACGTTCAGGGCAAAATGCTGATGATGGTTTAAAAATAACATTTTTTGATAACGATTGGAACAGAATACCTGTACGCAATCATTATCCCAGTGATAAACGAGCATTCAGCAAACCTATAAATTTCGGTAAAATGATTGATATCGCAGAAAAACTGTCCAAAGGGATAAGTTTTTTGCGAGTTGATTTTTATGAAATTGACGGGAAATTATACATAGGCGAAATGACTTTCCACGAGTATGCGGGTTTTAATAAATTTGACCCCTTTGATTATGAAGCGATTTTCGGAGAATGGATTAATCTAAAAGAACTTAGGGGGTAATTTGTATGATTCTTCGGATGAGCACAGCGTTTGATATATTTAGACGGGTTAAAGAGAAAAAGTTAGTGTGCTTTTTGGGTGAAATAAATAACGAAATGCACAATTATTTTTTTGAAAAATATCAATTTGAAAAATATGCGCAGTACTTTATTGACAGCAATAACTCACTTTGGGGGAAAATGATAAATATAAACGGAACGCAGTTGCCCGTCTTTTCACCAAAAAAGTTTTCGGACAACGCGGACAGCAATACAATATTACTTATTCTGTCAAGCGATATTGAGTCAAATACCGAAATTATAGCTCAACTTAATTCAATGCGGAAACTTGATAAAGTGGAATGCTATATCGGTTTCTTTTCTTTTGAGCAAAAGTATCGTTCTTTGCCCGGTTTATTGCCTAAAAACTTTAAGATGAACAAAGAACCTGTTATACCGAAATTGATTCATTATTTTTGGTTTGGTGATAAGCCTTTACCTCAAAAGCACAAGGAATTTATTGATAATTGGAAAAAGGTTTGCCCTGATTATGAAATTATAAAATGGAACGAACGTAATTATGATATTAATAAACACCCCTATTTAATAGAAACAGCATTAATGAAGCGATGGGATAAATTTACAGATTACGCAAGGCTCGACATTATTTATAACTACGGTGGTATTTATTTTGATACAGATGTAGAAATTATAAAACCGATTGATGAACTCCTTTACAATAATGCTTTTATAGGGTTTAAGTTTGAAAACTTAGGTTTATTTGGTTATTTAGAAAATTCGCCCGAATACAAAATAAATTCAGGCTCGGGTTTTGGCGCTGTTAAAAACTGTGCACTTATTAAGGAAATGATGCGTGTTTATGATAACGTTAAATTTATAACCCAAAGCGGCGGATATGACATGAAATTTAATACCTATTACGAAACGGAGTTTATGAAAAACCGCGGGTTAATTAATGATGGACGGTTTCAAGTAATAGAAAATATGGCAATTTATCCGCCGGATTTTTTTGATCCCAAACCATCTTTTATTAACTCAAAAAGAGGTTTAATTTACGCAACTGAGAATACGTTTTCTGTGCATCATTACGATACTACGCTGTCTGATAATCAGGCTTTGCCAAATGCATTTGCAAATTTGTACGAAGCTGCCATACAAAATAAGGATACAGTTACGCATTTCCCTAAAGAAATGAACAAAGTTAGTATTGTTGTTCCTTGCTATAACAAGGAACAGTATTTGAGCGCAATGTTAGAATCTGTATACAATCAAATATGGAATAATATGGAGATAATAATAGTGAACGATGGTTCGAATGATGGTACGGATCAAATAATAGCTAATTGGCAACCTTTATTAGAAGACCGCGGATACTGCGTTATAGTGAAAAAACAGAAAAATTCCGGAGTTGCTTCTGCAATAAAGGCAGGATTAGAGCTTACAACCGGTGATTATATCTGCATTCCTGATGCAGATGATGAACTGTGTCCCGAATACATTTCTGCTATGGCGGAGGTGTTAGATAAAAATACTGAAGATGATTTTGTTGCTTGCGGATTCTATTACGGAAATAATACTGAAAATCATAAAAGCCGCGAAATAAAACCGGCTGTTTTAGAAGATGTTTTTTCATATGAAGATCGTGTTGAAAAGCTTTTGATGCACAAATTTGAATTTGCCGTATGGATTTATCTCTTTAGAAGAGAGATATTAGAACAAATAGGCATACCGAAGAACATGGCAACCGAACCGGCAGTTTCTCAAGAACCACAAATTGTAGTTCCGCTTTTCTTTAGTAATGCAAGAGGTAGCCTTTTAAATAGATCATTGTATATTTATAATCAATACGCAAATAATCTGAACCATAGCCTTAACAACGACCCTGTTAATAATATATTAAAAAACTATTATGCGTTAATAGAAAAAACTATAGAAACACTTCCAACAAACGAGCTTATCAAAAAAAAGTTAAAGGTCATCTCAATAGTTTCTGTTATTTTAAGATCCTACAAATCAATTTCTAATGATGAAAAAAGCAAATTCGAACGCTTATTTATCGAAATGTTAAGTTCGGTTTTCCCAATTTCATTTAAAAACATTGACGCAGTAGTGGAAAAAACCGGTTTTCCACTACTTTTGCAAGCATTAAGAGAAAAAATATCAGGCATGAGAAAGGTATATCCTTGCTTCCGCGGGAAGGTTTACGCTTATGGTTCGCTTGGCAAGTTTGCCAAGCAGTTGCTTCCTATCATGAAGAATACACCTTTGTGGCCGGATGTATTCTGGGATAAAGCGGCTCATAAAAATTCGGTTATTTTTGACGGAACTCGTGTAACAGTATCATTTTTAGAAAATCTTGTCCCCGGCGATATTATTATGTGTTTTCCCCGGAGTTTAAAAATCAAGGCAGAAGCCGAAAGAATTGCGAAGGAAATTGGAGCTGTAGTATATACATATGACGAAATAGAAACCTTGATAATAAATTTCTATTATAAAGATATATGCAGTGAATATTATTAATATTTCCGAATATTGGAGGTGTGTATATGCAAGGGAAAGTAAGTATGGTTATTACATGCTATAATAAAGAAGAATATATTGGTGATATGTTTAATACTGTCATAAGTCAAGAGTGGGATAATTTAGAAGTTATTATTGTAAATGATGGTTCAACCGATGGTACACGCGGCATAATAACAGATTATGTAACTAAGTTAGAGAAACGCGGATATTTAAATAAAGTAATTGATATAGAGAATTCCGGTATTTGCACAGCCGCAAAAAAAGGGCTTGAATGTGCCACTGGAGATTACATTTGCATTATTGACGCTGACGACGAGCTTGATACGCAATACGTTTCTAAAATGGCGGAATGGTTAGATAATAATTCGGATTATGATTATGTGGTATGTGATAAGCGTGCGTACATAATTAGCGGCAAGGACAAAATTTTCAATGATATTACGCAACGAGTTCAAATGGAATTTTTTTCTACAGAGTGGATACTTTTTACGAGTTCAGCTTTGACGGTATGGCGATATATGGTACGTTCTTCTTATTTTAGGAAATGTAAAGTAATTGAGAATTACAACACAAGCAATAGATGGTCACATGAACCTGGGTTTATTATACCGATAACCGCATACAACGGAAAAGTAAAGTATATTAATATGCCTCTTTATTATGTGAACGATGGGTGCGACGGGATGAGTAAGGTTAGAAACGACGCAGAGAGGGCATTTAAATACTATAACAACTACAGAATTTTGTGCTATAGCGCAATTGACTTACTTCCGGATGAAGCAGCCGATAAAAAAAGAAAAACTATTCTAAAGAACCTGACTGATTATTTCCGCGCAAACACACTTCTATCTTTTGATGATATTAGAAGCGATAACGAGGTGGCAGAAAAGCTGGATAAAGAGAGGCAAGAGGCGGCAAAAAACATGCTTTTTCCGTATAAACAATTTTTGTCAGAGCACGAAAAAGGCGTCATGCATTATTTTGTTAATAACGCAAAAGAAGCATTGGCAAATAAGCCTAATAAATTTCGGAAACCTGTTGGGCGAGTTATTGGATGCGGCGCGAAAGGGCAAGATGCAAAGAAACTGCTGCCATTTCTAAAAGGGACATGCTTTGAGCCGTGTATGCTATGGGATAGAAGGGTAACCGGAAATGATGAGAAACTGTTCGGAATATCATTTGAAAAACAGAATTTCAAGGAAGTTTTGGATACGGATACGTTGATAGTTTTCCCGGAAAAGGCAAATATTCAAGATGAGTTTAGAGCGGAACTTCTAAACATAAATTCGTTTCAAGTTCTTTTCAGTCAAGATATGCACGATCTCAAAATTTATTTGGCATTCGATAGTATGCTGGAAGGCGGTAATTTGAATGAATAACATTCCGTTGAATTTAGCACTCCTAAAGAATGCAAAGGTAGTATTCTTTGGTGCGGGGCAAAGCGGCTTGAAAACGTTGGATTTCATGCTGAAAAACGATGTAGTTGTTAACTATTTCGTTGATAATAACAATGAAACGCATGATTTCGAGTTTAAGGGACAAATGTATTGTATAAAGGAACCTAATGCATTGCTTAGAGAAAATAAATTAAATCTTAAGATTGTAATTACGCCAGATGGTTTATATTACGATGAAATTGTATCACAATTGCAAGAAATGGGGTTGGGTGAATGTATATTTTCTACCTATATAACAGCCTGCGACCAATTAATGCAATATCACTTTGGATTTTTTGGAGAAAAAATAGGACCGTGTAGCAGAACAATAAATGGATTGAATAAAATAGAGGCACCATTTTCAGATTACTTAAATACTCCTGAGGAAACGGCAAAAAACTACATAAAAAAAATAGACACAATTTTGTATGAGTTAAATAATAATGTTGAAATAAATGCTGCAAAACCATGTATTAACTGTGTTTCCTTAAGGCAATATAAATACTATGGATGTAAAGAAGTTTCAAAAGTAAGCCTTGATTTTTATCCTGCTATATGTCAGTCAAGGTGTATTTACTGCGATAATTATACACAACCAGAAAATAGTTATGAAAATGCAAAAAATTCAAATGCACCTAAAATGGCTTACGAAGCGTTGTCATATTTAAAGGCAAATAATCTTTTGAGGAGTAATTGTTTCTTTTCAATTGCACCCGGCGAAATAACAATTGCTCCATGGAAAAATATAGTTTTAGATACTGCTATGGGTTATCGTGCATGGTTTTACACAAATTCCTTCGTGTTTAATGATAGAATAGCAGATTCTTTGAAGAAAAACAGTAGCAGTATAGTTGTAAGTATAGATTCAGGTACAAAAAGAACATTCGAGTTAATTAAAGGGCATGGAATGTTTGATACAGTTATTGATAATTTGAAAAACTATAGAAAATATGGCGATGTTATTGTTAAATATATTATACTACCCGGTATCAACGATGGAGACGTTGATTTTGACGGGATAATAGAGGTTTGTAAAATGTTGAATTTAAAAACTCTCCTGTTATCTTTTGAAGATTTTTTGCCATTTAGAAGTGCTTTTTATCCTATGATGATGCTTATAAAAAAATTAGAATTAAGTGGATTTTCCTTTACTATGCATTCATATTGCAGCAACGAACAAATGACACAATTTATAGAAGAATATGAAAGAAATGATGATAAATTCAAAGATTACTATGAAAAAAATAACGAAAATATAAGAGCAACATGCAGAGAACGTCAAAAAGAGTTTATGAATAATAATAATTCATTTAATGATTTGTATAGGAAATATATTCTATCAACTGAAATAATGAGATTGCTTTCGTATTTTAAACCTGGAACTCGTTTTTCATTATTGGGTTACATTTCTAAGAATCGATTTATTTTCAGCTTGTATGATCAACTCAATATCTCGTTCAAAAAACCTAATGCCTCCTATAATGAATCATACGAAAGGACAAAAGATACTGCTGATATTTTTATTATATGGAATAAAGAGGAATTTAATGATGTGAATGATTACATCAAATTAAAAGGTGGAGTAAGCGGAAGATTACTCGATGTTGAAGGATATTGTTTTTCAATGGAGCAAATAGAAAAATTCCTTAAACGAAGTATTTCGGCAGAATTCTTAGTTGATTTTTGAAAGCCGCGTAAAGTGTTATTTAGGAGGCTGAAGATAATATGTTTATGTTTGATGTCTTAAAAGACAAGAAAATTGTACTATTCGGAACTGGAGAGAATAGTTTAAAAACGCTGAAATGTATGGTGGATAATGGACTTGAAGTGTCATATTTCATTGATAACAATCCCAAAGTGAATAAAATAGAGTTTAAGAATCATAGTTATTTATTAAAAAGTGTAGAAGAATTATATATTGAAGATAAGGCAGATTTGAAAATTTTAATAACGCCAGACGGACCTCTTTACAAGGAAATAGAAGCTCAGCTTCAAATCATGGGGCTTGGTGAATGCATATTCTCGATGTACATAACGGCTTGTGAGCAGCTTGTACAGTATACTTTGGGTTTTTATGGAGGCAATATAAGACCGTGTTGCAGATCGACAAATGGGTTTAATAACAATGGAGCACCTTCGCTAGAATATGGCGACTCACCTGCAGAAACGGCAAAAACCTATATTAAAAAAATCGAAACGATTTTGTATGAATTAAATAACGATGTAGAAATAGATGCCGCTAATTCTTGCATAAATTGTGTTTCTTTAAAGAAATATAAGTATTATGGAAGCGGTAAAGTTTCGAAAATAAGCTATAACCAATCCCCAGTTCCGTGCCAATGCAAATGCATTTATTGCACTGTGAATAAAGACCCGAAGAACAGCTATGAGAACTCGAAAAAGCACAACTTATCAAAAAAATCTACTGAGATGGTGGCATATTTAAGAGAAAAAAGTCTTTTGGAGGATTATTGCTTCTTTTCCGTTTGCTCAGGTGAGATCACTATTAATCCATGGAAGGATTTGATTATTGAATCATTGTATGGTTACAGAGCATGGTTTTATACAAATGCTATTATATATGATGCTCAAATTGCTAATTCGATGAAGAAAGACGGCAGCAGCATAAATGTAAGTATAGATTCCGGTACGAGAGAAACTTTTAGATTTGTGAAGGGGGTTGATATGTTTCACAAGGTTATTGAAAATTTGATGAAATATAGGGAATCTGGCGATATTGTAATTAAGTATAACATATTACCTGGAATAAACGACCGAGAAGAGGATTTTAACGGAGTAATCAAAATTCTAAATAATTTGGATTTAAAAAACCTTTGGTTGTCATTTGAGTATAAAACCCCTTTTAGAAGTTCCTTTTTCCCCTTAATAACTCTTATTAAAAAGTTGCATTCTGCCGGCTTGATGTTTAATATACATACATTTTATGATAATGAAAAAATAAAAAGGTTTGATGAGATGTATGAAAGCTATGAAGCTGAAATAAAGGAAGAATATGAACGTTCTTATAACGACATAAGTAGGTTATGTGCTGAAAATAGAAGCGAATTTGAATTAGACTTTCAAAAATACAGAAAGTATATTTTTTCTTTTGAAATAAAAAAATTAATTAATCACTTTAAAATCGGAACACGTTTTGCGTTATTGGGTCATACCGCAAAGGATAGGTATGTTATTGATGTATTTCAAGAACTGGGTATATCTTTAGAGACACCCGATTCTTCTTACATTGAATCTTACGAAAAGACAAAAGATACTGCTGATATATTTATTATGCGTAATAAAGAGGAATTCAGTTCCGTTGAATCCTACTTACGATCAAAATATGGCTTGAGTGGGCGTGTATTAGATATAGGCGGTTATTGTTTTTCGCCCGAGCCAACCAAGGTGTTTTTAGAGCGAAGCATTGATAAACAATTTCTCACTCATCGTGAAATTTAAATTGTATAAAGAAAATCAATATTTTACGAAGTCATAAAGAGTTATATATTGCAAAAAACAACATACAGAAAGAAGGCAAGCGATAATGCTTAAAACACACTTAACAAATCTCCCGATTATACCCGAACAATTTGAACTTAATCATTTTCAGGAAGTTGATTATTCAAAATTACATGCTAAAATGAAGAGCATTCAAGAAAAGTTCATAAATGGATTGATAAGACATTATAAACCGAAAAACTTGATTGAAATTGGTGTTGCCAGAGGAGGTACAACAGTTAATTTGCTGAATGCAATAAGTGATATACACGATAGTTTTTTAGTTTCTATTGATAAATTAAATCGTTATTATGATAATGGATGGGTTTCTATCGGTTCGGATGTAGAAACGGCATTTCAAAATGTGCCATTTGATAAATGGAAGCTTATTACTGGTTCGGACCCTTCGAACGTGTTGGATGTGTTGTCTTTGCGATACGATTTTGCAGTTATCGATACCGAGCACAGACATCCCGTAGAGACTTTAAACTTCCTTTGCCTACTGCCTTTTCTAAATGACGGAGCAATCGTCGTTTTGCATGATGTTGCTTTGCATTTAAGAGTAAATCGTGTTGATTGTTATGCTACCCGAGTGCTAATGAGTTCAGTTGTAGCACCTAAATTAACTCACAGATATGAAAATGAGATTCAAAACATTGTTGCCTTTCAAGTAGTGACGGATACTCGAAAATACATTGATAATGTTTTTGATTCACTTTTTTTAAGATGGTCATGGCAACCAGCTGATGTAGATGATATTGAAGCGGTTAGAAATTTGCTAAAAAAATACTACTCAAATGATCAAATGGTAAAGTTTGAGCAAGCATATGAACAGAATTTTTTGCTTGATCAAATAAAAGTTTTCGGAAGCGAAGATATTTGTGAAAATAAAAAGGTATGGCAGGGTGCTGTAAAGCGAAATAACAATATAATTTTTTACGGTGCAGGCAGAAACATGAAATTCATAATTAAGTATTTCGCTGTATTAGATATTCCTTTCGAATATACTATTTGGGATGCAAACAGCATATACTTTCGGGATATTTCAGGGCATCCTATCAGTGAACCGGATTTTGAAACAAGAATTGATAAGAGTGTTAGCCTTATAATAACGATTTTGAATAAAGATATAGCTAATAAGGTGAAGCTTCAGTTTGAGAGTTTGGGTTATAGAGTATTTATGAGTCTTGCAGATTTCTTAAAGGGATAATACTTTGAAAAACAAGAACTAAGCGTTTTATATATATTATTTGAAGCAACGATTTCATTCGAATCGGTTCGGTTCGAGTTTTTAGAACTTAAGTATTGATAAAAAGTTTCTCGTTTAAAACAGACGCATTAAAGAGCCTTGTGAGTGAGGTATACATTTTCATTTGTTCTTCTCCTTTCAAAGATGTATCATAATGATGAACCGAAAATGTGTTTTTAGTTGCATATGCTACGCCTGATTCGGCAAATATAAAACTTGGCATCGGTGAAAAACTCTCTGATGAGAAAACTGTGAGGTTTTCAATTATTTGAAAATCTCCGTTTGGGTTAAGTCCTTTTTTAACGAGAAAATCTGTTTCAAAATAACTATTAACTAAAAGATTCTGTGTGCCATCAGGATTTATTAAGGTGTTGTCGTAATTTTCACGCATCTCATTAAACATTTCGAAATTTTTGACTGCTCCAAACCCGGATCCGGAGTTAATTCGGTTTTCATTTCCGAAGCCAATATAAGCAGTATTGTACAATAAGTCGTCTAACGGTTTCACCATTTCAACATCGGTATCCATACAAATCCCACCGTAATTATAAACAACATCAAATCTGGCGTAAGTAGCTACTTTTGACCACCTACCAGCCAATGCCGCATCTTTTGTATATTGAAACTTGTTTATGTCGTAGTTATTTATATTCCATTCAATAATATCGTAGCCTGGGCATAATTCTTTCCAACCGCTAATAAATTGATTATGCCTTTCTGGAAGCGGTTTGCTGCCAAACCAAAAATAATGTATTAGTTTTGGTATTACGGGATTGGTATTGAATCTATATTCGTTTGGTATATGCGTTGGTTTTCTAATTTCGGCTTCAATAATAAACTTACTTATGTAACACTCTGCATTATTAAGCTCGACTATTGTATTCAAGTGACTAATTATTTCGTCTGCATATTTTGTGCTACTAATAAGAACAGTTAACTTATCTGTTCTTATTGCATCCGAAATTAGCATCTCAGGAGAAAATATAGAAACTAATGATCTCCCGACAAGTCGATTACTTCCCCATAATTCACTGTTGTTATCAACTATATAAGAAAAGTATTTCTCAACTTCGTAATGCGGGAAAAGCTGCGACAATGAATCCGCACCCTTTCCCACTCCAAAGCATACAAGTTTTTTACCATTGATTCGGCGTATAAATTCCTTTATATCGCAATTTCTAAGAATCATATTTTCACCTTTTGGATATTTATTCTAATACTAATTGTTTGTAAAGTTTTCTCATAAACTCCCTCGAATCTTTTGATTCTTGACTTACCCATGAAATATCATAATGGTGTATAGAGAAGGTGTTTTTTGTAAAATTATTTAACATAGTAAAAGGTAGTATCGGATTAAAAAATTCCATAGGATACACTGTAAGCCCATTAATTATTTGAAAATCAGCACTTAGTCTTTTAAAACCATACTGGATAAGTGAGGCAGTTTCATATTCCGGACATGCTGTTAGATTGCATGTCCCGTCTTTGTTTTTAAACGGAATATTGTCAAAATAATCTCGAATTTCACGTATTGCATTGAAATTTTTTACAGCGCCAAAACCGGAGCCTCCATTAATCCTCTTCCTTGATTCAAAACCTATATAACCGTTATTATATAGCAATTCATCCAAGGGTTTTATAACTTCAACATCTGTATCCATATATATACCGCCATACTTATACACGACATCGAAACGGGCGTAACTTGCTACTTTTGACCACATTTTTTCCTTTGCCGCTTCTTTTGTGAAAGGATGACGGCTAAAATCGTAATTATTCTCATTCCATTCTATTATGTCATAATCAGGACAAAATTTACGCCAACTATCTATGAAACGCTTGTTTTGCTCGGGCATAGGTTTCCCGCCAAACCAAAAATAGTGAATCAGTTTGGGTATTACCCGATTTAGATTAGCTCTGTAGCTATCTGGCACATTGAATGACATGCTTTGATATTGGGTTTCGTATATATAACAAGAAAAATAACAGTCTACGTTTTTCAGATTAGTTTCAGAGTTAAGATTACTAAAAATATCTTTAAAATAATGTCTGCTTGTAATTAGTATTACAGTGTTTTTATCCGCCTCATTAATCAGTTTTTCGGGAGAAAAAATAGAAATAGTAGTACCATTTATACTCTTTTCCCTTTCCCGAAGAAGTAAGTTATTGTCTACAATATATGAAATGTATTTTTCAAGATTATATTCAGGAAAATCTACACATAATGCCGAAACCCAATCCCCTGCGCCAAAGCATACCAATTTTTTTCTTTCGATACGTTTGATAAATTCAGACAATGTGCAATTTCGTAAAATCATTCTATTTTTCCTCCTGAATAAATCTTTTCAAGATTTTTAATTTGATCTTTTATAGAATATCCTGATTTTGCAACTTCTGTCGAATAATTAGTTCGAATAAAACTATCATTTGCTAATTCTACTATTTTTTTGCACCATACGTCAGTGTCTAAAGGTTGGTACTGTATTAAATCAGTGATTTGAGCTTCTTCGGGTACATTATCACTTACAATACACCTTAAACCTGAAGCTTGAGCCTCTATAAGCACAATGCCAAACCCTTCGAAAAAAGATGGAAAAGCAAATACATCCATTGCTTGAAGCAAATTTGCTACATCTGTTCGTTTGCCAAGAAGAATAACCTTCTCAATAAGTTTATATTGCTCAACCTTATTTTTTATAATTTCAAAGTCAGCTCCGATTCCCACTAAAACAAGTTTTGTATTAGGTAAATATCTGCAAACCTTGGAAAATGTATCAATAAGAAAAAGATGGTTTTTTTGACGCTCAAAACGCCCAACATGTCCAATAACAAAATCATTTAAAATTCCTAATTCTTTTCTATAACTTTCCCTGACCCCATTATTATATGAAAATAATTCTGTATCTATTGCATAGTTAAGTATTTGAATTTCTTTTTTCGGAATGCTTTTTCCGTATAACCAGTCACCCGCAGGTATTGAGCAAGCTAAAAAGCGCGAAGCCGTATCAGAGGTTAATTCACTTTTTAACTTATTGTGTAAAAATAGAGCTTCTTCATAAGTTGCACCACCATTGATTACACCTATTCCTGTGTTGTGCGCATGAATTATAACATTAGGTATTCCAACGTTTTTTGCAGCTTTTTCACATGCAAAACTTGTCCAATATCCGTTATGCAAATGAACAACATCGTAATTACATAATACTTTCTCAAATTCGCTTATAAACAGCGATTCATCTTCAACTGCGTACAAAGGAATATGGTATACCTTACAACCTTGTTTAACTAGCTCTTCCTCAAAATACAAAGGTTCTTTGCTCATTGTCGCGAAATCAAACAAGAATCGGGATTTATCTATGAATTGCCAACTTCGCAAAATAAACGAAGAAATACCACCAAAATTATTTCTAAGCGGAAAATGTAATACACGTATTTTTCTCATATTTATCCCCATTCTCACAAAGCGTATAATACAGTTTCATTCAAATGAATAGAATAGTGCCTCAAATATAAGCGGTAATCCGGACGGTAATTTAATATTATCTGAGGAATTTCCCAAATATCTTCAAGTTTATGATAAATACAAATTGCCAATTTAGGCTTTTGCTTACGAATTATTTCCTCCGCGCCTTTTAGAGCGTTCATTTCTGAACCTTCAATATCCATTTTTATAAATGTAACTCGCCTATCCTTTAACTCGTCGTCAAGCCTTACAACTTGTAGTTCGTTATCTCCATTAGAGTCTGCGATTTGCATTAAGCTACTCCCTGAAGTTCTAAAACGCAAAATACCATTTTCATCCCAGACACCGGCATTTATTACTTTTGCATATGGTACTTTGTTGCGTATTATTTCCGCCATTGTTTTTTCGGGCTCGAATGCAATACATTCGAATGGTTCCTTATTCCATAACTTAAAAGCTGAAATAGTAGCTCCGTTAAAACTCCCGCAATCCACAAACACTTCGTTTTGTTTAAAATTTAATTCCGGTAAATCAAAATATTGCCTACCCCATAAAACACTATTAATATTGTAAATATCAATAGTGTTTTCTTCAGGCATCCCTATTGTATGCAGAAATGACAGCACCTCTTCGCGATATTTTCCTCTTCCAAAAGCTAAAACAATATAACAATCTTTATGGCTTTTTAACCACTCCGGATCATAAACGGGTAGCTCCAAATTAAGCTCTTTAAACCTTTTATCAATAAAAGCCGTAAATAAATTAGGGTAGGAATTCATAAGCCGGTTTCCAACACTTCCAGCTCCATATATCACAATTGGACTTCCGGTGGATTTTATATTATTAATTTTTTCAATAAACTCCAAACCAACATCTGTTGTTGCAACTACGCCTTCAATATAGTTAATGTCATTTGTAAGGCTTAATAACAACCGCAAACTAAATATTTTTCTTGAAATATCATCCTGCAGACATGAATAAATACTTTTTATCACTTCAAAATTTTGCATATTAACCTCCATGCCTCGATGCGCGGCACAAATTGAAATGAAAACAAACCGCTTTCACACTAACCTACATGTCGCGCGGACTCGGCTCAAATCGACATGAAACCAATTCGGTTTCACACTCACCTACACGCCGCGCCTGCGCGGCACAAATAGAAATGAAACCGGTGGTCGCGCGTATAAAAATTACATAATAAGGTAAAGTTTATATTATGACGCAAATGTAAACTACAAAGCACGGCAGGGTGAGTAGAGAATTGTCTACACAAAAGTCCGTATTCTAACATGTGCAGTTCGTCTATTTCAAGCACAAATGAGTATGCCATAGAGCATGTACACTAATCATTGATTTAAGTATCTTAATTTAAGTGCCTGACGAACAGTCAATGCATTTGCGTCTTAATTTTTAATTGGAGGAATGGCTATGCTTAAAATAGTCCGTCCAATCTGCTGTGGAATTGATGTACACAGCAAAT
>JAISVZ010000087.1 GCA_031271295.1 Clostridiales bacterium | reverse complement strand
TTTAGCAAGTAACAAGTACCGCAAACACTGAACAATATAAATATTTAGCACTACTTATATTTGAGCTCATGGAATAATTAGTGACATATATATGTCACTAATTATTCCAAATTCCGCACTTAATGCAATCTGCGTTTTAAAGCTCTTAGCGCTGCATAACAGCTAAGATATTCAAATATAAAATGCTTGATCAAACATGCGGGCAATAATTATGCCGTTTGCCTAATCTAACGAGTTGAAATTTGTGTTACGGCGCGGCTTTGCGCAAACCTTTCGCCATCTGCAAAGGGTACACTTGATTACTCACGCGCTCCTTTGTTTCCTGCAAAGAACACGCTGCCGGGCTTAGGCGCGGGTTATATCGAACAGCATGATTGTGCCGCGCGGCGGGGAAACAATTTTCGCCGTCAAAAAAATAATCTCTGCGATACACTAATGGCGAAAATTGGTTCACCAGAGCAGCGAGAAGAATATTTTTGAGCGCACCGCAAAAATAGAACCCTTTACTAACTTGCTGCGCTCAAAAATGTTCTGAAGCGTCAGGTGGCACATTGCTGGGCGATATAATTTGCGCCGAAGTCCTCCTGCAACCCTCATGGAACAGCCACTCAAAGTGCGGGCAATACTTACGCCAAAGACTCTGCAACCCTTGCCGGATAGCTAAGCGAAGAACGGATAAAGATAACGGCTTGCTATTTAGAATGATGACAAAAAATGTCATCATTCTAAAAAAAGAAATGCGTCGCCTTATTACTCAAAGGTGCAGAAATAATTAGAACAGCTTCTTCGGTGGGGGTGTGAATAGTAACCATAAATTCAATCAAATGAAGAAGCGAGCGGTTTTAATTATTCAAATTTTTTGCTTTCTGTGGTAGTATTAAATAGCCGAACAAGCTATTTTAATACTGGCTGGTCGCGCGGAAAGATCACCGCGCTGCTCGCCTATGCGTCCTGGGGCTGGTCGCCTATGCATCCAAGGAGGAAAACATCATGGAATTTACATATCAGATTTTTACCGGAAATTTTTACAGCCCGGTTCCCGAAACGCCGCCGGCGCAGGTTCTGCGTGAGGCGTACAAATTAACCGGCGCGGGCGATGTTATTATCGGTTGCAATACGCAAAATGACTGTTACCGCGAGGTAATTGATATCGCGCACGGGGCGGGCAAAAACTGCTGGCTGTGGCTTCCCGTATTTTCCGAACTTCCGGAGGATACCAAGCCGGAATACGCAACGGATTTATACTCAAATGTGCAGCGCGGTAAAAGCGTAATTCCGGGCGAAAATTTCCGTTTTGTATGCCCGTCGTCGCTGCATAACCAAGATATTTCTTTCAATTTATACGTAAAACATTTTTCAGGTTTGCGCTTTGACGGAGTTTTTCTGGATAAAATACGCCACGCCTCTTTTGCGGGTGGGTTTAGCGAAGGTTTTGGCTGTTTCTGCGAATCGTGCCGCGCCAATTACGCGAAACGCGGCGTAAATATAGAAGAAATATCCGCAATGATCCGTGAAAACGCCGCGGATTTTCTGCCCTGCTCCGCCCGTCCCTATAGCTTTTCAAACCCTGCCGCCGCCGCGTTTTACGCCGCAAAAGCGGATATAATAACATCCGCTGTTTTGCGTATATCCGAAAAATTTGAAAACATTGGCCTTAAAACGGCGCTGGACGTATTTATGCCGATGTTCGCGTATTTTACCGGTCAGGATATCCCCGCGCTTTCCTCGAAAGCTTCTTTTATAAAACCCATGTGTTACCGCATAACACACGCTCCCGCCGGGATTCCGTACGAAATTGACGGTATGCGCGAAACCTTTGCGCAAAGCGGCGCGGACGTTAAAAATCTGCTTTTGCGGCTGTGGGAAACGGATGATTTGTGTTCTTTTAACTGCGCTCAAACTCAGCTTAACTTGCTGTCTTGCTGCGAGGTGCGTCCGGGTTTTGAAATTAACTTTGTAGAGGGTATTTGTGAAAGCGGCGCAAATTATGTAACCGAAACGGCGGAGAGCTTAAAAAACGCGGGAATAAAAAACGCCGCGCTATGCTGGAATTTGCTCTCTCCCGGTGCGCTGGAAAACTTAAAAGCACTCTCCTAATACTAATTCTGTTTAAAAAGTTTGAAGCCAAGCTTGAAAAACGCCGAAAATCGCGGCGATTTTGGGGGCTTGGCTTCAACTTTTTATATCGGAATTAGTATAAGTAACTTACTCCTTTGCCGAACATATATTGAAAATAAATACATGCTAATGCCCGGCATATTAGCGGGGCGGCATTAAGGAGAGTTAAAATGTCACAATTTATTTTGCATGCTATCGCGGCAATGGCGGTTCTTTCTTACCCGGGAAATATTATTACTGTAGGTTCAAGAGGGAATTCTGTTAGGCAAATTCAAAGATGCCTTAACAATATCGCAAGCAGGTTTCCGGCTATCGGAAGAATCAGCGAGGACGGAATATTCGGAAACGGCACAAGAGGTGCGGTTATTGTTTTCCAAAGGCTATTCGGTTTAAAAGCGGACGGCATTGTTGGTTTACAAACATGGAATATGCTTATGAGGCAGTGCCCTAATTCGGGCGGCGGCAATGGGGGAAACGGGCAAGGTTATCCCGGATATTTGCTATCGGTTGGTTCATCCGGCGAATATGTGCGGGAAATACAGCATTACCTTAACATTGTTTCAAACAAAAACCCGTCAATTCCAAAACTTGCGGAGGATGGCGCTTACGGAAACGGCACAAGGAACGCAGTTATGGAATTTCAAAGGTTATTTGGCCTAAGGCAGGACGGCGTTGTTGGCGCGGGAACATGGAACGCTATAGTTTCGGCCGCAAACTCCGGCTCCGTTGGCGGCGGCGGGAATGTGCCGGGAGGCAATGTGCCCGGCGGCGGAGGGAACATTCCGGGAGGCAATCTGCCCGGCGGCGGAGGGAACACACCAGGCGGCAACATCCCCGGCGGCGGAGGGAACACACCCGGCGGCAACATCCCCGGAGGCGGCGGAGGGAACATTCCGGGAGGCAATCTGCCCGGCGGCGGAGGCAACACACCAGGCGGCGCTTTATCTGCGGACGAGCGGGAAGTTTTTAATTTAATTAACGCGCAGAGGGCAAATAACGGCCTGCCGGCGCTTAATTCAGACCCGGAAGTTCAAAAGGTTGCAAAAATAAAGGCGCAGGATATGGTTACAAACAACTATTTTTCCCACACCTCGCCAACATACGGTTCGCCGTTCGAAATGCTGGATTCGTTTGACGTTTACTACAGAACCGCAGGGGAAAACATCGCGGGCAATTCGTCCAATTCCGGCGCGGTAAACTCGTGGATGAACTCAAGCGGGCACAGAAAAAATATTCTTAACCGAAATTTCAACTACACCGGCATAGGTATAGTAAGAGATCCCAAGTACGGGAAGATATTTGTACAAATGTTTACCGGAAAATAAATATGTGATATGATGTTCTCACCGAATTAGCCGGAAAACTTAAGAGGTGATAACATTGCAGTCCGCTTTAAAGAAAAAAGTATTTTTCAAGCTGATGATGGCCGTTTGTATAGGAATTGTGATAGCGTCCGCTGCGTATATCGCGGTTTATGTGTTTAAATATTTCGCGCAAAAAAATATATCCGCAAACGTCTCGTCTTTATATGAAAGCGTTATGGATTACGATAATACGCTGGGCGATGTTTTATACGATATTTACGGAATGCCTTACAACCCGTTGCTTGGAACTTTCGGTGCGCAAAACGCTGAACTGGTTTTTGCGGATACAGCCGAGGGCGAAGGCGAAAACCCTGTGCAAGCCGCAGGTCATACTTTTTCATCGCGCGAACTTCTTTTATTGGCTGAGCAGCAAGGGCGTAAACGCTTTTCCGGCCTTTTAGAAATTAACGCTGATTTTGTGGGTATGCTGCTAATAAACGGGCTTGGTATGGAGCTTCCCTTCGTGCAAACCACAAATAACGAAAAATACCTGACAACGAATTTCGAGGGCGGCAGTTCCAGCTACGGTACGGTATTTTTAAGTTGCTACAACGACAGGCTTTTAACCGATAAAAACAACGTTCTTTTCGGTCATCATATGACAAACGGCGAAATTTTCGCGCCTCTTTTAAAGTACAAGGATATTAACACGGTTGCCGCCGCTCCGGTTATTGAAATGGATTCGTTATCCGGAAGGTCTAAATGGCTTGTGTTCGCGGCGTATACCTGCGAACCGGATTACGGCTATATAAACACAAAGCTTGAAGGGGCGCAGTTTTCCGAACTTTTAGACGAAATAAACAGCCGCAGTATATTTCATACGAATGTGGAAGTAAGTGAGGATGACCAAATTCTCACCCTTTCCACATGTACTTACGATTTTCACGACGCTCGTTTTGCCGTGCACGCAAGGCGCTTGCGTCCGGGCGAGGTTATAGGGGAGGTTACCGCCGTAAAAAACCCCAGCCCAAAGGCTTACAACGTGCCCAAACAGCTTAACATGGCGGATATAACCGCGAATAACATGGCGGTTTTGCGTCACCCAAGCATGGTGAAAAATTATTACTATCAAATAACCGAACAAGGAATTGAATGGTACACGGGCAATACCTGGCAGGTTCAAGGCGCGTACAACTGCTACGCCGCAGATTTGCAGCCGGGGCCGTATTTAAGCGCGATATACATTCCAAACAGCAGAAGAGCCGTAATAGCGGCGGATCGTTTCAACGGCAAAAACGGGATATCTCTGCTTTCAAGCAGCACGGCGTCCGGCGTGTTTTCTCCGGTAGGCCAAGGCCCTATAACGCCTCCCGGTTCGGACGCAAGGTATCCGCTTTTAGCTCTTAACGAGGATACCCTGTGGCTGCTTTATTCCGTTTCCCAAGATGACGCCGAACGCATTTACCGCGTGCCCATAAGCGCGGCGGGCTGGTTTGGCGAGCCGGAAGAAATTTTAGCCAATCCTGCGGGAACAACCGTTATGCCCGCCGGAATGGTTTGGATAAATTCACAGCCGCTGTTTGTTTGGCATGATAAAACCAATTCGGCGCTATACGCGAAATATCTTTCGAATTTAGACGCGCAGCAAACAGAACCAGCGGATGCGGCGGACGCAGTTAACGCCGAGGCAAAGGAAGTGTTTCTTCCGTATTCGGCGGATGCGGATAAAATAACCGTGTACGGCTTAACCGAAGAGAACGCTCTTAGGGTAATGTATGAAAGAAACGGACGGTTAACGCACGAAACATTTGATATAAGCTTTATAGAAAACCCGAACGGCGCGGCTGCGGAAGCTCCCGAATTTGCTCCAGAGGGCGCTTTGGACGAGCAAAACTCAGGCGAATTCTCTGAAAGCGGCGAGAGCGGCGAAGGTTCCGAAGATGGCGAAAGCAATATTTCCGAAGATGCAAGCGTGGAAAACGAAGCTGATTCAGGTTTGGACAGCTTGGGAGGGCTGACAAGCGAATTAGGTAATATTTTAGGGATTGAAAACGATATCAGCACGACGGAAGAAATTACCGCAGACGATAGCGCGGAAACGGAAATGCCCACGGAAGAGGCACTGCCCGCAGAGGAAACGGAAATGCACGCGGAAGAGGCACTGCCCGCAGAGGAAACAGCACCGGCTGAGGCGGAGGAGACAGCTTTGCCGAAGTCGGAGGGAGAAACGGTTGAAAACGCGGGAGAAACGGTTTCGCCGGAAGCGGAAGCAGCGGCTTTACCCGAAGGCGAGGCTGCAGCGGAAAACGCGGAGTCTGCGGCCTTGACGGAAAGTGAACCCGCCACGGATATAACCGATAATGCTGCTTTACCGGAAGGCGCGTCCTTACTGCAAGGCGAAACTTCGGGTGAAGAAACACTTGGGCAGTACATGGAAAGGTTACGTCAAGACGCCGACGCGGCGGCTGCCCAAAGAGCCGGTGTAATAGACGGTTTGCGTAACGCTTTAAATCCTTAAAACGTTAACAATTGTGGATTCAACTAAAAAGAAAATATAAACACTCATTGCCCCTTTTTGTAGAATGTGATACAGAAAGGGGCTGTTTTTATGGCTGAATACGGATATGTACGAGTTTCAAGCGCCGACCAAAACGAATGCCGGCAACTTTTGGCAATGAATGAATTGAAGATACCCGAAACACATATTTTTATTGATAAACAATCCGGAAAAGATTTTGAACGCGCGAAGTACAAAACTCTGACAAAACGGTTAAGGAACGGAGATTTATTGTACATAAAAAGCATTGACCGTTTGGGGAGAAACTACGAGGAAATTCAAAATCAATGGCGCCTTTTAACCAAAGAAAAAGGAGTTGATATTGCGGTTATCGACATACCCCTGCTTGATACGCGCTTAAACAAGGATTTGATGGGAACTTTTATCGCGGACTTGGTTTTACAGATTCTTTCTTTTGTTGCGCAAAGTGAACGGGATAACATAAAAAAGCGTCAAGCCGAGGGAATATCCGCCGCAAAAGCAAAAGGCGTAAAGTTTGGGCGGCCGGTAAAAAAAATACCCGATAACTTCGGAGATTTGGTGCGGCAATGGGAAAAAGGGGAAATATCATTAACAGATATTCTGCTGCATTGCGACATGTGCAGAGCTACGTTTTATAACAAATTGCGTGAATATACTCTTATAAACGGCTCGATGAAATGATTGTTTCGTCTAAAAAAGTGTACTTTTTTGGACACATATTTTAGGTAAAATATACAGCATACCGCTTTAAACGTCAAGACTTAAATTTTTAAAACGGCGCGGAAGCTGCCCGCATTTTGCGCAGCTTTCCGGCAACCCTTACCGAAAATCTACGCAAAGTGCGTGTAGAAACAAAGGCTATTTATCCGGAATAGTGACAAAAAAATGTCATCATTCCATAGAAAAGCGACTCTCTTTATGCACGTAAATGCAAAAACAAAAACCACGGACACCTCCCGCGCATTTCCAAAAAAGTACACAATTTTAGAAGAAACTTAGGCGAAAGTGCTTATTCGCCTAATAAAAACGAGGAGGGTTTTACAATGAAAAAGGTATCAATGTTTTTAGCGGCAGTATTTGTATTATTCGCAATTAGCGGCTGCGGGGAGAAGGAAGCTACGCAAACACAAAAAGTAATTATCGATGGCGTTGAGAGAACTCTGGAGATCACAGAAGGGCAACCGCCGCGAGTTGTTCCGGAAGAAACAGCACCTGCAAAGGACGGAGAACCCGCAAATGGCGAGGAAGCGGTAAACACGCCGGTTGAAGCGGTTAATCTGAATTTGCCGCTTGTTGTAACAGAAAACGTGTATGTCGGCGGAGATATAGATCAGTATTTCTACATATCCGCTTCGGATGAATTAATCCGATACTCTCGCTTCCTTGATAAACCTACCGACCCGCATGAAACTGTTATTGATTCTGATGTATGTTCTGTTTGGGGTAGATTTACAGATCATTCCAAGGCAGGTGATCAGGTACTGTACATAAAAAACGACCGTACATTGTGGGCATTTGGCAGTAATTATCAAGGATTATTGGGTGACGGAACAGGTGTTGATAAAGAAGAACCTGTTAAAATATTGGATGATGTTGCGAAAATCGGTAACCATAAGACAACCACACAAAGCGGAAATTATTCTACACCTTACTTCTACGCGATAAAAACGGATAAATCATTTTGGATATGGGGCGGAAATGAATATTATGAACCAACTAACGTTGCGAAAAACATTGTCAAATATGCACCTACGGTGAAATCCGGTTTTGATGAAAGTGCATTATTACTTCAAAGTGACGGATACTTAATTGATATTGATACACTGACCAAATTAGATGAACTTAACAAATACAAAATTCCTGTCGGACCCATGTATGACATTGCTTTCGAAGTTAGTTTGCCTAACGGATTAGCTTTTAATGTTCGAAATGCGTCATGGCTTGCAAGTGACAGAACCATATACCATGATGGTGTTCAGGTTGCAGGGAGCGAAGATACGGTTTCGTTTCAAGCAAGCGGAGAAAAAAATAGCGGGAGTATCTTTGCAATGTTCTTAAAATCCGACAACAGTTTGTGGGGAATTGGCGAGAACAAAGACGGCAGGCTGGGTGACGGAACAAAAATCACGCGCGATACCGCCGTAAAAATTGCTGATGATGTTGCGGCTTTCGGGCATTATTCGTTCATAAAAACAAACGGCGAGCTGTGGAAATGGAGCGAAGATAACCCCGAACCGCAAATGGCTTTCAATAATGCTCATTGTTTCTTGGATCTCATACAAGCGGGCTATAACGACGGACAATCAGACGTTATACTACAAGACGGGCGCATACTTAGCTTTAATTCAGACGGAAGCGAAAAGGTTAAAGCCGAAAACGTACGGCTTCCCCAAACGCATACATTCCCATGATGCGAGTAATTAAAATCGGTATTTATTAATCTACAGACCATCCGCCGAAAAATAATTCCGTCTCTTTGCCGTCTTTGTTAACGGTTATGCAAAACCCCATGCCTCTGCTGCCGAATTGATCGTTTATGTAGTCGTCGTAATCCGCCAAGCCGTCTTCAATTTGCCGGCGGTTTGGTTTATCTGTTCCAAAGCACTTAACCAACTCTTCTTTTGTTGGTATGTGAGCAACGCACATAACCTTTTTATCTGAAACCTTTTCCAAATCCAGTATAGATGCCGTGCCTTCAAGCTGCACAATTTCATCTTCGAAAACTTCTTTTATACTTTTAATACCCACGCCCCTTCCAAAAAAGGAAGACCGGTAGCGGCCGGCTTCAAATTCTTGCTACCGCAATTCCTGCAAAGCCTTGTTCTTATCCTCTTGATAAGGAACATAATAGCAATAGAAATCAGAACCCATTTTTATTATCCTCTCATGGGGAAAAGGCGGCTCCCCCTTTCGGACAGCCGCCTTTTTAATGTTACGCGCACTATTATTCCGCGCCTTATCATTCCGCGCCTTATTATCCACTCACTTACTACCCCGCGCACCTATTATCCCGCGCGCTTAACGCTTACTTACGAAAACATAATTCCGTTTAAAATATTCTCCAAATACTCCTGCCTGCCGCTGGTGTTGCTCGAAATTTCCCCAAGCGCCAAAGCGTGTTTTTCAAGCTGTTCAAGCGTTGCCTTTTTCGCCGCGATATCCGCGCCGATTCCGGATTTATAGCTGGCGTAGCGCTCGTCCACAAATTTGTCTATTCTGCCGTCCTCAATTAATTTTGCCGCCAAGCGAAGCCCAAGCGCGAACGAATCCATACCGGCTATGTAACCGTGGAATAAATCGTCGTGTTCGAACGAACCGCGCCTAACCTTCGCGTCGAAGTTAAGCCCGCCGTTGGTAAAGCCGCCCGCCTTTAATACCTCGTACATGCAAAATACGCTGTCGTAAATATTGGTTGGGAACTGGTCGGTATCCCAGCCAAGAAGCATATCGCCCTGGTTCGCGTCTATGGAGCCGAATATTCCGTTAATTCTTGCCACGCGCAACTCGTGCTGGAAGGTATGCCCCGCCAGTGTTGCGTGGTTTGCCTCAATGTTCATTTTAAAATCCTTATCAAGCCCGTATGCCCTAAGGAAGTTCGATACCGTTGCAACGTCGAAATCATACTGGTGTTTGGTGGGTTCCTTCGGTTTCGGCTCGATATAAAAATCGCCTTTAAAACCAATTGAACGCCCATAATCCACTATAAGCCTCATAAGGTATGCCATGTTGTCCAGTTCGGCTTTCATATCGGTATTAAGCAGAGTTTCGTAGCCTTCCCTGCCGCCCCAGAAAACATACCCGTTGCCGCCGAGCCTTACCGTAAGTTCAAGCGCTTTTTTAATTTGCGCCGCCGCAAACGCGAAAACGTCCGCGTTGGGCGATGTGCCCGCGCCGTGCATGTATCTTGGGTGCCCGAAGCAGTTGGCGGTACCCCAAAGAAGTTTTTTTCCGTAATCTTTCATTAATGATTCCAAAAGAGAAGCTATTTCGTCCAAGTTTTTGTTGGATTCGGCAATTGATGCTCCCTCCGGCGCAATGTCCCTGTCGTGGAAGCAAAAATAGTCTATTCCGAGTTTGTCCATAAGTTCAAAACCGGCGTTGGCTCTTTGCTTAAATACGTCCATAGCGCCGTTTCCTCCAAACGCCCTGTCGGATGTGCCCACACCAAACATATCCGCTCCCGCGCCGTTTAACGTATGCCAATAAGACAGCGCAAACTTTAGCTGCTCCCTCATTGTTTTTCCGGCGATAACCTCGTCCGGGTTGTAAAATTTGAAGGAAAGCTGATTAGTGCTTTTTGGCCCTTCGTACTTGATTTTCGGCATTTTGAAAATTTCCGCCATGTTTAAATCTCCCTTCGTTTTATATAAATTTAACTTGCAAGCAGTTTGTCAATAAGTTCTGTTGCCGTATCGTACTCAAACATTATTATTGCGTGAGATATTTCCGAAATTGCGCTTTTAGTTGCCGCAGACCATTTTAAGTTTTCTAAATCCGCAACCATTGCGTCAATGGTGCTCATATCCATTTCGTCCAGCGCGTTTTTAAGTGTAGTTAAATCCTCGGTAAGCCTTGCGGTATCGTCGGTTTGCTCTTCTGCTCCTTCGGTTTTTTCCTCGGTTTTATTCAGCACAACCGCCAAGCTTTTAACAATGCCATTTAGCCTCTGGAAGAACTCGCCGTTATTTTCCTTAATAAATAAAACGTCCTCATTTTTCCCGGCTGTTTCTAAGTTTTTGGCAAGCTCGGATACCTCCAGCGCTCCAACGTTCGCCGAAGCGCTTTTCATGGCGTGTACATATGTTGTGTATAAATAAATATCGTTGCTATCCAGCGCTTTTTTAATTTCTTCCATTTTCTCAATACAGTCCTTATAGAAAATATCAAGAACCTTCATGTATGTATCTAAGTTGCCGCCCGTCATTGCAAGGCCAACCTTTGTATCAATTCCTTCAATAATAATTTGCGAACCCTTCTCCTCCTTCTTGCGCTTAATGAATTTTTTGCGTTTTTCCCTCGGCACCCATTTATCCAGTATTGCGTCAAGCTTGGCAACTTCAATTGGTTTTGCCAAAAAGTCGTTAAGGCCGTTTTGTAAAAACATTTCCTTAACGCCGGATACCGCAACTGCGGTAAGGGCTATAATAGGCATTTCCTTAACATAGCCGGTATCGTCCTCGATGGCGCGAATACGCTCCGATGCCTCTATGCCGTCCATGCCGGGCATCATATGGTCCATAAATACTATATCGTACCTGTTTGCTTTAACACGCTCTATCGCCTCAAAACCGCTGTTGCACGTTTCAACCTGCATCTCATACGGCGCCATTAAACCTTCCGCAACCTTTAAGTTTGTGGCAATATCATCTACAATAAGCACGCGTACCGAAGGGGCTATAAAGCGGGTATCGGTATCCGCGCCCGCGTGCGCTACGGTATTTTCAATTATGTCGTTTAACGCGTTGGCAATTTGCACGCAATGAGCCGGCATTTGAATAACTCTGTCGCATTTAACGGTTACAACCTCGCCGAATTCGGTAATAAGCACAATTTTGGATTCGGTTTTAAGCTTTTGAAAAATATTTCGGGCGCTTGAGTACAGGAACGATGAAACGAAACAATATGTATACGACGCCCTTTTAAGTTCCTCATAAAACGCCGACTGGTTGTGAACTATCGTACACGACACGCCTAAGTTCTTAATTGTTTTAGCTATGGACTGGGCGTATGCCAAACGTGTTTCGTACAAAATAACCTGCTTTTCCGACGGGTTTTTAACAGAGGCGAATTTTGTGTAATTTTCATAGGTTTGAGTAAGTTTTGCGGTAAATATGGAACCTTCCCCGTAAACGCTTTTAACCGTAATATCCCCGCCCATTGCGCGGCACAGATTGCGGGTTATCGCAAGCCCAAGGCCGGTGCCCTCCGTGCCTTTGTTCATAACCTTATCCACCTGTACAAAATCCCCGAAAAGCTTACCCATATCCTCTTCTTTAATGCCAATGCCGCTGTCGGCAATATCAAATACAAAATCGAAAATGTCGGTTTCGCGCATTGTCCCGTAAACGTCGAGCGCTATAAAACCCTCGTTTGTGTATTTTACGGCGTTAGATAAAATGTTGATTAAAATTTGGCGTATACGCACCTCGTCTCCGAAAAGGTGGTTTGGCACTATAGCGTCAATATTTACAACAAGCTTAATAGGCTTTTCTATAAGCCTCATACGGATAATGCTTACAACATCGTTTATAAGAGACGAGAGTTCGTACCTTGTAACCACGATGTCAAGCTTGCCTGATTCTATTTTGGAATAATCAAGAATGTCGTTTATTATGGAGATGAGGTTGGTGCTGGATTGCTTTATATTGAGCGCGTGCTCGTAAATATTGTGCGGAATATCCTCTCTTAAAATAAGCTCGCTCATTCCGAGAACCGCGTTTAATGGAGTTCTGATTTCGTGGCTCATACGCGCCAAAAATGAAGATTTGCTCTTGTTCTCCTCGTCGGAGCGCTGTTTTTCGTAGGTTAACAAAACCATAAAGTAGCACAGTATCAGTATAAGGGTAAGCCCCATCATAGACGTTACAAAAAGCATATCGTAAATACCGTTGTAATAATCGTGAATGGGAACAAAAAGCCCCACAGTGTAGCCGTTCCAAACCTTTCTGGTAAATACCGCGCCGGTTACGTTATTATGATTTTTAACTTTTCCGCCCGAAATTCGCTCGCCGTTTTGAATGCTTGTAACGTACGGGTCGGTTTCGCCGGAAAGAATAGCGCCGGACATATCGGTAATATTTTTACCTATAAGGGTTGAGTCTGTATGGTAAATTATCCTGTTTTGCTTGTTAAGCAGAAAACCGCTTCCGTAGCCGCTTATATTTAACGCGGAAACCCCTTCGGTAATAAAAAACGCGTCGGTATCTATCGCGAGTACGCCTGCAACCTCTCCCGAATCATCCGTAATAACCCTGGATATTGTAATGGTATTCACATTTTCGAAAGAATCGTCCGACGGAAAATCAACGGTAAACATGGAATCCGCACCGGCTTCGACCGCGCCTTTATACCATACCGTTTCCTTCAAATTGCCCGAAGGCGCGCTTATTCCTTCGGAACTTAAAAAAGTATCGCCAACAACGCCGTATATACCGTGGAACGAATCAAAATCCACAGAACCTACCGCTAAGGAGATACTCCACGCTTCAAGATATTTTTCAATTACTGAAATCGGCAAACCTTCCCCTATCATTTCCTGCACGGTAAAAGCGGCGCTGCTTAAGGCTATCTCCGTTCCGCCGATAATATCGCTCATTTCCTCCGCCGCCAAAACAACCGAAGCATCCCCGTATTCGCGCAGATAATCCTGATAAATATTATTAATGTAATAATAGCTTAGTACAACCATAGTAAAAAAGGCCGCAACAACAAACCTTAGCTGATGATAATGCTTTTTTACAAGTTCAATAAAATTCTTCAAAACAGCGCCCCGCTTTAGCGAAAAGATTTTACTGCTCATACTAATTCCGTTTAAAAAGTTTGAAACCGGCGATTTTTCAAGCTTGTCTTCAACTTTTTAACTTGGAATTAGTATCAGTTGTTCTCCCTATATTTTCTGGCTACTTCGTTGAACTCGTCTGCAACTTCTATAAAGTACCCCACAAGGATAGGATCGAATTGAGTTCCGCTTCCCTCGCATATTATTTTAACGGCCTCGTCGTGTGTGAAAGCCCTTTTGTACGGACGTTCGGAAATTAAAGCGTCGTACACGTCCGCTATTGCCATAATTCTGCCCTGCAAAGGAATGCTTTCCCCTTTAAGGCCTTTCGGATAACCCGTTCCGTCCCATTTTTCGTGGTGAGTTCCGGCAAAAATTTTGGCGTGAGTAAGAAAAGTTTGCTCTGTTGTGTTCTTCTCTATTTTTTCAATTATAGATTCCCCGAATACGGTGTGTTTCTTCATTTCCTCAAATTCTTCGGGAGTTAAGCGCCCGGGCTTGCCCAAAACGCTGTCCTTAATGGAAATTTTGCCAACATCGTGAAGCTGCGCGGATTGCACCAAAAATTCCAGCTCCCATGTGGATATAATGTCCTTAAAAGCGCCTTCGGCAATAAGCTTGTTCAGCATTATTTTAAGAAAGCTCTGCGTTCTTTCAATATGCCCTCCGGTGATATCGTCCCTGCATTCAACAAGTTCCGCAACTGTTTGCAGAATTGCGTTTTGAAGTTCAAAAACGGTTTTGGTTTTCGCGGCAACCATTTCCTGCAAATTGTCGTTATAATCCTGCAATTGTTTTGCCTGCTGCTCCACAAGAAGGTGCATTTCAATACGCTTTTGCAGAAGAGGCGGCGAAAACGGCTTAATAATATAATCGATAGCGCCGAGCGAAAGGCCCTTAATTTCGTCCTCCGGGTCGGTTTTTGCGGTTAGGAAAATTACCGGGATTTTCGCGGTATTTTCTGTTTCTTTCAGGATTTTTATAACATCGTAGCCCGTCATTTCCGGCATGTCGATATCAAGCAGTATAAGGTCCGGAACGGAACGCTCAAGTATTTTTAAAAGCTTTTCCCCGGATGGTATGGTAAAAACGTCGTACTTATCCTGCAGGGCGTTTTTACCAACGGTAAGGTTTGTGATATTATCGTCAACAAGCATTACTTTTTGTCTTTTATTTTCCATAGGATTAAGCAACTCCGTCAGCGATTGTTAATAATCTCATGTTTTTATGATGAATTATAACTCATAAACCGAAACATTTCAAAACTTTTTTTGTCTGTGTTTTTGCCGCGTTTTTTTCGCGCCAAGGTGTTTGCAGGCCTTAGATGTAAATGGTATAATCGACCTGCGAAATATGTCTAAAGAACTTAAAAGGTAGTGATTCAAAATGAAAAATAATTTCAAAAAAACTGCGGGCCGATGCGTTGCGGCTGCGCTGTCGGCTTTTATTTTATGCGGCGCGTTTTCGGAATTTCGGCTCTGCGCCGCGGATTCTTCCCGGGAGGAAATTTTATCCGCAAAAGCACAGCCCGTTTCCGTTAAGATGGATTGGGCGTTTGTATCCTATAGCGAACCGGATTTTACCTCGCGGGAACAGGGCGTTTTCTCCGCTCAAACAATTGAGGTTTTGGAGAAAAAGGGCGGCTGGGGTAAAATAATGGTTTTTGACGAACCCCAATGGGTGTATCTTGCAAGAAACCTTAGGTACATAAGAAAGTACACCGCCGTGTACGAGAGCATAAACGGAGAGGAATTTACCGATATTTTGTCGCCGCAGCTTGTGGAAATTACAGAACAGGACGGCGAGTGGGTTAAAGTAAAAACCTGGGCGGGCGATAAATGGCTTGAGTTAGGCTCCGTAAGCCCGGAGGTTTTGCTGGATATACCCGCAACAAACCAGCACGAGTTGGGGTATCCCACCGGCTGCGAAATGATTTCTCTTTCTATGATGATAAATTACGCAACGGGCGAACCCGCCAATTTGGATGAAATTTACGAAAAATTGCCCCGTTCGTTTAACCCTGCCTTCGGCTTCCGGGGGGATCCGAAAACCGAGGCGGGTTTTAGTATTTATCCCACCGCCCTTAGAGATTTGGCGGAGGAATATTTGGGTAACGCTCAAATAATTACCGGTTGCGATATGGATTTTTTAAAGGATAAATTAGCGCAGGGAATTCCGGTTATAATATGGGTGAACGGGCTTGGGTTTAACGTACACGCCTTTTGCCTATCCGGATACGATGAAAAGGGGTTTTATTATAACGACCCTTGGAACGGCAGGAAGGATAGGTTTATTACATATAACGCGTTTTACGGCGCGTGGAATAACCCGGTATACGATGAACAGTTAAACAGGGAAGCTCCGCCGCGCATGGCGCTAAGTTATGAAAACGAAACAGGAGACGTGAAGGAATAATGTATATAATAGACGCTCATACTCATATATTTCCGGAAAAAATCGCCGCAAAGGCAACGGAGGGAATAGGCAAGTTTTACGGCTTGGCGATGAAATATGTTGGCACGGCGGAAAATCTTTTAAAGGCGGGGCAAAAGGCGGGAGTTAGCAAATTCTTGGTTAATTCCGTTGCTACCGCTCCCGCGCAGGTTGCGGCAATAAATAACTTTATAGTTGAGCAAACTCAGCTTCACAGCGAATTTATCGGTTTTGCAACAATACATCAGGATATGGAAAACATGGAGGAGGAAATTAGCCGCGTAATTAATTTGGGGCTTAAAGGGGTAAAATTGCACCCGGATTTCCAGCGTTTTCAGTTCGACAACCCCCGTTTGCATAAGCTGTACGCCTTACTTGAGGGCAGGTTGCCGCTTTTGGTACACGCCGGGGATAAACGCTTCGATTTTTCCGGCCCGCAAAGGATTGCGGCGGTTCTTGATAAGTTTCCGAAACTTGACGTTATATGCGCACACTTCGGCGGTTGGTCTGAATGGGAAAACGCCGAAAAGGTTTTAGCGGGCAGGCGCATTTGGGTTGATACATCCAGCTCTTTCGCTTTTTTAAGCCCGGAAAAAGCGGTTAGCTTAATTAACGCCTTCGGCGAGGACCGCGTAATTTTCGGTACGGATTTTCCCATGTGGGATGCGTGCGGCGAGCTTACGGCTCTGCGTGCGCTAAACTTACCGGACAAAACAATGGAAAAAATTTTGAATAAAAATATAAGCAACCTTTTGGCTTTGGAATAGGAGCGGACGGCAAACATATGCCGTCCGCTCTTTGAGGTATTCCGCAAACGACAACTTGTATATAGAAATTTTATTGTTTATAATAAAGCGGAACCAAACAATTAATTTAATGCAGGAGGTATTTTCATGGAAAAAAGAACAATGTGCGGCGAATCCGTCTCTCTTCTGGGTTTTGGCTGTATGCGTTTTCCTACCGCGGATAAAAAAATTGATTTTGCGAAAACCGAACAAATGATAGACGAGGCAATATCAAAAGGCGTTAATTATTTCGATACCGCATACCCGTATCACGGCGGAAAATCGGAAACCGTTGTTGGGGAAATTCTTAAAAAATATCCCCGCGAATCCTTTTATTTAGCAACAAAATATCCGCCGTGGATGTTAAACGCCCCAAAGGATTTGGACGAAATTTTTAATACTCAATTAAAACGCCTGCAAACCGGCTACATAGATTTTTATTTAATCCATTCGCTGGAACGCGGAAATATGGATAAAATTAAGCAAATGAAGGTGTACGAGCATTTTGCGAAGCTGAAGGATTCGGGCAAAATACGCCACTTGGGTTTTTCGTTCCACGATACTCCGGATATTTTGGAGGGTATTTTGGAATACAAACAGTGGGATTTTGCTCAGGTGCAGTTTAATTATTTGGATTGGTCGTACCTTAACGCCGAAAAATGCTACGAACTGTTAAATGCCCATAACGTGCCGCTTGTGGTTATGGAACCTGTGCGCGGCGGCTTTTTGGCAAACCCCGCGCCTCATGTAACGGAATTTATTAATAAGGGCGGAATAACACCGGCGGCGCTTGCGCTTAAATGGGCGGCGCAGTTTGAAAACGTTAAGGTTGTACTAAGCGGAATGTCCTCCCCGCAGCAGGTTGCGGAAAACTTAGCTCTGTTTGGCAATTACACGAAAATAACGCAAAAGGAAAACGACCTTGCGACGGAAGCGGTAAAAATGATTACGGAAATAAAAAATATTCCGTGTACAGCTTGCCGCTATTGTATGGAATGCCCAAACGGCGTGGATATCCCGGAGCTTTTTAAGGTTTATAACCACCTTAAAGCCGTTAACGACAATTTCCGCACCGGCATAACCTACAGAAATTATTTCGGGGAATCCCGAAAGCCGGAAAACTGCACGAGCTGCGGCCTGTGCGCTCCGAAATGCCCGCAGCACATTGATATTCCAAAGGAACTTGCAATGGTAAAAGATACACTTAACTCTATATAAATATTCGAAGCTTACGGTTAAAACCGGAGGGCAAAGAAAGGAGAAAAACAAATGAATACGAAAATGTATTTAATGGCAACAAAAGACTGGAAGGCGAAGGATATCAACACCGAAAGCATATCGCACCTTATAATCGCGTTTGCGCGGATAGGCGGCGATTTTAAAATTTCGGACTGGGAGATGCGCCTTAACGCGGGCGATAAGAACGACATTCCCCTTCCGGATATCGTATCCTCGCCTTTAATATCGGTAGATAAGTGGGCGGAAATTGAAAAGATACGCGCAAAGAACCCGAAGCTTAAAATAATAGGAGCGGTTGGCGGCTGGGGCGCGGAGGGTTTTTCCGATATGGCGGAAACTCCGGTAACGATAGATATTTTTACGGATTCCGTAGCCGAATACGTTCAAAAGCATAATTTAGACGGTTTCGATTTGGATTGGGAGTACCCAACAGCGCCGCGCGGAATAATTAAAACGCGCCCGTCGGATAGGGAGAATTTTACGGCTCTGTTAAAAAGCGTGCGCGAAAAAATAGGCCCGGAAAAAGAAATTTCATATTGCACCGCCGCCGGAAAATGGTTTTTGGACGCAATTGAACTGTACGAAACAATCCGTTACGCAAATTCAATACATATTATGACATACGATATGGCGGGTACATGGGATACTGAGACGCGCCACCACACCAACCTTTACCCCAGCCCGGCGGACCCGGAAAGCTACAAGGAAAGCTCCGTATCGTTAAGCGCGGACTATTATTTAAGCGCGGGCATACCGCCGGAAGCAATCACCATTGGTTACGCGGCATACGGCAGGGAATTTCGCGGTGTGGCGTCGAACGCAAATAACGGGCTTTATCAAAAGTTTACATCCAAGAATCCGCACATATGGCAGGGCGGCACGATAGATTTCGATACGCTTGAAAAGTATTACGTAAACAAAAACGGCTACACGCGTTTTTGGGACGAGCATTGCCTCGCGCCGTATTTATACAGCCAAACGGAACGCAACTTTATAACATATGACGACTGCGAATCCGTGCGCGAAAAAGCGAAATTCGCAAAGGAAAAGAAACTTGGCGGTATTATGTGCTGGGAATATACAAACGATATGCAGGCAAAGCTTATGAAAACTGTTTATGACGAAATAAATAAATAAGCGAAATTTCGCCTTGCGCCGCGCCACCGGTTGGGGCGTAGCGTAAGGCATAATTACCGCAGCGTTTTTATCCGCGTATGGGGAAGGAAAGAATTATTTTGAACAAAAGCAAAACCGATTCCACTTTTATTCAGCAGGCGTCCATTTTAGCCGCGGCGGCGTTAATTTCGCGGCTAATCGGCTTTATTTACAAACTCCCCCTTACCAACATGATTGGCGACGAGGGTATGGGTTTATACGGCGCGGGCTATCAGATTTACAATTTGCTTATAATTCTTTCCTCCGCAGGGCTGCCCGCCGCCATTTCAAAAATGGTATCGGAACGGCTTGCGCTTGGGCAGTTTCGTAACGCCCACAAGGTATATGAGGTTTCGCTTTTCGCCTCTTCCGCGCTTGGTATTTTGTGCTCGGTTGTGCTTTTTACCGCGTCCAAGTCCATTGCGCTTTCCTTTTCAGGAGCGCAAGCTTCGCCCAATTTAGACAGTATGCTTACAATACGTACCCTTGCGCCAACTATTGCCGTTGTTGCGGTAATGTCCGTTTACCGGGGGTATTATCAGGGTTTGGGTTCCACCATGCCAACCGCCGTTTCGCAAATTATTGAGCAGATTGTAAACGCCGTTTCTTCCGTTGCTTTGGCGTGGTACTTAATGAAAACATTTAACCATATAAAATACGGCGCGGCGGGCGGCACTGCCGGTACGGGTATAGGCGCGGTTTTCGGGCTTATTTTTATTTTGCTCGTTTACAGAATGTACCTGCCCGTTATAAGAAATAAAACCGAAAAACAGCGGGGCATTATCGTATCGGAAAGCAAACGCAAAATTCTGCGTGAGCTTTTATCCACCGTATTTCCCATTATCGCCGGAACCGCAATTTTTTCTTTCACCAACATTGTGGATACGCAAATGGTTTTGGGACGCTTGCAGGAATACATGCCCTACGAAAAAGCGCTTGGGTTATACGGGCAGTTATCCAATAAGTTTGTTTCGTTATCCACGCTTCCCGTTTCAATTTCTTCCGCAATAGCAACAGCAAGCATTCCGAGTATCGCCGCCTCGCGCGTGCTGAAAAAAAGCCGCGATACGTCGGATAAAATAAATACCGCGATGCGCGTTTCCATGGTAATTTCCATTCCCTCCGCCGTGGGGCTTGGGGTTTTGGGAAATCAAATTTTGCTTATGCTCTTTAAAAGTTACCCCGAAGGCGGTTTACTGCTTCAAATTGGCGCGGCGAGTATTATTTTTTTGGCGCTGTACCAAATTACAACCGGTATGCTTCAGGCGCTTAACAAGGTACGCGTTCCTATGTTTGCGGTTGTGGCGGGTGTGGCGGTAAAAATCCCGCTTAACTATTTTTTGCTGGGCGTTCCCGAAATAAATATTTTGGGCGCGGTTATAAGCACAATTGTGTGCTATGTTATTTCGTCGGCGGTTGAAATTGTAATTCTCGTAAGGCTTACGAAAATAAGGCTGGATATCGCCGGGATGCTTGTAAGGCCGCTTGCCTCAAGCGCCGCTATGGGAATGGCGTGTTTCGTTTGCTACCACCTTTTGTACTATATTGTACCGAGTAATACGCTTTGCACTCTGTTCGCCATTGCCGCCGGGCTTGCTTCGTACTTTTTTATGATGCTGCTTGTGGGAGGGTTTAAAGCGGGCGATATAGCCCTTATGCCCAAAGGCGGGAGTATTTTGCGGCTGTTTGAGAGGGCGGGAATTGCCGGAATGCTGCGGTAAATTTTTTATATTGACAACTCCCCGGTTATGTATTAAAGTACGCTTTGCAAATTAAATATTCATTCCGCTAGGGGTGCCGGGCGTTTACGTCCAGCTGAGATTTTACCCTTTGTACCTGCTCCGAATAATGTCGGCGAAGGAAAGCGCAGAGTTTAACCCTCCGGCGGAAAATCTATCGGAGGTTTTTTTATGAGTTTAAAAAGGAATTCTGTAAAAGTTTTAACGTATTCGGCGGTTCTTATTGCTTTGGCTACGGTGTTATCAAACGTTAAGCTGTTCGATATGCCGCAGGGCGGAACCATTACCGCTTTTTCAATGGTGTTTGTTTCGCTTATAGGTTATTTTTTCGGGCTTAGAGCCGGTGTTGTGGCGGCTGTTGCCTACGGGCTTTTGCAAGTTGCGCTTGATCCGTTTGTAATTCATCCTATCCAGTTTTTGCTGGATTATCCACTTGCGTTCGGTGCGCTTGGATTATCCGGGCTTTTTTACAAGCAAAAGTACGGTTTAGTTTTAGGGTATATCGCCGGTGTGCTTGGAAGGCTTTTTTGCTCCACGCTTTCTGGAATTGTTTTTTTCCCGGAATACGCCGAGGGCGGCAATGTTTTAATTTATTCCCTCATTTACAATTTATCGTACATGGGGCCGGAAGCGGCAATTACGCTGTTGGTACTTGCAATTCCGCCGGTAAAGGGCGCTATTGACCAAGTTAGAGCTATCGCGACCGGTGCGCAAAGCGCCAAAGCGCAGGCGCAAGACGGCGAAAATCCGCAGCAGGGCGAGGCGGATAACTAAGCACCTAAGCACCGCAAGGCGTATAGCAAAAAACCGCCGCCGCGTCATAAGGCTAAAACATTTACCAAACAGACCTTTTCGCGAATGAGCAGCGCGGGCAGGCGGAAACAAGGTAAATATTCATGCCGGAAAATCTGCGGCGGCGGTTTGCTTTAATTACGTTACAGTAAAACGTTTAAATTCGTTTTGCTTTAAAAACTGTTCATATAAAACCGGGTGCTGTTTGGAAAACTCCGTTGTGTCGAAGCGGTTTTGCTTTACGGTTTTCCATCGGACAAAAGTCCCGTCTACCACTATTTCTTCATTGTCTCCCATGTATGCCTTAATTTCGTCCGTAATTTCGGTTAATTTTTGCTCCAAATCTTTAATAGTGTTTTTCAGCGACTTATAATCCGCAACCTGTTTCGCCAATTCGTGCATAACAGTTCCCCTTTCATTTTGCTCTTTAATTATATGTGGCGGCGATACGGAAAAATGCGCTATTTGTAAACATTTTGTCAAAGGATAGTCCACATTTTCATATCTTGTCACATAACACGGAGGCAACACCCAAAACCCCCAAGCAAAACTTATTTACGAACCCATTCTGCACACCATTACGCGCGGCGCCTGAATAATGTGCTGATATTTGCAGCCAACTCCGCGCGGTACCCTAAACGAAAGCCTTGCTCCCGCTTCAAACATTCCCGAAAATCCCCAGTTCAAAAATCCGTGATCCGTCCAAAATCCTTGGAACATTTCAACAATTCTGCCTGAACTTTTATCCACACATTCGTAAGCCAAACCGAAATTTACCGGACGCACCATATCTCTGGATAGGCCCATACCCAGCGCACAGGCGTGAACAGGCGAACGGAAGCATATTTCGTAGAATCCCCCTGTTTTAATTTCAATTTCCGACGCCGACAAGGCAATATTAACATCGGTTTGCGCTATAATATCCGTAAATTCAATAGTGCAGTTTTCTTTAGGCTGCTGGCACGAGCCGATTGCGATTAAAAGCGGTGTTACGCCAACCGGACCCATGCGCCCAACCGGGCCTGCCGCTCCTGCCGGGCCTTGCGGGCCTATCTGACCAACAGCCGCGTTTTTATATGCACAACTTTTTATTTTGCGTAGGTTTCGGCATAGTCTTTTATTTTCTTTTCCCACGCTTCAAAAGCATCGTTTGTAAAATTAAATTTGCTGCGGCTGCCTTCCAATTGAGAAATCAGTTCATCGGGAGTTATATTTTCGGCTTTATAAGCCTGCGCCGTGTTGTAATATACCCAGCAAGGGGAATAAAACTTTTCCCCTTTTACAATTGTTACATTATCCGCAAAAGTTTCCGTTATTTTTTTCTCGTCCTTAGACCATAATATATCAATTTCTTCATCCGTGATATTGTATTCGTGCACAACATATCCTCTGTTATCATAAATCCGGCGGTTATTTTTCAGAAAAGTTTTAAATTCATCTTCGGGTATATCGAAATAAAGAATGAAGGTGTATATATTAAGCTGATCCGTTAAACGCGTAACATCTGAACTATGGCGTAAAAACAGATATCCCCATTTCTCCAAATCGGTTTCGTCTATTACTGAACGATATTCATAAACCAATTTGGAAAAATAAAGCTCCAAAGGGTAAAAACTGTGGTTATAAGGATTCCACAAAAATGACTCTTCGATTTCGGCGTTATCAATAGGAAACGGCATGGAATTATCTTTCTTATACAATTCGTTTTGCCCGTTATTTTTTGTATTTTCAAGGGTAATGCCGTCTTTGAGGGAAATATAAATATCGTGCTCTTTTTCGGGTTTATATTTGAAATTCGGATAACTGTCCGCATAATCGTAAGTTTTCTTTTTTAGCGCCTCGTATGCCTCGCGCGTTAATCCTATTTCATAGTAATTAAACAATTGAGAAATCAGTTCTCCCGGCGTTATATTTTCGGCTTTATAAGCTTGCGCCGAATGGTTATATATCCATGAGGGTGAATAAAACTTCAACCCTTTTACAATCGTAGCTTTATCCGCAAACGCATCTATTATTTTTTTCTCGTCCTTAGACCATAATATATCTATCTGTTCGTCGGTTATTATGTATTCATATACGCCGTGCCCTGCATCTTCATATATGTGACGGTTATTTTTCAAACAGTTTTTAAATTCATTTTCGGGTATATCAAAATAGAGCAGAAATGTATAAATGTTTTGCTGCTCGGTAAGTTTATTCGCCGCATCGTTTGGTAATTTATAGAGCTCATTCCATTTTTCTAAATCTTTCTCGTCAATCATATCGGAATATTCGTAAAGCAATTTATGAAGGCAGTATTCTAATGGATAAAAGCTGTCGTAATACGGAATCCAAGACGCGAACATGCCGCCCTCATAGTTGCCCATAGGGAGCGGCATTGTTTTGTCACGGTCTTGCAACTCATATTCCGAAAAAATATCCTCGTTCGTTTGTTTTGCCGGTATATATCTAAATGCTGCTTCATCTTCGGCGGGAGCCGAGTAAATACCTGCCGTAGATGAAGTTAAGCTTTGAGAATTTATCAAAGGTTCCGGATAAAAGAAGGGAGTTCTCGTTCCGTTTTTAAACTCATCAACCGCTTCGAGAAGTTCACCGCTAAGCGGAGATTCACACTCAATTAAGGTTTCGTCAATATTATTTATTTGAAAGGATAAGTCATCTTCGAACCAATATTCATAAAATTTATGATAAAGAATATCCGTGGGCGGGGGTATATCATTCCTTTGACGCTCCATTATGTGACAACTATAATGTGAAGCTAATATAGTACAATAACTCGGTGAATTTTCAAAATAGTACATGTTGATTTCGGAGCGCCCCGTTTCGCCTAAAAAATTGCATTTGACCCGTAATAACTCATCATTTTTATCTTTGAACAGAGTAATAGTTCCCCCTTCGGTTGAAAACTCAAAAACTACACCGCAGTCTATTATTTCTATGTTTTTATTTACATACTCGTTCATATAGTGATTAAATCCGTCACCTATTTTTTCCTGAATTTTAGAGTAAACGGGTTGTTTCGCGTTATTCGCGCTATCCTTATCGGGAGAGGTTTTATTTTTTTCGCCATCATCAATTAATGCATCCAAAAAAACAGTTTCGGGTTTTTTTCCGGCATCATTTTCAATAACAAATTCTACTGACATATCTTTTTTTGGGTCATTTGAATACATCATTTTAGCTTCATGCGCAGTTTCGCATGAAGCTAAAATGAATAATGACATTGAGGCAATAAGCGTTATTTTTCCGTAAAAATTTTTGCTAAAATTACGCATATCCGTTTTCATCTGCCTTTCCTTTGATATGCAATTTAAGCCTTCACTTATATAATTATATCTTAGACGGTTTGTGTGCTTATACATATTATATATTTCTTCAAATTTGCTTTTTCTTCCGCCGCGAAAAGCATTGCAAGATTAATTCCGAGCATAATATCGCCGCCAACCCTTGATGTAATATTTATTGAATAAATTGGATGCTTGCAAATGCGGAATATAGAAAAAACAGGTGAAGCATCTATGCTATTTATACTACTGATTGAACTTTTTGTCCAGAAAAAAATAAAGGCTACTGTTCACGCCCTATCCAAGGAAATAAATGCATTGCAGCGCCTTAAATTCATAATGCGGCGCTTTAATTTTTTCCGGAAAGATGACAATTGATACTATGGATGTTATTCTTAACTCGCGATATTTTCTTGATATCCGGCAGGGGTTACGAGGATTCCGGCGCAGAATATGCCCGCACTTAACGTAACTGTTCGGCGAAGGTTACAGGAGGCTCCGGAACCTCCTGCAACCCTTACCGGACAACCACGCAAAGTGCCGAAGCTTCTACGCCTAAGATGCGGTTTTTTGCAACCTAATACAATTGGTAAGATGAACGCCGATGTGGTAAAATAAAGCGAACTCAAAACGAAGCGAGGTGAAAGTATGCGTGAAAAAAAAGCTCTGCCAATCGGTAATGACGATTTTCGCAAAATACGGGAAGAAAATTTTTATTACGTTGACAAAACCCTGATGATCCGCGACTTTATCGAATCGAAGGATAGTGTTACCCTAATTGCTCGCCCAAGAAGGTTCGGTAAAACCCTAAACATGACAATGATGCGAGAGTTTTTTGACATTTCCGTTAACAGCAAAAAAATATTTGAAGGTTTGGCAATTATGGAAACGGAGTACGCCGGGCTAATTAATTCGAAACCGGTTATCTTCCTGTCATTTAAGGACTGCAAAGCGCGAACCGCGCGGGATTTGGAGCTTCTTTTGAAAGACTGCCTGTACCGGGAATATTTGCGGTATGAAAATATTTTTCGGGATAAACTTGAAGAAACAGCCCTTGAGACAAAGGATTTTTACAAAATGATTGATACCTTAAGAAACCCCGAAACCGGATACAATCTTTTTTCTTTCGCCATTTTGCGTCTTACCGAATTTGTCAAAGACCGCTACGCGGTTGCGCCGGTTCTCCTGATAGACGAGTACGACCAGCCTATTATAAGCAGCTATCAGCACGGATACCATGACGAAACGGGTGATTTTTTCTCCGTATTTTACGGCAGCGCAATGAAAAGCAACCCGTCTTTGGGTCAGGCGCTTTTAACCGGAGTACAGCGTGTGGCGAAAGAAAGCATTTTTTCGCAGTTTAATAACGTAAGGGTTTATACGGTTTTGGATAAAAAATACGCCCCTTATTTCGGGCTTACGGAAAAGGAAACCGAAGAAACTTTAAACGCCTACAACCTTGCGCTTGACGAAGCGGTACAGAAAAAATATAACGGATACCGGTTCGGCGGCTTGGTTTTGTATAACCCTTGGTCTGTTTTAAATTACGCGGATTTTGGAGTGCTTGATAATTACTGGATTAATACATCTTCCAACTTTTTAGTTAAGCAGGCTTTGCAGCGGGCGAACAAGCCGTTTTGGGATAAATTCGCCAAATTGGTATCCGGCATGGAAATCCCCGTAGGTTTAACGCTGGAAACTTCATATAT
>JAISVZ010000052.1 GCA_031271295.1 Clostridiales bacterium | reverse complement strand
GAAAACACCCAAGGCTTAGAAATTTCAATTATATTTTATTATGCCAAATCATGTTCATATGATTGTCATGGTCAATGAAGATGATGGCGGCGCGTTTGGGAAGCCGCGCCCTACAAATGCTGAAATTCCAAAGCTAATTTCATCAATAAAAAGGTTTACTAATAAACAGGCAGGTTTTAAAATCAGGCAAATATCATATCAAAACCACATTATCCGTGATGAAGCGGATTACCTAAATCACCGGAAATACATAGACGAAAATCCGGCAAGATGGGCGGAGGGCGAATATTATGGACAAAGCAATTGATTTTGAACACATTACCGCATGTGGCGAGTGTTGTGTTGGCTGTATGAAAAAAGAAAACGGCTTATGTCAAGGTTGCATAGAAAGCGACGGCAATTGTAGGGAGTGGACACAATCCGGGGGCTGTACCATCTATAAGTGTGCAAAGAAACATAACGTGCAATTCTGCGGTTTATGCGATGAATTCCCATGTGATTGGTTAGTGAATAAAGTTACATGGAATCCGAATATTGTTGACGACTTAACCAGACTTGCGACGCTCTATAAACAATGCGCAGTATAAGCATTTCAGTCACATGCTCTACAGTTTACGTTCGTGTGCATTATCTTGATTATCGGCAACGGAAAAGGATACGTTAAAAAATCCTTTTCCGCTGTTTGCAGTTGATTTATCTGCCAAACATACTGGCGAGGGGATTGGAACCCTCCGCCGGTTGAAGCTATTCACCCGCAACCTAATAAGATACTTTTTACAATGTCCTGTACGCCCCTGCCGGTTACTCTATTGCGAAACTGCGCAATATTGGAGTATAAAGCCGCGCAGCGCAGGAAATGCGGATTGGCTTAGTCGTTTTGCCTGAAACGCGCTTGTATATTTTAGCGAACCTGTAGGTTCAAGCCGTCTGCTTAATCCGCTACGCCAAAATTTCCGCAAGAGAATACAGAAAAAGTTTTGTATTTTTTCGGCTTCGGCGCAAAGCCCCGGAGAAAACCCGGATTTTGAAAACACGCAGTAGCTTAACTTTGTGCCCGTGCGCGAAACGGGAGATTTCTCTATCTGTTTTTCCTGCGGATAAACTCCCTGCAAATATGCTCAAATACCGGCGAGGCAAACCCGTTTAACTGCGGGCGTATAAAAAACTTGAATATTCCGTTGGCATATTCCGTTGGCATATTCCGTTGGCATCTCCCGTTTCCAAATCCGATATGTTTGTAAACACAAAAGAAAACGAAAACCTGAAAAAGTTATCGGTTATACTGTACAAACCGCGCAAAACTTACGCAAAAGCTCCGTTTTGCCAACACGCCTCCTTCCGTACAAAACAATAAGCTGCCCGCCGCTTGATTTGCATTTAAGATATCCTTAACCAACCCACTTCAAACAGGCGAAAAATCCTGTGCGCCGTGTTTACACAAAGGACAAATAAAATCCGCAGGCAGGCTATCCCCCTCATAAACGTACCCGCATATTTTACATACAAAGCCTTTTTTATCCTCTTTACGCGGTTGGGGTTTTGGCTTTATATGGTCAAAATAGTATTGATACGTTACGCTTTTTTCGCCTGAAAGTACAGCCGCTTCGGTGATATCCGCAATAAAGAGCGAATGGCTGCCTGAATCAATAACTTCGGTTACCTTTGCGGAAATAAACGCGTTAGCGCAAATGGGAATATACCTTATTCCGTTGTTTGACCGGTTATCGTAACCGCAATTTTCAAACTTATCGGTATCTTTGCCGCTGCTGAAGCCAAACTGCTTGAATATCCCGAAATCCGCGCTCTCAGATAGTACGGATATGTTAAACTCGCCTGTTTCCTTAACCATATCGTGAGTGTAATTTGCCTTGTTTACCGAAATGGAAATCCTGAGCGGATCGGAGGAAATCTGGCAGGGCGTGTTTATAATGCAGCCGTTGTCCTTATTATCGCTTCGCGCTGTCAAAACAAATAAACCGTATGAGAGTTTGTTAAGCGCTTTAGCATCTATTATACCGGATGGCGCTGCGTTAACCGCTTTAGCAGCCCCTATTGCACCGGATGGCGCTGCGTTAAGCGCTTTACCCCCTATTGCACCGGATGGCGCTGCGTTAACCGCTTTACCCCCTATTGCACCGTACGGCGCTTCGTTAGCCGAATATTCCCGCTCTTGTTTCGCGATAATCGTATCCGTTATCTCGTCCGCAAGTTTTTCAATTTCTGTAACCTGCGCTTGCTTAACGGCGGATTTTAAATGAACGCTGCTGTTTAATATCGTAATATTTTTGCACTTTTTCAGCTCCGATAGCATAAGTTCGCCGCTTGTTGCCGCCCAGGAACCGTTTTCAATTATAGCTGCGGTGCGCTTTTGTATATTGTGCGCAACAAGGTCGTTAACAAACGCCTCCATAGTTACGAAAATTCCGGCGTTATAAGTTGTTGACGCAAGCACAAGATGGCTCCATTTAAAAACGGCGGCTATAATTTCGGACGCGGGCGTTACAGAAACGTCAAACATAACGGTTTTAACGCCCCCCTCGCGCAGACGGGACGATAATATTTCGGCAGCGTTTTCAGTGTTGCCGTAAACCGAGGCATAGGCTATAACAACACCCTGTTCCTCCGGTTCATATTCGCTCCAAAGTTCGTACTTTGAAAGGAAATTCCCAAAGCCTTTGCGCCACACAAAACCGTGAAGAGGACAAACCAAGTCTATTTTAATACCCGACAACTTTTTTAAAACCGCCTGTACCTGTGCGCCGTATTTACCCACGATGTTGGCGTAATAACGCCTTGCCTCGTCTAAATAATCCCTTTCAAAATCCACCTCGTCCGAAAACAGCGCGCCGTTTAACGCGCCGAAGCACCCGAAGGCGTCCGCGGAAAACAGTATCCGGCTTGTTATATCGTACGTTACCATAACTTCCGGCCAGTGTACCATAGGTGCCATAAAAAAACGCAGGTTGTGCTTCCCAGTCCGAAGCTCGGTGCTTTCGTTAACAACAATCGCGCGGGAATCCGCGTCAAAATCAAAAAATTGCTTTATAAAGTTAAGAGTTTTCTGATTGCATACAATTTTCGCCTCCGGATAAAGCGTTACCACGTCTTTAAGGGATGCGCAGTGATCCGGTTCAAGATGTGAAATTACGATATAATCAAGCATCCTCCCGTTAAGCGCTTCCTCTAAATTTTCCAAGAACCGCTGCGAAACGGCTTTATCCACAGTGTCGAACAGGACTGTTTTTTCGTCGCTTAAAAGATACGAGTTGTACGAAACACCCTTTTCTACAGAATATACGCCCTCAAACATGGCTAAACGCCTGTCGTTAGCGCCAACCCAAACCAAATCCTCCGTAATTCGTTTTGTGCAGTGCATTTTTACCACCCTTCCGTTATCTCAAATACACATAATATGTGGTAATTACTATCGCTTGTCAAGATATTTTTAGAATTCAACGAGACAAATTCAACGAGACAAAACCCTTCGCATAAAATATTCATAAACATAAACATCAAAACCTCATCCTAAAATCGCAATGCTCCGAAATCACAGAAAAGCCAAGCCGCGGAAATTCACCAATATCACCAATCATCCCAAACCGAAAGGAAGGAATCAAAATGGACGGATACTTAAAAGTTTCCGCCTACAGCCAAAGCGTAGGCAAACCCGTTGGCGGCGCGCGCGTTAAAATAGCGCCGCATGAAGCTCCCGATAAAATAATTGAGGAAATTACCACCGACGAATCCGGTCAAACCCCGGAAATACCATTGCCGGCGCCGCCGATAGAATATTCCATGCAGCCGGGCGAACCTCAGCCGTACAGCCTTTACGATATAACGATACAGGCGGACGGCTTTAACGAGGCGGACATAAAAGGCGTTCAGGTTTTGCCGGAGGAAGAGGCGCTTCAGGATGTTATTTTAATACCCGGCGACACGTATCAGCACGAAGAGGTAACCATACCGGATAGCGTACTGTTTGGAACCTACCCGCCCAAGGAACCGGAGGAGGCGGTAAAGCCATTGCCGGACGCGTCGGGGTTTATTGTTTTGCCGGAGCCGGTTATTCCGGAATATATTATTGTACACGCCGGAGTTCCTACGGATTCGTCCGCGCCGAATTATTGGGTGCCGTTTAAAGACTACATTAAAAACTGCGCAAGCAGCGAAATATACGCCACATGGCCGCCGGAAACACTTCGCGCCAATATTTTGGCAATAATTTCGCTTACGCTTAACCGCGTTTATACGGAATGGTACCGCAACAAGGGATACAGCTTTACAATTACAAACAGTACCCGCTTCGACCAGGCTTTTGTTTACGGCAGAAATATTTTTTCCGAAATTTCAATTATAACAGACGAAATATTTACAAATTACATTACCAAGCCGAATATACGCCAGCCGTTATTTACGCAATACTGCGACGGCAAAATGGTTCAATGCCCCACATGGATGACACAGTGGGGAAGCAAAGCTCTGGGCGACCAGGGATATTCCGCCGTAAATATTTTAAGAACTTATTACGGCTGGGATGTGTATTTGGCGCAGGCTGAACGGGTTTCCGGCGTGCCAAGCTCCTTTGGGGGCAGTGCGCTTACGGTGGGCTCGTCCGGAAACGCGGTTCGCACAATACAAACGCAAATTAACGCCGTATCTAACAACTTCCCGGCGCTTAAAAAGGTGGCGGTAGACGGCGTTTACGGCGCGTCTACCCGCGATTCGGTGCAAAAGTTTCAGGAAATATTCAAACTTCCGCCAACAGGAACCGTAGACAGGGCAACATGGTATAAAATTAGCGAAATTTACGTTGCGGTAACCAAAATGGCATCGGGCTGAGATGCTGCTTTTTATGCTACCCGCGCTTTTTAGGCTGTCCGGTGGGGGTTGTAGAGGGGCTTCGGCGCAAATTATATCGCACAGCAATGTGCCACCTGACGCTTCAGAACATTTTTGAGCGCAGCAAGTTATAGTAAAGGGTCTATTTTTGCGGTTGCGCTCAAA
>JAISVZ010000169.1 GCA_031271295.1 Clostridiales bacterium | reverse complement strand
GAGCTTGACCCCGAACGCGCTCCGCTCGTAGTCATGGCCTTCAAGGAATACGCCACAAACAAGTGGTCGTTAAGCCAGCTTGCGGAGCATCTGGCCGATATGGGGCTGGCGACGCCCGTGACGCCAAAACTGCCGTCCAAGCTGATCAACAAAAAAATGCTCCACGAAATCCTCAGAAACCCTTATTACACCGGAACCATTGTCTACAACGGTGTGGAATATCAGGGGAAGCATGAAACGCTGATCGATATAATGACATGGGAAAAAGTGCAGGAGATTCTCAAAAGTCATGTCAACGGCGAACGGACGCGAGTTCACGAGCATTACTTAAAAAGCACCGTATACTGCGGTAATTGCGGTGCTCGGCTTATCATCTGCAACGCCAAATCCCGCTCCGGCGACCGATATCCGTATTTTGTCTGCTCAGCCAAACATAATAAGCGGAACGACTGTATGCAGAGGTCGCTGCTCATTGACGAGGTGGCGGACAAGATAGACGCGCTTTATCAGCGGATTAGTTTTACTCCGGAATTTCGGGCGCTGGTACAGAATTGGGTGACAGAGCTAATCGGCAAACTGGAAGATGAGGCACAGACAGAACTCGACCGCCTTAAACAGCAAAGGGACAAACTGGAGCGCGAGCAGCGCAAACTGCTCCAAGCCCACTACGCCGACGCCATCCCGCTCCAACTGCTCAAGGAAGAGCAGGAGCGAATTGGGAAGTCGCTGAAAAGCATCACTGGCACGATGGATGCCTATCAAGCCGAGCACACCGAAATTACCAAATATTTCAACTATGTTTTTGAACTGCTGGACGATTGCGGTAAGGCATACAGGCAGGCGAATGACTTTCAGCGGCGGTGCTTTAACCAAGCTCTGTTTGAAAAAATCCGGGTTTACGAGGATTTAACCATCGAGGTTGACTACGCCGAGCCTTTTGATAAGCTGCTCAACCCGGCGGTGTTTGAACTGAAGCGCGAGTTTGAGAAGATCATTCGTGGCAAGAACGACGGGCAACCTAATGCGGCTGCCCGTCGTTCTTTGCTTGGTATGATTGCTACTTGGGCCAGCTTTTTTTATGGTGCTGGTTCAAGTATGGGATTTTTGGTGCACTCGACAGGACTTGAACCTGCACGGGAGTTCACCCATTAGATCCTTAGTCTACAAAAATATGTTACAATTAACCTTATATAGAACAAAATAAATCAAGATAAAATCCTAAAATTAAGCCATTTTTAAGAAATTTTCTTTTTTAATGTTCGACAAACGCATGTTTGTAATATTTAATTCGCGAGTGAAAATCGTGGACAAATCGTGGACATAATTCATTCTGTATGTTATAAATAAATCTATTTAAGAGTTATTAAATAATTAATGACTGCTAAATGGGTTTACAAATTTAACTTGCATATTTTTAATAAGGTGTTTATACTAATCATATAAAGAAAGGGGCGTGGATAATATGACAAAGATTAATAAGACTAATTTAAAAGGATTAACAAAAGAAAAAATAGAAATTTTGAAATCCTTAAAAGGTAGTGCATCTTTCCCTTTAGATTTGAATAAAGTAAGAGAAGAGTGGAAATATGCAAAAAATTGATTTTAATGGTTCTATCTTTAAAAAGAAGGGCTTTGAAAATGAAGAAGATATATTGATTGACTCAGGTGTTATTTTGGCATATTTAAACGCTTATGATTCATGGCATAATACTGTAACTGAACTTTTTGATAACCACATATTTAACAATGTAGACAACGTTTTGTTTTTATATGTAAATCCCACAATTATAAACGAAGTTACCCATTTACTTACAAAACCAGCGATACAATATGAAAAAAAGCATGGTGTAACATTGTCTGACACCGATAAGGAAAGTATGCTCATTAGTACTGCTGCCAAATTGAAACAATCCATTGAAAATGAAATCTTTCTTATTTTAGATGGTAATAAGGCGAGCATTTTAAAGCAACTTGAAGTTTTCAATACGCTTGGTGCTGTAGATGCGGTGAATGCTTCAATTGCAAATGAATTTGGAATTAGTTTTTTAACAGTTGACAACAAACTTGTGAAAAATCTCTTTAAAGTCAAAAATCAGCTATCTGATATACACAATATTTATTATACAAATCATACATATCAAACATAAATAGATTAATGCAGATTTTAAAATTTCGCCTTGCGAGTAACCGCAGGGCTTTTGTATTTATTACTGTATTTCAAAATTATTCGACACCCCACCATTCGCCAATCGGTTTCCAAAATTCCAACGCAGAGTGAAAAATATCAGCTTAATCACTTCCGGCACTTGAAAGCAGTTTTTGAACTGGAAACTATCCCCCCTTAACGGCTTCGCAGTCTACCGCTTAACCTTGCTTACTTACTTGCTTACGAGATAATCTCGCTTGCTTCTCTATCTTTTTGGCTTCTAAATTATATGACTATAATACCTCATCACTAACAAAATTACGGTATTGATTTTGACTTAACAATCCCCATTTCATGGGCTTTGTTGGCATCATCACTAAAAAAATTACGGATATGTATAACGTATGTATATGTATAAGCGCCTGCGGCTACGCCAAAGGTGTTCACACTTCTAACTTAATCTTAATTAATCTTAATCAAATAAAATCCCACACGATAAATATCAAACCTTCCTAAATCAATTTAAAGCTACTTTAAAACGCCCACAACTCAATTCCAGTATTTATTACTACATAAACAATTAAATAGCAAATAGACGTGTTTTTAAACGTTTTAAGCACATAATAAAAGACAAGCCATAAATAATACAGCTTGCCTTTATGTTTGGGTTTAATTTGGTTAAAATGCTATATGGCTTTTTAAATTGTTATTTCTCCGTTTATTCCTTGCCTATTTCTGATTGTAACCGTTTAATAATCTCAACAGGCAATTCGGTTATTTTTTTAACAAAATCGACCGTTGCACCTTCTTTAATTGCATTCTTTGCAATCTCCGTTTCACGATTAGTAACAGCTTCCCCTATAGAATTCTCCAAATAATTAACTAACATGCTACTCATTTTTAGCACCTCCCAAATTTTATTCCGTCCGTTATCGTCTAAATATTTTTCAGCGAAAGCATATGCCGCCGCAACACAAGCATCTTGTTTGCTTTTATCCTTTATCGTTTGAGCCAATTTTATTGAATTTACCGCAAGTTCGTCCCTCGGTGTATCACCTTTTATTTTCATTAACGGAAGAAAAATTAAGTTCAGCATATCCAAATCAGATAATTCCGCGCCGTCTTTTATTTTCCTGTCCAGTTCATTATAAATGGAATCCCCGTCATAATCAATCATCATAACATTAACCGGATTGTACATTAACGAGCCGATTTTTAACGCCGTGTCCGCTTTTTTAACGTCCGAAGTATAAATTACTGCCGTTATGATTTCCCGTCCGTCACGCTCAAATAAACGCAAATCATAAGCGGCAAACCGCGTTAAGTCTTTTCTATTATACGTTGTCTGAAACTCAAAATGCAAGTATGTATTATCCTCTAAGAGAAAAACAATATCCATGCCCGAAGCCTTTACAGTTACTTCGGGAAGCTCAACATTTATGAGTTCCTTTATTTTTGCCGTTTTAATTCCATAGAATTCAAGCGTCGCGTCTTTGAATAGGTTGCTTGTGTATTTCTGAATTAAATCCTTCGCTTGTTTGGAAATCTTTGATTCCATTTATTCACCTTCCTTGTTGTAGTCTTGCGCGTCCGGCACATACTCCATCAAATCCCCCGGCTGACAGTTAAGATATTTACACAAACTTTCAATAGAGCGTGTGTCAATATGTCCTTTTCCTTTTCTCATTTTTTCTAATGTTTCAGTTCCAATTATTTTGTCTTTTCGTAATGAATACATCGTTAGCCCGCGTTCCTTTAACAAAGCAAATAGCTTGTCATATATAAATGGCATAATATCGCCTCCTCTTCAATAATAATATCAAAAACCCAACACTAAACATAGTGTAATATTGCATAAAAATATGTACTAAACTTTGTGTAATTTGCATATTTACTATGTACTATCTTTAGTGTAAAATGAATTCAGAAGTTAAGAAACACCTTCGAACTACCGAACTACCGCAACACCGCACCAAACGAACCTTGAAAACTGAATAGCGAAGCTTAAACGCAAGCCCGGTTAACCGAACGCATGACGCGCGGCAAGGGAGCGGAACGCATGAATAACCGTTCAGATGTAACCATAGCTTGCAAAAACAAAAAAACAATAAGGAGCGATTAAAATGAGTAGCAACGATTTAACCAAAAAGGTAAAAGAACTAAAAGAACTTAAACTCATGGCAGACGATTTAAACGCTGAAATTACAGCCATTGAGGACGAACTCAAAGCGGAATTGACGGCACGCAACACCACAGAAATTATTGCGGACGTGTTCAAAATCCGGTGGACGCCTGTATCATCAACCCGCTTAGATTCTACTGCAATTAAAAAGGAATTGCCGGAAGTCTACGCAAGGTACAGCAAAACCACTGAAACACGCCGTTTCAGCATTGCGTAAAGGAAAAAGCCATACCTAACGCCAATTAAGTATGACTTCAAAAGTGAGTATGCTATACCCAAACAACAAATCAAGTATAGCATACTCCTTCATTTTAAGGAAGGTGAAATAAAAAATGTACTTTTCAGATTGCAAAACGATTGAGGAATTAAAGCAGAAATACCGCACTCTTGCAAAAAAACATCATCCGGATGCAGGCGGGGACGCTGAGATAATGAAACGGATAAATTCAGAATACGATATCCGGTTCTCAAAATTGCAAAAGGAACATAACAAAAATTCTACAGCCGAAAAACAGAACAATGAAAACCCGGAAGCATGGCGGGAACTAATTGAAACGCTCATGAAATTACAAGGAATCATAATTGAGATTTGCGGAACATGGATCTGGTTATCCGGCAACACGTACCCACACAAAGACGCAATAAAGGAATTAGGTTTTAAATTCGCCGTAAATAAAAAAATGTGGTACTTAGGCGAACTCAGCCGGAAGAATAGGAAATCAACACCAATGGAAGAAATACGCGCAGAATATGGCTCTCAAATGTATAAGGCAAAGCATGAGCGCGTTTTGGAACTTTCGTAATACTGGAACGGGTACATAGAGTAATGGCGGGGAACAAGCAAAATTCCCCGCTTTAATTTAGGAAGGGGAATAAAAATGTTATTAGAAGAGGCAAGAGCTTTATTAAAAACCTCCAATATCACCGAAGAGCAGTTATGGCAGTTAAGCCCGATATATTGCCTACTTGACTTCGATAAGACTGATTTCTGCAAACTTGTTGATGCTATCGGTCTTGATAAGTGGCTTAAAAAATCTGCCCGGTGGAATCGGCTTGATAAGGCGGAACAAGAGTTTGCCGCTAAAGAAAGATATTTAGACGCAAAAGCGCGGCTTTTAGAGCTTGAATCAGAAAAAGAGCATCTTGAACAAATTGTAAGCAGATACAAAGCGGTATAGCATCTCAGCGGGGGATTACGGTTCCCCGCTTAATCCTAATAATATAACCCATAAAAAGGAGAAAATCATCATGTCAACAAATTTAACAGCAACGTTCCCCGAATGCGCAAATTACGCATTAACAGCCACAAAAACACCAAACGAACTTCACATCAAAGAGATTATGCAAAATTGGAATTGCTCTTCCTTAGAAGCGTCCGCTTCTCTTGACTTCGAATGCGAAACACTGAAAGAAACTCAAGACGAAATAGCAAAAGTCGTCACCTATGAGCGGTTACAAAAATCCTTGCTTGATTCAAACATTACCTATTTCCGCAATAAATTCAAAGGCTTAAGCGTTTCGGATGAAGCCATACAAGATCAAGCCGTCAAGTTAACGGAAGAACAAGCAGAAATGTTTGTCTACTCTTGGGAACAATTTGACGATTACGCCGCAATGTCCGAAGAAGAAAAAGAAGCCGCAATTTATGGCAATATGGGAGGTGCTTAAAATGGCTACGAGAATATTAGCAATTGATTTACGGGAAACTTCGTTATTCAGCCGCAAAACTATAATTTCAAACTCTAAGCCAACACAAGATGACTTGAATAACTTACTCGGTTTGTTAGGAGGTTTTCGTATCGTTGACATTGAGATTCCCGAATTCCTTACATTAGGGGAACTTGAACGGTGGCGGGATATAACAATCAAAAACGCATTAGCGGAATGCTAAACCAAAACGGGAGGTTATAAAAATGAAAACTCATAAAACTACAGAGCAAACCTTAAAACAGTGCTTAAGAAAACGCTTCGGTTTGTCCTACGAAGAAATTGAAGCGGAAGTATCCGAACTTAAAGATGAATTCAATTTCAGCCGCTGGAAATCGCTTAAACACATTTTGGCAGCGTATGAGCGTGAAGCCGAATCAATAAGGGTTAAAGATTTCCTTGCCTCTTGCGGGTTAGATAAAGTCATTTGCGCAAATGTGGCTAACGTTATCGCATACTGAACAACATAATTCATAGCTAAGTAAAGGCGGGTAAAATCCCGCTTTTACTTTTTGAAGGGAGATATAATATACAATGTTAGATAGTCTTTTAGATATGCTCATGTTGCGAAGCTCGGACGGTGCAACATACTTGCAAATACTAATTATGAGCGCGTTACTTGCGTTTGTCGCTTGGCTAATTTATCGGGAGGTACAAGAAGAGGTTAACAGTTACAAAGCGAAGAGGAGGCGTTAAACATGCAAAAAATTTATATGTTCGTTTTTTCGATACCGAAGAAAATGTATAAATGCGCTTGTACATATTTTGCTAATGGGCTGAATTCTGCAATAAGACAATTCAGAAACGAATACAGCGACAAAAATTTAATCCTGTGGAGCGTAGAAGAATTGGTATATTAAATATGCTATTATTTAATTTTTGGATAGGTTTTCTTAATAATACTCTTATTAGAGAAACCTATCCAAAATGAAAAATTTCAAGTTTATTTTTGAACTTTTTTGCTGACGCAGTTTTTGAAGTATCAAGGCAAGCGGATAACTTCGCTTGTCTTTTTTTTACTTTTTCTATGTACTTTCATAAAATTAGTATAGCGTCATAACTTATAAGTATTGACACCGAAAAACCGATGCTGTATAATCAAGCCATGAAACAGTGTCATATATTAGCGTCATAAGTGAAGGAGGATTTTTATGCTATATGGTTATTGCCGGGTATCGACAAAAGGACAAGCTAAAGACGGCAACAGTCTTGAAGCGCAAGAAAAGGCTTTAAAAGAAGCAGGCGCAACAATAATATTTTGTGATTCGTTTACCGGAACAAAATCAGATAGACCGGAATTAAGCAAATTATTACAAAGCTTACATTCCGGCGATACTCTAATTGTAACTAAACTTGACCGGATTGCTCGGAGCTTGTCACAAGGGAGTGAGTTAGTTAATAACCTAATCCATAACGATATTAGGGTAAATATCCTCAATATTGGTGTTATGGACAATACGCCATCCAGTAAATTAATCCGTAATATTTTCTTCGCCTTTTCCGAATTTGAACGAGATATGATAATTGAGAGAACGCAAGAAGGTAAAGCTATTGCAAGACAAGACAAGGATTTTAAAGAGGGCAGACCAAAAAC
>JAISVZ010000178.1 GCA_031271295.1 Clostridiales bacterium | reverse complement strand
CGGTCAGCACGCCGCTTCCCTCTATAATCAGCGCCGCGTCGGTGGTTTGGATTCCGGCGCTAAACCGACCCGCCGTGAGGGTGCTTTCGCCCGTCAGAGTTAGCGTCAGTTCCGCGCCCAGCAGCAGCGGGGATTGGTTGTCAGCCAGCCCCTCAATAGTGACGCCGTTCAGCGTGACGGCGGCTTCTGCGTCCTCCGCCACCACAAGCCGCCTTTGGCTGGCGCTTGGTTGTTGGTTGCTGCCCGTAACGGTCACATTCGCGCCGTCCGTTATGGTGTAGACTTGCGTTGCTGTGTCATATGTCCAGCCTTCGCCGCCGGACGGTGGGTATGCGTCGCTCATATAGATGATGCTGAGGTCAAGCGCCGTCCACTTGGCCCATAACTCAATGTCTCCTATCTCGGTTGACCCGGTTGCGGTTGTAAGAACGCTAAAATCCGCGTTTTTATACCATCCCCCAAAAGTATAGCCCTCTTTTGCCGGAGTCGGGAATGTCAGCACCACGCCGTAAGTGTAGCTTTTCCACTCGCCGCCTGGCAGTGCGCCGCCGTTGAGGTGATAGGTGATAGGGTAGGTGTTTGCTTTCCACTTCGCATAAAACTTTTTGTCGCCCGTATCTGTGGCGGAGATTTCGGTTACAGGGTCGCCGCTCAATGCCTCATTATCGTGCCAACTGTCGAATGTGTAGCCGTATTTTGTCGGCGCGGTTGGCAGGGTAGTGACTGTCCCATAAGTGTAGCGCGTCGGCGAATCGGGATCAAGTGTGCCGTCGTTGAGGTCGTAGGTTATCTCGTAGGTTTTTGCCGTCCATCTCGCGTAAAATACCAATTCATCGACGGAATCCGCACTGATTTCTACTGAAGGGCCGTATGTCCAATTCGGAGTCGGCATCCATCCCCAAAAGTCGTAACCCTCTCTTGTGGGAACAGGCAGGGTGAAGATTTCGCCGTAGGGGTAGCTTCCCCACTCGCCCTGCGGCATTGTGCCGCCTTCGAGATGGTAGGTGATGGTGTGGGTCTCCGGAGTCCATTTCGCCCAAAACTCTTTGATGCCATAATCATCCGCGCCGATTTGCGTTACGGGTTCGCCTTGAAGCTCCTCATTATCGTACCATCCCTCAAAGGTATAATAGTTCGTAAAGGCTTCCGGTAACATGAATACTTCGCCGGAGGTGTAGCTTGGGTATTCATCCCAAGAATCACCTTCTACTGGCCAGACGTATTCTTCTTTTACAGTGTCATGTACAGTTGTTAAGTGAAAGGTGATGCTGTACTCAGCTGGTTCGCGGAGCAGTGTTACAGTAAATTTCATGCTTCCCGCGTTCAGTTCTATGGTTTCGGAATCTGTTACATAGCCGTCCTTGCTTACCGTCAACGTATAGCTGCCCGATTGCCGGGGGCCAAACGACACGTAACCCTCCGAATTTGAATTTTTTTCTTCGGGCACTGCCGCGCCCGAAGAAAAGGACACACGCGCGTCCGCAACTGCCGCGCCGCTTTTATCCTTCACGGTTACTTCCGGGCCGTAAGCCGCATTGGAGGTTGTGAAGAAGGAAGATGACAGATCTATTTTTAAAGCGGGGCGGACGTCAAACGTGTTGAACATGTAACTGCCGTCGCCGACCACGATACCGCCGGAGATGACGTACGCCGCGCGGTCACCGGCGAGACCGGGCGAGCGCAGCCACCAGTTTAAGCTGATGTCCCTATCCGCATCATTCGCAAAATAGCGCGAATTATACGCTTCGTCCACGCTTAACAGAAACACATTCGCATCGGCGGCAGTGCAGCTTACAATGGCATTTCTTTCATCGTTCAAGAACGTGTTGTTATAAAAATCGTTGTTCAGCCACGCTTTGATTGTAGAGATGTTCCAATCATTGGAGCTGATCCCGTCATTGAACCTGTTGTCAAATATTTGATTGCTGCCCACTGAATTCTCAGCCAGCAGAAAGGCTGTTTTCTTGCCGTGGTTGTCTGCGTCACTATCCGTTACCTCCAGCACACGCCAAGTAATGCCGCCAAATTCCACATAGCGGTGGCCGTCGCCGGGGTTGGTGCCGCTGCCGTTCCATGTGCCGATAAGAAGGTCGGCGTTTAAGTTTGTCAGCGTGATATTGTCCCTTGCCGGCGTCACATAACATTCCCGCGTGGCTGTCGCGCGGTTTTCATCCTCGCCCGCCGCGTAGGTGATTGTGTATGGATTGTTCACTTTACCCAGCACCGGGTCATCCACAAACCGCGATTGCGGGTTGTCAAGGTCAAGGCCGTCCATATCCGCAACGGTTACGGTCACGGGTTCGCCGTAACCGTCCTGTGCGCTAACGCCTGCAAGCAAATCCGCATCTGTAACGGGCTTTCCCGCTTCAAGATACAGCGCGTTGCTGTATTCGCCCTCGGCAATGGTAATAGTTACGGCTGATGACGGCGCTTTTTCCGCTTCCAAAACCGTAACCGTAATTACCGGAGGCGCGGCAAGAAGCGCGTAACCCCCGGCGTTAATTACTGCGGTAAAGGCGTATTCCCCCGGCGTTTCGCCGTTGTATTCCGGCTGGGCCTGCCATGTAACCGGGATTTGCGCCTGCTCCGCTCCCATTGGTGTTAATGCGCTGCCGGAGGCCGTTTCAATATCCGTTGGCGTTTCCGTTGGCGTAAAAAACTCAACCGTCGCTGTCATATTTTCCGGCAAGCCTATGTCCGCCTCGGCTGTCCCGAACGGCACGGTTATCGCGTTCTCGTACTGCGCGAACGCGGTAAGCATGCCGTAGTTTACGCCGTTTTCGGGTTCACCGCCCCATGCCGGCACCGGCACCACTTGAAGCGCAAGCAGCGCCGCCATTAAAAAGCCAATAATCCGTTTTGTTTGATTGCTCATAATTAATACTCCCCTTTCGGTTTTTCCATTACTTTCATACCTAATTATTGCGCTGTAAAAATTCAGTTTCAATAGATTTACCCAATTAACACGAAAAACGACCTAATTAACATAAAAATAATTTTTTTTCTATTATAATTCTAAAAAAACATAAAAACGCGAAGGTTACCAATTTGTAACCTTCGCGTTAAATAGTTAAATAATTTTACTTCTTAACATCCTTTGCTTAGCGAAGCGAATTTTTTTCCGGCGAATTTGAATTCCAATTCTTTTAATGATCTGATTCTTCCGACATCATAAAAAAAAATTCGAGATATCGAATTTCTCCTTGAAGTATGATTGTACATATGATACACTTATATCAATTGCATAGGCAAGGCGGTGATGTTTATGGGTGCAAACTACAACAAGCTATTTAAGCTATTAATTGATAAACGAATAAAAAAAGGCGAGTTGTGTAAGCGAGCTGAAATAAGCCCATCAACGCTTGCCAAGTTAAATAATGGCGATAATGTCAACACGGATATCCTCGTCCGAATATGCAGTGTCCTCAATTGCGACGTTGTTGACATTATGGAAATAATCCATGATTAACTTTGTTAGGAGGAGTCGCCATGCAGTCAATTGAAATCTGTGCCGGTGCCGGAGGCCAAGCATTAGGGCTTGAACAAGCGGGATTTAATCACATTGCGCTTGTAGAGATAGACGAAAATGCTTGCCGCACATTACGATACAATCGACCAAACTGGAATGTTATTGAGGGCGATATAAAGGTATTTTCTGCCGAGCAGTATATAGGGATTGATTTACTCGCTGGCGGAGTTCCTTGTCCGCCATTCTCTGTTGCGGGAAAGCAATTAGGACACGATGATGAGCGCGACTTATTTCTTGAAGCTATTCGCCTTGTCCGCGAATGTGACCCAAAAGCAGTTATGCTCGAAAACGTTCGAGGACTATTTAACACAAAGTTTGTTGAATACCGAAATGCTATTAAGTCTGATCTTGAAGAGATGGGATATATCTGTGAGTGGGAATTAGTACATACTCATCATTATGGTGTACCTCAGCTACGCCCACGAACTATTTTAGTAGCTTTAAAAAAGGAATACCATCCTCATTTTTCTTGGCCTCTCGGTGCAGTTGCTCCACCTCCTACCGTTGGACAATTACTTTACAGCGAAATGGCCAGCGGCGGTTGGGAAGGGGCTAAGGCATGGGCAGGGCAGGCAGATGGTATAGCGCCTACATTGGTCGGAGGAAGTAAAAAACATGGCGGTGCTGATTTAGGGCCAACACGGGCGCGCGAGGCTTGGCAGAAGTTCGGTGTAGATGGTTTAGGTGTTGCAGATGCTCCGCCACCAAGCGGGTTTGTTGGGATGCCGAAACTAACGGTAAAGATGGCAGCTCTTGTACAAGGATTTCCACCAACTTGGGAGTTTACAGGCAAAAAAACTCCCGCATACAAGCAAGTCGGAAATGCGTTCCCTCCGCCAGTCGCCTGTGCTGTAGGGAAATCAATATATAAAGCATTGAAAATGGGTGAGAAGAAAATCTCAGAAAATAGGGAGAAAGCCGTATGAGCAGAAATGGTTCAAGAGACAAACTGAGGAAGTATTTTCTCGAACATATAGGCGAGGTTTTGGATTCAGAAACGTTACGGTCTGTTGCCGGAGTCAGTGAATGGGCGCGACGCATCCGTGAACTTCGTAACGAGGAAGGTTATCAGATATTAACACATAATGACCGCTCCGATTTGAAGCCCGGTCAATATATCCTTGAAAACGCATCACCGCAACCGGCATTTGCCCGTGAACTCAGCAAGGAAGTTAGAGCTTATGTGCTTGACCGAAACGGATTTACTTGTCAGATGTGCGGAGCAGTTGCCGGTGAGCCGCATCCATATGACCCAATAAGAAAAACTCGTCTACATATTGGTCACGTCATTGATAAAAGCATGGGCGGAACAGATGACCCGTCAAATCTTCGTGCATTGTGTAGCATATGCAATGAAGGTGCGGCAAATTTAACGCTGGACAGACCATCGCACGAAAAATTACTCATTCAAGTTCGCCGTGCTACCGGAGCAGACCAGTTGAAACTGTTAGAATGGTTGATTAAGAAGTTCCCGAAGCAAACGGGTGAAATCCTCAACAAAAAAAACAAATGAAGATATTGAGTGCAAAATAAAAACAGAGATTGCAAGGAATGCGATTAAAGAAGGTGCAACGGTCGATTTTGTTAAAAAAATAACCAAATTGCCTGTTGAGATAATTAAACGCTTACAAGCGGAAATAGGCAAGGAATAAACGGAGAAATAACAATAAATTATGAAAAAACGGCTAACATCTACACCTATTTATCAATCTGTCGCAAAAAGTAAAAAAGCCATCAAACCGTGTATTAACGGGATTTGATGGCGACGCTTTTTAAATTGCTATGCGACGCCTTTGAAAATGGTGGTAAATGAATCCTTCTTCGTACAGCTATTACTTACACTGAGTGAAAAAATACGTGTTATCAGTTACGAATGTTTTCGGCGAAAATTAATGATGCCGAAGATGCTCTGTATCATCAAAAAAATTTATAATAGGCAGAAATACCACCTGCAAAAAAATCAAAACGAGCTGAAATATTTTTTCTTTCTTTTCGCCCAATCCAAAGAAACGCAAATTGCAGGAGCCGCAAATCCGTTGTAATTATAGGAAAAAACAAAATGGCATTAAGGTAAATCGCAAAAAAATAGAAAATAGACTTTCGGAATTTCTATCATTCTATCATTCTATTTTCCGTTTTTTAGTTTTAAAAGGTATAAGTCAGCAATATAAAGAGCGGGCAATTTATTAGTGTTTAGTTCTCCTTTTTTCCTTCGGGAAGATTATAGCGGTCAATTCAAGTTAAGATTGCCGAAATCACTTCATAAAATGCTTGCCGAACGCTCAAGGTTAGAAGGTATCAGTATGAATCAATACTGCTTATATCTGTTAAGCTGCGGAGTAAATAAAAGTGCTGAGTTGGCGCATAAGGGTTAAAAAATACTCATTTTGAAAGCGGCTCAAATATACTTAAACATAAGCGGGATGGTGGTTATTGTGTTCGTAATTGCGTTTCTGACCGGCGCGGCTTCTTTCTTCAATTATTTTTGGCAGTCACCGGCTATATGTGCGAGCCGTTGATAGCGGACGCGCAATTTTTACTCACCTACAGGCAGTATCAGGTCATCACCGGGAGGGAACAAGGCTAAAAGGGCGTACGCGCTTATCATACCCGGCAATCGTTCAAACCGGGGAGAATCACGCCGTAGGAAGCTTTTCCTTTTCCGTACAACATTTTTTAATTAAAAAAAGAGAAGAATTCATCGCGAAGGTTACCAATTTGTAACCTTCGCGATGAATAGTTAAATAATTTTACTTCTTGACATCCTTCGCTTAGCGAAGCGAAAATTTTTCGGCGAATTTGAATTCCAATTCTTTCATTGCGTCTTCCTTAAAAATTTGACTTTGAAGGAAAAAAGGAGTACTTTTTTGCTAAATTGATGTTTCAAACCCATGCCGCCGCAAACGGCGAATCATTAAACGGGTTTGTTAAGCGCACAATAAGGAAGGTGAATAAATGGAATCAAAAGTTTCAAAGCAAGTGAAGGATTTAATTCAAAAATACACAAGCAATCTATTCAAAGACGCGACACTTGAATTCTATGGAATAAAGACGGCAAAAATAAAAGAACTCATAAATGTTGAGCTTCCCGAAGTAACTGTAAAGGCCTATGGCATGGATATTGTATTTCTCTTAGAGGATAATGCATACTTGCATTTTGAGTTTCAGTCAACGTATAATCACTGCTGTCAACTTAACGAAACCACTAAACAACGGATCGTCTCGCCTGAAAGAACCTCTTTTTTCTTGGTTTTTTTCTAATAGGAGAGCGTTCCGGCACAACCGAAACAGGATA
>JAISVZ010000107.1 GCA_031271295.1 Clostridiales bacterium | reverse complement strand
GTATTATACGGAGATTCACGAGATTCAATGAACAACCCGCAACTTCTGATATTCTCCGGTAATTTTGAGCAACCTATATACATGTAATAGTCATATCCAAAATGGACTTCAAGGTTCATTGTTGATTTAAGCTTTGCCCAAATAAACTCTCTTAATATTAACCTTATTGTAACCTCAAGTGCAACGCATTTCAGAGACATACCATTTTTTAGTTGAATATAGAAACTGTTCACGTCAATTATTGATGTTATCAAATATTTGTCGTTTGGTGGTATGAACTTTTTTTCAAGGTCATCTATTAATAATTGCTCTAAATTCACAGATTTCATAAATTCTTTGACAGTATTTACATATAAATTCTCAACAGCTAAATACTGAGAAAAACTCAATATTGAATTGTTTGATGATTTCACAACATCGTTGAAAGATGTCCAATCATCACCCAAATACACTCCTTTGGTATTTCTGTTTTCAGGATTATATTTAGTAATTCTCCACCAATTCATAATATCCTCCGGTTAACTTTGCAAAGCATACAATACGATTGCCAAAGTACAGATTTACTAATCGCCTATCGAGCCTTTTTTAAGCCCGTTCCAGCGCGTACAGAAAACTCGCGACTGCAAAAGAGGGCTTTCATCCGTAAAGACCAACCCTAACATATGCGGTTGTGTTCCCGTAGCCAACATAGTAATAAGGCGGAATTTCGCTACGATTATTCCGCACAGTATTTTTCATATATTTCATTCCCGTTTTTTTCGTCGGCTTTTCCGGATTTAGTATAGCCCATAGCTTCCCAAAACAAAATGCCGTTTTTATCCGCCGTCAGGTAAATGCCGGTTGGCTTATATTGGAGAATTTTGTTTTCGGCAAATATGCACATTTGCCTTGCGTAACCTCTTCGCCTATAGGGAACAGCCACATAAAATTCCCTTATAAAGCCCCAGCCTTCTCTTTTGCACATAACATTGTCCGCCGTATCTATTTGAAAAAGGCAAAAACCGATAAATTCCGAATCCTTTTCGCAAAGATATAACCATTCTTTATACTTTGATATTTCCTCGGCGATAACTCCAATTAATTTAGGTAAAAAATGCTTCGGAACCTTGTCTTTGGGATTATTCCAAGTTATTTCGTCAAAGTAGACCGTCAGCATATTCAGTAATGTGCTTCGGTGGAGTTTTTTCGCGTGGTTATAAGCAATAAAAGCTAAAGTATCCATAAAATATTCCTCTTATTTTTGTTGCCGCATTCAAGCAGCTCTAAGGCGTTTTGTGTGAAAACGGTATGTTTTCATTTCTTGCAGTAACGAACAAAGCTTGAAAATGTTAAAGATACTCCCAAACTCCTGCACAAATCCGCCAATGTGCTTCCATCATCCTTGTTAGACCAGTCGTTTTCACGAATTTCCTTAACATCGTTGTAGCCTAACTCATCAAAAATACTCAACGTATCCCAAAAGGCCGTAGGAAATCGCTTTTTAATCACTTCCCGTGCGTTCGTATCCATATTCTTATAAAATTCTTGTGTTACATAAATGAGGTCAAAAACGAACAACCCGCCGGGTTTCAGAACGCGGTATATTTCTCTTAAAGCTTTATCTCTGTCGCCTTCAATATTAATAATCGCCGCGCGCCCTGATATAACATCCAAACTGTTATCCATAAACGGCATATCGCATAAATCAAAAGCGGCATATTCAACATTTGGAGGGGGGTTATCCATTGCCTTAAAGTGGTTGTACCATTCCCTTACAACAGTCGGACATAAATCACTCAGCATAATGTTTGCGTTATAATCTGTCATTAATACAGCCGGAGCGAACCCCCCGCCGGGGCCGGCGCATATTTCAAGCACCAAACCCCCGTGGGAAACAATTCTTTGGGCCGCATCCGCGTTTCGCTTCCAACCGCCGCGCAAGGCGTCCTCTCTCCAACGATAATAAATCAATTTTTCTTCTATAATCGTTTTTGCATAGCCGATATTTCTTTCAAGCTCTTCCTCCGGAACAAAGTACGGAAATTCTTTCATCTCATATTTTCTGTTAAAATATTTTTCAAACATATATGTACCGCTCCTTCCAAACTCTCGACTTACAATACTCCAAACTCCAAACCCGGCGTTAGCGGCGCGGGCTTTTCGCATTCTGTTTTCATTGTGTAAATTTCTTTTGTTTCGGATGAAATTATCATGCCCTCTATAACTTCCGTTATGTGCAGCGCCAACTGCCCGTTTGCGCGGTTCGGCGTTTTCCGCTCAATGGCATACGCCAAATCCAGTATTCCCATACCGCGCGAATAGTCCGATATTGCGGGGAAAACCTCCGGTACCTCGAAAAAATCCAAGCTTGCGTCGTTCGGTGTAAAATAGCTTTGGTTAACGGCTTGCTCTTTTCTGAATATTTTAGGCTTTCCGGTACTCATGTTAGGGTCGGGATAATTTATTACGCCGTCCGTACCGTAAATTTCAAGCTTCGGCAGAGTTGATTTTAAAATGTCGAAGCTCATTGTCATGTTGATGATTACGCCGTTTTTAAGCCTTAATATTGCCGAATAATGCGTGGGAACTTCCGCTTTGATTTTTTTGCCGAAATCCGGCTCGGTAAGTTTTGTGCGGTATTCGAAACCGGTGGAGGAAAACGCGGCAACAGATTCTGCCGCGCCGAACAATGCTATAATTACCGAAAGGTAATAACCCGCCATATCGTAAAGAGGGCCGCCGCCTTTCCCGTAATAATTCTGCGGGGCGGGGTGCCACGATTCCACGCCGGAGGATGTCATGTTTGCGGTAACGGAAAGCGGTTTGCCAATCCAGCCGTCGTTTACAATTTTTAAAAGAGTTTGCGCGCCCGGCCCTAAAAAAGTATCCGGCGCGGCGCCTATGTATAAATTTTTCTTAGAGGCGGCGGACAGCGTTTTTTCCGCTTCGGACACATTAAGCGCAAACGGTTTTTCGCAGAATAAATTTTTGCCGGCGTTTAGTATTTGCATGTTAAGCTCATGGTGGGCGAAGGGCGGGGTAAGGTTAACTATTATATCAACCTCATTGTCACTAAGCATTTCTTCAAAGGAAGGAAAAATATTTAAACCGAATTCGTTTGAAATTTCTTGTGCCTTTTCGGGCGACATGTCAAAACAGCCTTTGATGTTAAGTTGTTTAAAATGTTTGCAGATATCTCTGAGGTAAACTTTGCTGATATTTCCGCAGCCTAAAATTCCGATGTTGTATTTGCGCATATTGTTCTCTCCTATCGGGCATACGCCCTGTAATTTATTAGCTGATGTTAATAATACACGGCTATTTTGTCTTATACAAGTATCTTGTAAAAAATCTTTCCTTAATTTTTACCTTTTGTTACTATTCACACCCTCGCCGAAAAGACTGCTTTAATTATTTCACAGCTTTGAATAATAAGGCGGCGCTATTCTTTTTCCGGAATGATGACATTTTTTTGTCATCATTCTAAATGGCAAGCCGTTATCTTTGCCCGTTCTTCGCGTAGCTATCCGGCAAGGGTTAC
>JAISVZ010000101.1 GCA_031271295.1 Clostridiales bacterium | reverse complement strand
GTAACCCTTGCCGGATAGCTACGCGAAGAACGGGCAAAGATAACGGCTTGCCATTTAGAATGATGACAAAAAAATGTCATCATTCCGGAAAAAGAATAGCGCCGCCTTATTATTCAAAGGTGAAAACAATTGTGCAGATGATGTTACCAACAATTTATATCTGCACCCTACCGAAAACCTTAGCTTGAAACGAAAAACCATCTGTGGTATAATTTGCTTAAACATTCTTATAGAAGGGTTGGTTTTGTGAATAAAACTTCAGGAAGAATTTTGATTGTCGTGGGGCGGATTCTTCTTGTTGCGCGGGCGTAACAAGAGCGAGCCGCTTAAACGCGATTGAGGCAATGAGGATGTGTCAGGTTAATTTAGAAAATTTGAAATAAAAATTAAACGGTTATGTAAAGCGCATACAGCAAATATTATGGGCCCGAACGGTGATGAGCCGTCGGAGGGGTGCGTGTCCCCGTTGCGCTTTGAGAAAGATGCCTACAGCAATCAAACTTTTGAAGTTCACCATCTGAGCTTAAGCGGGAAACCGCAAAAAAACGGCATCTTGAAACCGGGAAATATCAAAAATAAAAGGCGCGTACAGCAACTAAACTTACCTTTCACGTAAATTTAATCCGTAAGGATTACGCGCCTTGTTTATTGTAATTAAGCTATCATAAAATATTATGATTTAAAGTGCCATGTATTATATTATTTCTGCTTAAAAAGTTTGAAACCGGCGCCCCAAAAACGCCGAAAATCACGGCGATTTTGGGGGTTTGGCTTCAACTTTTTAAATTGGAATTTGTATTAGTCGGGAGGAAATCGAATGCTGGATTTTTTAAAGAAAGAAGCAAACAAAACTACAACCGAAAACAACGCGGCTACATACCAATCAACATTGTCAAGCTGTCTTGATTTGTTCGCAACCATCGGAGCTTTGCGAAGCGAACCCAAGGAGGAAATAATTGCCCGTTTCAACAGGGCGTGGGCGGAGGAGCGCACCATCGCGCTTAAAATATTGTTTTTTGCGCGCGACATTCGCGAAGGGCTTGGCGAGCGCGAGGTGTTTCGCACCATATTAAGCGCAATGGCATCCGACCGTATCGGCAGCGTTACAAAAAACTTGTGGGCTATACCTGAATTTGGGCGCTTCGACGATTTTCTCCGTTTACTTGATACTCCGGCAAAAGGTAAGGTATTAATATATGTTAAGGAACTCTTTGAAGCGGATATTTCCGCGCTTCAAAAAGGTGAGGATGTTTCTTTGCTCGGCAAATGGCTGCCGTCTGTTAACGCGCAAAATACCGACACCGTGCGTTACGGAAAAACTATCGCCAAAGCTTTCGGGCTGAGCGAAGCGCAATACCGCAAGAGTTTAACGAAGCTTCGCGCAAAGATTGCGATTATTGAAAACAACCTGCGCGAACGCGACTATTCCTTTGATTATTCAAAACAGCCGTCAAAGGCAATGCTGAAATACCGCAAGGCATTTTTGCGCAACGACGGCGAACGCTATAAGAACTTTTTGAGCAAGGTTGAACGCGGCGAAGTTAAGCTTAACACCGGAACGCTTATGCCTTACGAAATTATCAGCCCCGCGTTCGGCGGTTTTTCAATCTCAAAAATTACGGAGGACGAGCGCCGCAGTATGGATGTAACATGGAAGGCGCAGGAGAATTTCACAAACGGTGAGAACGCGCTTGTTGTGGTAGACGGCTCCGGTTCAATGTATGCGTCACTTATTCCTATGCCCGCAGCCGTTGCGCTCTCGCTTGGAATTTATTTTGCCGAACGCAACACCGGAGCGTTTAAAAACCACTTTATAACCTTTTCAGAAAACCCGCGTTTGGTGGAGATTAAGGGCAGTGATATTTATGATAAGGTGAAGTATGCCTCTTCGTTTAACGAGGTTGCCAACACCAACATTCAAAAAGTATTCGAACTTATTCTGAAAACAGCCGTAAAAAATAAACTCTCGCACAAGGAGCTGCCCACGAAAATATATATCATATCCGATATGGAATTTGACTATTGCACAAAAGACGCCGACATAACCAACTTTGATTACGCTAAGGACATTTTTACGCAGCACGGATACAAGCTACCGGATGTTGTGTTCTGGAATGTTGCAAGCCGTAATACTCAACAACCTGTTACGTTAAACGAGAAGGGTGTGGTGCTTGTATCCGGCGCAAACGCCCGTGTGTTTTCAATGATATCGTCCGGCAGTCTTTCGCCTTATGCGTTTATGATGCAGACGCTGGGTACGCAGCGGTACGCAAGGATTGAGGCGTGAACTATACGAGGGAAAACAAGCCGCCGGCTGAAATTATTGATAAAAGCTGATATTTTAAAATTTGCAACTGCCGCTGATGATATTATAAATGAATACGCAAAGAAAAAAATGGGCTGTTGTAAACCGTGTTTTACGGTTTGCAACAGCCCATTTAAGCATCTTCCTAAAGCTCATTAATTACCGCATTAACGCTCTCCCTCGTATTAGCGGCAACGGTTAGAAAATTTGCAATCATTGCTTCGTCGCGTTCCCCTGCCCTTAGCTTCGCCATAAGAAGCGCGCTTAATTCGAATAACTTATTAAGCGACAAATTCCCCGCAACGCCCTTAATTGCGTGCGCAACATTGGCGGCTTCTTTTAAATCGCCGCGCCCTATCGCGGCTTCAAAACCGCTTAGTTCCTCTCCGGCTAAAAAGAGTTTCAGCATTCTTGCGTAAATTGCTTTATTTCCTCTGAGCCTGTTTAAACCTTCCTCGATATTTACATATTCGGCAATATCAATACCCGGCATGGTATGTATTCCTCCCCGTTGCGCCCGCATTTGCGCGGCGTAATTGTTCCCACTATAATACCAAGATTTTCAGAAAAAAACAATCCAAATTAACGACAAAACACAAATATGGGCAGGGTAAAATATGTAAAAGGCATATTTAATTTTTTTACCGGGTTTTCCGTTGTAAAACGCCGCCAAAACCCCGGCGAACAGAGCGCCGATTATGTAAAGCGCACCCATATTATAATAAAACATAGCGGCGAAAGAGGCGGCCGCCAAAACCGGAGCGTAAACCGGCGCGGAATAAGAAAGTTCGGAATCGTGCGGGAATATTTGCCCCCACAGCTTTGTATGAGCGCAGGCATAAATTAAAAGCACCAACAAACTTCCGCGTGCGCCGTACTCGCAAAACAAAAACTCGGACGCGATAATAATAAGCGCAATTGCCGCCCACAGCATCGCCTTTAGCGTTTTGCTTTTTTCCGACTGTACGTTTCGGTAAATAATTACCGTGAAAATACCCAGTGCCAGCGTAAATAGAACATTTTGCTTATCAAAATTCAGTACCGTTAAACCCTGATTATTTAAAATACCCCTGAATATGTTGTACGGGATTTCAGAAATAACCGCAAAAATAAGCATCCGTCTAAGGTAATTCCATATGTTTTTTGTATGGAAACAGCCCTCGGCGCACAAAAAAGCAAAAAGCGGAAATACGCACCGCCCGGCGCTTCGCATAAGCGTAATCACAAAAATTAACGTTTCGCTGTTTGGTCTCGCGGCGGTAAGCATTGCGCCAATATGGTCTATAACCATTAAAACAACTAATGTAATTTTAAGCTGAAGTGATGTCATACATTCTCATCTCTCATTTATATGTAATTTGGCTGCCGGTAAAATAGGTGTACTTTTTTTGAATGGTGCCGGTAAAAATGCGCTCTCCCTTCGCCGTTTGCGTTATGCCGGAATTGTGTACTTTAAGGAAACTGCGGATTTCCTTGTTTATGGTATCCGGCGCGGCATTTTCAATTTCTTTTATTGCCCAGTTTAAAACGGAAATTATGGTGTCGTATAAATCCCTAAGCTTTTCGCCCGGTATTTTGCCGGTAACCGATTCCGGAGAAATTGCGGCCTCGTATAAAATTTCATCCGCGTAGGCGTTGCCTATTCCGCGAATAATGTGCTGGTCTATTAAAAAACCTTTTATGTTTTTGCGTTTGCTTAAATTTACCTGCATCATAAAATAATCGAACGTAAAATCTTCCGAAAGTGCGTCCGGCACCGGGCTTTTCGGAGCGTTTAGCGCAACCTTCGCCATATCCTGATAATCCGATATTGTAAGGGTATTGCCGCCTTCAAAATCCAATGAAATTATTTTGGAGGAAATTACCCCTTCGTCCTGCGTTTTGTGAATGCGAAAACGCCCGTTTAACATGAGGTGTACGTTAAAGCTGTTGCCGTTTTCAAGCAAAAAACGAAGCTCCTTACCCTCGCGGTTAATTTCGGTTATTTTGGTGTTTTGAATTTTTTCGAAGTATTCGGTAAAATATGTACTCGGCTTATCCTTATAATACATTTTTAACGCCGTAATATTTTTGTTAACAACTTCTTTATTCAGGTTTTTTGCGTAAACATGCAAATCCGGCAGTTCAGGCATAAAATCCTCCCTTCGGTTAAAACTTTGCAATTATTGGCATTGCAACAAGCTTGCTTTTCTTATAGTATTTTATAAGGAAGGTAATGTCAACTATTATTCCGATATTATTTTCCAAAATCATTTACTAATGGGCAAAAGTTGTTTATAATGTTAAAATACTTCCGCAGGGAAGTACAAGTTTAAATTTTTAGGAGGAAACATTTTATGCAGCAAACAGATTACAACCCTTTCGAAAACGCGCAGGCGCAGTTCGATAAAGTCGCCGAGCTTCTTAATTTAGATTCCGGCACGCGCGAACTTCTGCGCCAGCCAATGAAGGAATTTCACTTCACAATACCCGTTAAAATGGACGACGGCACAACAAAAGTTTTTAAGGGCTTCCGCATTCGCCATAACGACGCGCGCGGCCCGGCAAAAGGCGGCATACGTTTTCACCCGCACGAAACCGCGGATACCGTCCGCGCCCTTTCCATGTGGATGACATGGAAATGCGCGGTTGTTGATATCCCCTTGGGCGGCGGAAAAGGCGGCGTTATTTGCGACCCAAGAACAATGTCCGCGGGCGAACAGGAAAGGCTGTGCCGCGGTTTTATGCGAGCTCTTGCGCCGCACGTTGGCCCTAACGCGGACGTTCCGGCTCCCGATGTTATGACAAACGGCCAGCACATGGTTTGGATGCTCGACGAATACGAAACAATCAGCGGCGCGCGTTACCCCGGCGTTATAACCGGAAAACCCGTTGGTATGGGCGGCTCGCTTGGGCGCACCGAGGCAACAGGCTACGGCGTAATTTATACATTAAAGGAACTGTGCGAACGCATGAATATGCCTGTAGAATCCACAACCGCAAGCTTTCAGGGCTTCGGCAACGTTGCCGAATACGCGGCGCGTATGTATACGGAGCTTGGCGGCAAGGTTATAGCCGTTTCGTGCTGGAACCAGGCGGATAAAACCGCTTACACTTACAAAAAAGCCGAAGGGTGCGATATCGCGCAGCTTGTTACAATTAAGGATTCGTTTGGCAATATTGACAAAACCAAAGCGCAATCCCTTGGGTACGAAATTTTACCGGGCGAAGCTTGGCTTAGCCAGGATGTTGATATTTTGGTGCCCGCCGCGCTTGAAAACCAAATTACCCCGGCGGTATTCCCAAATATTAAAGATAGCGTTAAAATAATATGCGAAGCCGCAAACGGCCCCGTTACCCCGGACTGCGACCCGCTTATTCGCGATAAAGGCATTATGATTATTCCGGACTTTTTGTGCAATGCCGGCGGCGTAACATGCAGTTATTTCGAGCAGGTGCAGTGCAATATGAATTACTTCTGGGATAAAAAAGAGGTTCTGGACAAGTTAGAGTACGCAATGAAAAAAGCGTTCGCAGCCGTATACGATATCGCGCTTGAAAAAAACCTTTTTATGCGCGACGCGGCGTATGTTATTGCAATTAAAAGAGTTGCCGAGGCGGTTAAGCTCAGGGGCTGGGTATAGGACATGCGCGTAATTTCCGGGCAGGCGGGCGGGTTTGCGCTGTTTTCCCCGAAAGGTAAAAATGTGCGCCCAACATCCGACATGGTTAAGGAAGCCGTGTTTAACATGTTATCCCCCCACATTGACGGCGCAGCGTTTTTGGATTTATTTTGCGGAACGGGCGCGGCAGGCATAGAAGCGCTTAGCCGGGGCGCAAAACGCGCGGTATTTGTGGACAATTCCAAGGATAGCATAACCTTTACGGAGAAAAACTTACAGCACACAAAGTTGATGCCAAACGCGGAGCTTGTTTTAAAAAGCGCAACCGAATTTTTAAAAGGCAATAAAGAAAAGTTCGACATCATTTTTATGGACCCTCCGTACAGCAAGGGTTTTATAATTCCCGTGCTTGAACTTATAAAAAGTACGGGCGCTCTGAAAGAGGGCGGGCTTTGCGTAACGGAATACCCCGCTTCGGAAAACCACGAGGTTTCATTTTTTGAGGTTTATAAAAACAAAAGGTACGGAAGAATTAAGGTTTTAATTTATAGGGCGTTGCGGGAAAATTAGCTTTCGGTTTTTTCCGCAATTACTCTATGAAAATATGCTGAAAACGGAGAAAAACTTATGATTGCACTTTACCCCGGCAGTTTCGACCCTGCAACAATAGGGCATTTAGACGTTATAAAACGGGCGTCTTTAATTTCAGACAAGCTTCTTGTTGCGGTACTGCATAACGCCAATAAGGCAACAGCCTTTACGCTTGACGAACGCGTTGAAATGCTTAAAAGGCTTACGCATAAGCTAAAAAATGTTGAGGTAATAAGTTTTTCCGGGCTTTTAGCGGATTTGTTCGTTAAATGCAAAGCGAACGCTATAATACGGGGCGTGCGCACAATTTCCGATTACGAGCGCGAGCTTGTATACGCAAGCGCGAACAGGAGCATAAACGAAAAAATCGAATCGCTGTTTATCCCTGCGGACCCCGCGTACCTTCATATCAGCTCCACAATAGTAAAAGAAGCCGCGTATTTCGGCGGCGACGTTTCAAAAATGGTATCACCGGAAATTATAGGCGACGTAAAGAAAAAGTTTGCGGTAAAAGATCAACGGGAGGATTAAAATGGATACGATTCTGGATTTTTTGGACGAGATTGACGATATTTTAGAGGGAAGTAAACCCGTACCGTTCAGCAATAAGGTATCTATCGAAAAGGTAAGACTGACGGATATTCTTGAAGAGATCCGGCTTAATCTGCCTGTTGAAATAGATAAGGCTCAGAAAATCGTTACAGACCACGAGCGTATTGTGGACGACGCGAAACGCAAGGCGCAAATGATTATTGAGGACGCGCGGGAAGAAATTATGCGGCAGGCGGACGAACACGAAATTTCGAAAATGGCCTACGACCGCGCGCGCGAAATTGTTGACGAGGCGCGGCGCGACGCAAAAGAAATTCGCCAAAACGCAATGGAATACGCGGACGGAATACTGGAGAAGGTAGAGGATTCCATCCGAAAATCCATGACTATGATGAACCAGTCCACCCGCGCGATAGACGAATTGTTTAACGACAATTTAGACCTTATAAGCAACAACCGCAGCGAACTTCAAGTTAGCACCAAAAAGCAAGACCCCGTTACAGAAGGGCGCGATAGCCGCGATATGCGCGAGCGCGACGGCTGGGATATGCGTGACGGCAGGGATATGCGGTAAATTATTATAAGTTCGCTTCAGTTCTTTTCAGCGCTCCTTTTGGGGCGCTTTTTTTAGTTCGCGCGTAAGCTGCGGATTTAAATTTCTCCGTAAATTTTTCCGGTTTTTAATGCGGATTCGTACCCTTTTGTGAAAATTGAATAAAATATGCCCGTATTTTGCATTGTTTTTCTGCATTAATCCGTATATAATGTATACAAATGCGTAATAAAACTAAATCAATTCTGTGTTTTGCGCATTAAAATTATCATTATGAAAGGTGAAATTTCATGAAGAATTACAGCAAAAAGTTAAAATCTGTTTCTGTAGCTGTTTTGGCGGCGGCGCTCCTTTTTACGTCCGCGTGTACGGGCAGCGGCGAAAATACGAGCACCGCTGCGGATGTTGCAACGCAGAGTGTTTCTCAGCCTGCCCAAACCGCCGAACCTACAAATTCCGCTGCGGATTTACCTGCCGAGGCGGATAATACCGAAACGGGTAACGAAACCGCCCAAGCGCAGGCGGCCGCTGAATCGGTTAGTATGCAAGAGGCGATGGAAAATGGTTTGCTTCCGGAAAACACGGTTTATTTCTCCGGTTTTGAAGATAATGATTTTGGTTTTAAGCCAAGAGGCGCTTCAACCGATTCTATTACGCTGGAACAATTTCACGAAGGCGATTTTGGCGGGATGGCTTCCCTGAAAATTACCGGCAGAACCGAGGCGTGGGAAGGCACGGAACTTGATATAACCGGTTTGGTTCAGGATAACAGCGCCTATACGTTCTCCGTATGGTGCCGCGTTCCGGACGGGCAGGGAGCAACCGTTTTGCAGTTATCTACCGAAGTTAACTACTCAAACGGCGCGGAACCTCTTTACAAACAGCTTTACGGCGACGGTTCGCAAAAAATGGTTACGTCTAATAAATGGATTCAGCTTGAGGGTTATTATCCGTATCAGGGAACCAATTTCGAGCGCGTAACCTTATATATTGAAAGTATCGGAAGCGAAACCGCAGAGTTTTACATAGACGACGCTATTGTTACAAAAACGGAAGGAGTTGCGTTTGTGCAGGATATACCCGGCCTTAAAGATATTTACGCGGATTATTTTATAATCGGCGCGGCGGGCGGCCCGGAGGATTTTAACGCCGGGATGCATACGGATTTTATGCTTCGCCACTTCAACGCCATGACGGGCGGCAACTTAATGAAACCGGACGCTCTGCAAGGTCAGAAGGGCGAATTCACATTCAACAACGCCGACCGCTTTGCGGACTATATTGAAGAAAATAACATGACATTTATTGGGCACACCCTGGCGTGGCATAACCAAAGCCCGGAATGGATGAACAAAGCCGGCATGGGGCGCGACGAGGCAATTGTAAACTTAACCACACACGTTAAAACCGTTGTGGAACATTTTAAAGGGCGCGTGTACGCGTGGGACGTTGTAAACGAAGCGTTTCAAGACGGCGTGCGTTTCAGCGGCAAATGGCAGGATTCCTTGAGAAAATCCCCCTGGTACAACGCAATAGGCGACGACTATTTGGAAATTGCGCTTAAAGCGGCTCGCGAGGCGGACCCGGACGTACTGCTTATTATAAACGACTATAACTTGGATTACCCCGAAAAGGCAAAAGCAATAGCCGCAATGTATAAGGATTTTAAAGAGCGCGGCGTGCCGATAGATATGATTGGTATGCAGGGGCACTACAACATGCGAACGAGCGCGGTAAACGTTGAGAATTCAATTAAAATGTTTGTTGAAGCAGGCGCAAAAATTTGCGTTACAGAATTCGATTTAACCGTGGAATCCGCAAACGGGAATGAAGAGCTTACGTTGCTTGAAGAGCAGGCGCAGGCGGTAAAATACGGGCAGATTTTCGACGTGTACAAACGTTACGCCGAACATATAGACCGCGTTACCATTTGGGGATTTAAGGACGATACAAGCTGGAGAGCGGAGCGTTTCCCCCTGCCGTTTGATAAAAACTATCAGGCAAAGCTCGCCTATTACGCAATGGCGGAGCCGGAAAAACACCTTAACGCTTCCGTATTCAACGAAACCCTTCAAAACAAAACCCTTACCGCAAGCCCAGCGGCGGCCGCGATAACGGCGGCCGATTTAGCCGATGTTAAAACCTACGTAACCGCGTGGGAAACGGGCGCAACCGGCAAAGCAAGCGTAAGGTATAACGATACCGAGCTTCTTGTTTCGGTTGAGGTATCGGATGCAAGCTTAGAACTGCCAAACGGCGGCGGCACGGTGGATGTGTACGTACAAAGCGAGGAAGCCGAACCGCGCCAGTTTACGGCAAGCTACGGCGAGGAAGTTTCCGGGGAAGGTTATACCGCCGAGGTGCAGGATATTGGTTCAGGCTACCGCGCGGAATTTGTTATTCCTTTTGAAAGCGGAATATTAAAATCCGGTGCGGTGCTTAAAATGGAATTCCAAATTACCGATATTGCCGACGGCACGGTGCGTAACATTGCCAAATGGACGGGCACAGGCGGCGACGCCATGGATGATACCGATTCGTGGGGAATTGTAACTCTTAAATAAGTTTGCTAAGAGCTTACGCCCCAAGCGCAGTATGTTTTAAAATTTCAAAATAAATAAAAAGCTCCCGTGCGCAGTTTTGCTTACGGGAGCTTTTTATTTTTTACTGTTCACACACTGTCCAAAAAAATGAAGAGAAGAAAATCCGCATAAATTGTTACTATTCACACCCCTGCTCAAAATGAGTAGTATTGCTGTATTTTTAAATAATAAGGCGACTTATTTCATTGTCCGTAAGTAGCAATTTAGCTGTTCGCTTCGGAGAAATAAACGCTAATAATTGCCCGCACTTTTGCGCCAAATTCGGCAAGGGTTGCAGGCAACGAAAGAAGCGCGTAAATAATCGGGTGTGTTCTTTGCAGGAAGCAAAAGGGTTACGAGAATTTATTCATTGCCAAATATTCTTGGGAAGCGTAACTACAGCATCCTTGCAAGATAAGCGCCCTTTAGCAAGTAACAAGTACCGCAAACACTGAACAATATAAATATTTAGCGCTGCTTCTATTTAAACTCATCGAATAATTAGTGACATATATATGTCACTAATTATTCTAAATTCCGCACTTAATGCAATCTGCATTTTAAAGCTCTTAGCGCTGCATAACAGCTAAGATATTCAAATATAATATGCTTGATTAAACACGCGGGCAATAATTATGCCGTTTGCCTAATCGAATGAGTTGAAATTTGTATTACGCTACGGCTTTGTGCAAACCTTTCGCCATCTGCAAAGGGTACACTTGATTACTTACGCACTCCTTTTGTTTCCTGCAAAGAACACGCTGCCGGGCTTCGGCGCGGGTTATATTGCACAGCATGATTGTGCCGCACGGCGGGGAAACAATTTTCGACGTCAAAAAAATAATCTCTGCGATACACTAATGGCGAAAATTGGTTCACCAGAGCAGCGAGAAGAATATTTTTGAGCGCACCGCAAAAATAGAACCCTTTACTAACCTTAGTGCGCTCAAAAATGTTCTGAAGCGTCAGGCGGCACATTGCTGGGCGATATAATTTGCGCCGAAGCCCTCCTGCAACCCTCCTGCAACAGCCACTCAAAGTGCGGGCAATATCTACGTCCGAGACTCTGCAACCCTTGCCGGATAGCTACGCGAAGAACGGATAAAGATAACGGCTTGCTATTTAGAATGATGACAAAAAAATGTCATCATTCTAAAAAAAGAATAGCGCCGCATTATTATCCAAAGCTGTAGAAACATTTGAAGCAGCTTCTTCTTCGGCGGGTGTGTGAAAAGTAACCTGCAAAAATAAGCTTCCGTTTGCCCAATTTACCGTTTAGTGGCATAATAATTTCAATAAAATATTTGTCGTTTTGGCGAACGGAGGAAAATGTATGTCTTATTTAAATCAGCCCCTGAAAGTAAAGAACGTAACCTTTAAAAACCGTCTTGTAATGCCGCCTATGGCAACCTCAAAATCGGACGGCGCAGGCATGGTTACACAAGAGCTTTGCGAATATTACAACGAAAAATCGCGGGGCGGTCATTTCGGGTTAATAATAACCGAGCACAGTTTTATCAGCCCGGAGGGAAAAGCAAGCGCAAATCAATTGTCCGTATCTAATCCGTCTTGCGTAAACGGGCTTTCGGAGCTTGCGGCTGTAATACATAAAAACGGATCGGCCGCAATTGCCCAAATAAACCATGCCGGGCGGCAAACAACTTCCGAAATTACGGGCGCGGAAATTGTAGGCGTAAGCGCGATACCCGCTCCGCCGTTATTTATCCGCTTAGGAAAAATCCCAAGGGTTCTAAGCACCGGGGAAATTTCGGCAATTGTTCAAAATTTCGCGAAAAGCGCCCGGTATGTACGAGAGGCTGGGTTTGACGGGGTTGAAATCCACAGTGCGCACGGTTATTTGCTTAACCAGTTTTACTCACCGCTTGCCAACAAACGCGATGATATGTACACCGGGGCAACCATTGAGGGCAGATGCCGTATACATTTGGAAGTTATCCGCGCCGTTCGCGAGGCCGTGGGCGAGGATTTTATAATTGCGCTAAGGCTTGGCGCAAGCGATTACGCCGAAGGCGGGTCAACCGGTTCGGAGGGCGTTTTGGCGGCAAAGCTCTTTGAAGAGGCGGGAGTTGATATTTTGGATATAACCGGCGGTTTGTGCGGATTTATGCCCGAAGGGAAAACGGGGCAGGGCTATTTTGCGCAGCTATCCCGCCCAATAAAAGAGGCGGTAAAAATACCAGTTATTTTAACGGGCGGCGTAACGGACGCGGCAGGCGCGGAAAACCTCCTCGGCTCCTCGGCGGCGGATTTAATCGGCGTTGGGCGGGCGGTATTAAAGGATTCCGGCTGGGCAAGGAGGGCTTTAAACTCGCTTTAAGCAGCTATACTTCAAGGGTTGCGGGAGGATTTGCTGTAAGAGTTACCCGCACTTTGCGTAGCTATTATATAAGAGTTGCAGAGGGCTCCGGCGCAAATATATCGGCAAGCGATATAATTTGCACCGAAGCCTGTCCGGCATATTCTTTGCAGGAGACAAAAGATGCGAGAAAATGGAGCGCTACGAATAATCGCGGAATGGGAAGCATATATTTAACAGCCTTACAGGATTGCAAAGTGCGCAATTATTGCAATGCAACTAATTTTGGTACAATTTTGTATTGCGATTATTCGAACGCTACGAATAAATGATGACATAAATTTGTCATCATTACGATAGGGATGTACTTATCACAACAAGCCATTTAGTAATCGCGCAGTAGCTAAAAATCAATATACACCGGGCAATAATGGCGAGTTCGCTGTTGGCGTACCGTAAAAATCAATTTTTTAAGCTTAAAAATTTAAAAACCGAGGCTATAAGGAATTTTAGATGCAAAAAGCGTAAGCTCACTCATCGTAATCGGGTTAAATGTGAATTTACTTTTGTTTTTGCAGATAAATACGCCGTCAAGATAGCTACGAAGTTTCTGTAACCGCGCCTTGCAAGAATGTTCGGAAACGTAAAAGTTTTCGTACATCTTTTGTTGCCTGCAAAGAATGTGCTGGATTGGCTTCGGTGCAAACTATATCGCTTGCCGATATATTTGCGCCGGAGCCTTCTGTAACCCTTGCCGGATAGCAACGCAAAGTGCGGGCAATATTTACGCCGAAGCCTTCTGTAACCCTTGCCGGATAGCAACGCTAAGAACGGGTAAAGACAACGGCTTTCTACTTGGAATGATGACAAAAAAATGTCATCATTCCGGAGAAAATAATTGATTAACCTTATTATTCTAAGCGTTCATCGTAGTTACACTAATTAAAAAATTTTTTATTGTTGCATACAAAGTTATAGTTGAGTATAATGTTTACATCAAAAACGAAAAGTTTCGTATTTCAAAAGAGCAATTCATTTGCTTTGAACAATCGCTTTAGCAATTCGCTTTTAAAAACGTAAATTCAGGAGGTTTTACAATGCCGTTAACAACATCGGGCGCAATGCTTTTATCCGCGCAAGCGGGCGCTTACGCGGTTGGCGCGTTTAACATTGAAAATATGGAGATGGCTCAGGCTGTAATTGAAGCCGCTCAGGAATTAAATTCTCCCGTAATTTTGCAAACAACGCCGTCAACTCTGCGTTACGCCCCGTGCGAAGTGTACTGCGGCATAGTAAAAGCGCTTGCCGAAAACGCTGCCGTGCCTATAGCTTTGCATTTAGACCACGGGGACAGCCTCAATTTATGTGCCAAAGCGCTGCAAGCCGGTTATACCTCAATTATGATAGACGGAAGTAAACTTGCGCTTGAAGAAAATATTTCGTTAACTAGGCAAGTTGCGGATATGTGTATCACATACGGCGTTCAAACCGAGGGCGAGCTTGGGCAGGTGGGCGGCAAGGAAGACGATACCGTAACCGAGAACGCGGGCTATACAATTCCCGCCGAGGCGCTTCGTTTTGAAAAGGAAACGGGGTTATTTAGCATGGCGGTTGGCGTTGGAACCGCGCATGGCTTTTATGCCGCACCGCCGGTTTTAAATTTGGAACTGATTAGCGAATTAAAACGAAACATTTCGGTTCCTATGGTTTTGCACGGCGCGTCCGGATTATCCGACGAAACTGTGCGCGAATGCATACGCCGAGGAATATGCAAGGTAAATTTCGCAACCGAGCTTCGCGCGGCGTATACCGAAGGCGTAAAACAGGTTTTGCGCGAAAAGCCGGATACATACGACCCTAAGGCGTACGGAAAAGCCGGACGGGAACGGGTAAAGGAATTTGTTAAGGAACGCATCTTGGTTTGCGGGTGCGCGGGTAAGGGCTGATGGGGAAAATTCTGCTTGGAATTGATATCGGCACATCGTCTTGCAAGGTAGTTTCATTTTCGCCGGACGGCACCGTTTTAGGTAAAGCTTCCGAGGATTACCCGGTTTATTATCCGCAGCAGGGCTGGGCGGAGCAAAACCCCAACGAGTGGTGGGAAGCCGTTTGCCGCGCGGTAAAAGCTGTGGTTAAAACCGAAGACGCGCGGGAAATTGCCGGTGTTGGAATTGACGGGCAAAGCTGGAGCGCTATTGCGGTAGACGAAAACGGCAATGTTTTGTGCAACACTCCAATTTGGACGGATACAAGAAGCATTGAAATTTGCGGGGAAATGAAAAAACTTGCGGGCGAGGATGCGCTTTTTGAAACAAGCGGCAACCCGGTTCAGCCAATGTATACCATGCCGAAGGTGTTATGGTATAAAAAGCATTTGCCGCAGGTTTACTCAAATACCGCAAAAATTCTGCAATCCAACAGCTTTATTGCCTACCGCTTAACCGGAGAAATAAGCCAGGACGTAAGCCAAGGCTACGGCTGGAACTGCTATGATATGAAAAGAAACGAGTGGAACTGGGATATTTGCGAAAGGCTTGGAGTAAAAACCGCGCTGCTTCCGGAAATTTCGCCATGCCATAAGGTTATAGGAAGCGTTAGCGCCAAAGCGGCTAAGCAAACGGGGCTTAAAGCCGGAACGCCTGTTGTTGCGGGCGGTTTGGACGCGGCTTGCGCGGCGCTCGGCGCGGGCGTGGTTAAAGCTGGGCAAACTCAGGAGCAAGGCGGGCAGGCGGGCGGCATGAGCATTTGTATGGATTCTTGCCGCGCTGACAAGCGTTTGATTTTAGGAGCGCATGTTGTGCCCGGTTTGTGGCTGTTACAGGGCGGCACGGTTGGCGGAGGCGGGGCGTTAAAATGGTTTGCGCGGCAGCTTGGAGGAATAGGGGAAAATTTTGACGAGCTGTGCCGTGAGGCGCAAAAAATACCCGCCGGAAGCGAGGGTTTGGTTTTTCTTCCGTACATGGCGGGCGAACGCAGCCCAATATGGGACCCGAACGCAAAAGGAGTTTTCTTCGGGATAGATTTTTCCAAAACAACAGCGCATTTTACGCGTGCGGTTTTGGAGGGCGTTGCCTATTCGCTGCGGCACAACCTGGAAACGGCGCAGGCGGCGGGAGCTACGGCGCAAACGCTTCATGTTATGGGCGGGAGCGCAAACAGCCTGCTGTGGACACAAATAAAAGCCGACGTTACGGGGCGGCGCTTATTGGTTCCCTCGTCCGATACCGCAACCGCTCTTGGCGCTGCTATTTTGGCGGGTGTTGGAACGGGTGTTTATTCCGGCTTCGAAGAGGCGGCCGCGCAAACTCTGCGTATAAACCGCGTACACGAACCCGATATTTTCCTGCGCGAAGTTTATAACGATGGCTACAGGATTTACAGAAAATTATACGAAAATTTAAAATCTGTTACTTGAAATCCTTATTTTAAAGCAAAAATTTAAAAACTTAAATGGAATGATTACATTTTTTTGTCATCATTCCATTTAAGATGACGCAAGTTTATTTTATGACGAGGTGCGGTAATGAAAGCAGCGGTTTTATTCGCGAACGGCGATATCCGTTACAGCGATTTTCAAACGCCGGAGGTTAAACCCGGCACGGTAAAGGTAAAAATACGCGCTTCCGGCATATGCGGCAGCGATATCCCAAGGGTTTTATATAACGGGGCGCATTATTACCCCATAGTTTTGGGGCACGAATTTTCCGGAGAGGTTGTGGAAATTGGCGAGGGAGTAGCGGATTTGCGCGTAGGCGATACCGTTTCCGGCGCGCCGCTTATTCCCTGCCTTAAATGCGCGGATTGTTTAAAGGGCAATTATTCGCTGTGCAAGAACTACAGCTTTGTCGGCTCCAGAGAGCAGGGCAGTTTTGCGCAGTATGTTGTAATTCCCGAACGTAACGCGGTTAATTACAATCGCGAAATACCGTTTGAAATTGCGGCTATGTTCGAGCCGTCCGCCGTGGCTTTGCATGGTCTTTTTTGTAACGATTTTCGCGGCGGGTATGATGCTGCGATAATAGGCGGCGGAACAATAGGGATTTTTACAATGCAGTGGGCTAAAATTTACGGCGCTAAAACGGTAACGGTGTTTGATATTTCAGATGATCGGTTGGAATTGGCAAAACGCTTGGGTGCGGATTTTACCGTTAATACTCTGCGTGAAACTCCCGCCGAACGTTTTTCCTACGTGTTTGAAACTGCCGGGCAGGTTTCGGCAATGCGCAACGCTTTTGAAATTGCGGGTAACAAGGCGTGCGTGTGTTTCGTTGGCACGCCGCGCGAAAACCTGACATTTACCCCAAAGGAGTGGGAAAATATGAACCGCAGGGAGTTTCGCCTTACCGGTTCGTGGATGAGTTATTCCGCGCCGTTTCCCGGTGACGAATGGAGCTTAACCGCGCATTTTTTTCATAACGGGCAATTGAGATTCGACGATAGCATGATTTTTAAGCGTTTTCCTTTAAGCGAGGCGGCAAACGCGTTTAAGTTGTTTGAAAACCCAAGTGATGTAAAAGGAAAGGTGATGTTATTCAATGAATAAGGAATTGAAAGAGGCGAAAGCCGTAACTGCGGGCGCTGCGCAAAATGCCGCTGATGTGCCAACTGCCGCCTGCACCGGAAAAGCTCCGCTTGTTACCTTAGCGAACGGCAAGAAAATACCGTGTATCGGCATGGGAACATTCGGCTCCGACCGGTTTTCACCGGAGCAGGTATCCGAGGCGGTTGCGGGCGCAATCCGAATAGGTTACAGGCTGTTCGACTGCGCGGCGGTATACGGCAACGAGCATTTAATCGGGCAGGTTTTTAACGGCGCGTTAACCGAAGGAACGGTTAACCGCGAGGAATTATTTATTACGTCGAAGGTATGGAACGATAAACACGGCAAGGGCGAGGTTCTTCTTTCCTGCGCTAAAACCCTGCGGGATTTGCAATTGGATTATTTGGACGCTTTTTTTGTGCATTGGCCGTTCCCCAATTATCACGCGCCCGGCTGCGACGGGGATTCCCGCAACCCGGATTCGAAACCGTTTTTAACCGAGGATTTTATGCAGTGCTGGCGGCAAATGGAACGCCTTTACGATATGGGGCTGGTTAAAAACTTGGGAATGTCTAACATGACAATTCTCAAGCTGAAAGCGGTTCTTCCGCTGTGCAGGGTAAAACCTACGCTTATTGAAATGGAACTGCATCCCGCGTTCCAGCAAAAACAGCTCTACGATTACTGTATCGGCGAAAATATCCGGCCAATCGGCTTTTGCCCAATCGGAAGCCCAACACGGCCTGATAGGGATAAAACCGAGGACGATATTTCTGATATGCAGCTCCCGTCCGTACAGGCGGCCGCAAAAGCGCATAATATCCACCCGGCGGTTGTGTGCCTTAAATGGGCCGTTCAGCGCGGGCAAATTCCGATACCGTTTTCCGTATACGAAGACGAATACACAAGCAATTTGCAAAGCGCGTGTGAGGACCCTTTAACCGAGGAAGAAATGAACGCAATAACCAAAGACGACCGTAACTGCCGGTTAATAAAGGGGCAGGTTTTTCTGTGGGAGGGCGCAAGCGGTTGGCGCGATTTGTGGGATGAAGACGGATTTATTGTAAAATAATTTTATTGCTGCTTACTGAGCGGGAAATTCGCCGCGCGTAAAGCTTAATCCAAGGAGGTTATATTATGAATAAGTTTGAAGCAAATTTTAATTCGCTGAGTGAAGCAGGTTGTCCGCAATGGTTTCGCGACGCAAAATTCGGCATTTGGAGCCATTGGGGGGCGCAGAGCGTTCCGATGTACGGGGATTGGTACGCCCGCAATATGTATATAGAAGGTTCGCCGCAGTACCTTTATCACGTGCGTCACTACGGGCATCCGTCCAAGTTTGGCTATAAGGATATTTGCGCGTTATGGAAAGCGGAAAATTTCGATCCGGATTCACTTATGGAGCTTTACTACAAGGCGGGCGCACGGTATTTTGTGGCGCAGGCAATGCATCACGACCATTTTTTTAATTATCCGTCCAAGCTTAACCGCATGAATTCCGTACAGGTTGGGCCTATGAAGGATATTTGCGGTTTGTGGCAAAAAGCCGCGCAGCGCCTTGGGTTGCCGTTCGGCTTAACCGAGCATTTGGGAGCGAGCTTTTCATGGAGCCGCGTCAATAAAGGTTTTGACGAATACGGCCCGTTTAAAGGCGTTCCCTATGACGGAAACGACCCGGCGTGGCAGGATTTTTATTTTGATAACCGCGAACACGGCATAAACAATAAGGGAGAATTATACCCCTGGTATACGCCCAACAAGAATTTTCAAAAGTATTGGCTTGATGTTATGCGCGAACTTATTGACCTTTACACTCCGGATTTGCTTTATTCCGACGGCGCTCTTCCGTTCGGCGAAATTTGGGCAGACGCGCACATTCCGAATCCGGATGAGGCAAATTACGCTTTGGGGCTTGAGGCGGTTGCCCGCCTTTACAACGCTTCCGCCGCAAAATACGGCAAGAACCAAGCCGTTTACACTCAAAAAGACAGACGAAGCGCCGTTTACAGGGTTGGCATATTGGATATTGAAAAAAGCCAATTGCCCGATATTAACCCGGAGCCTTGGCAAACGGATACCTGCATAGGCAACTGGTTCTATGATGTGCGCCAGCACTACAAACACGCGGACCAAATAGCGGAAATGTTGGTGGATATAATTTCGAAAAACGGAACAATGCTGCTTAATGTGCTTCAAAAACCGGACGGCACCATAGACGACGAAGCGGAGTTTATTTTAAAAGAGCTTGCCGCGTGGTTTAAAATAAACGCGGAGGGCGTATACGGAACGCGCCCGTGGAAGATTTCCGGCGAGGGAATAACAAAGGTTCATATTGAGGGCTTCCGCGAGGATAAAACAAGCTGGAACGAGACGGATTTCCGCTTTGTTAAAAAAGATAATACCGTTTACGCGTTTATGATGTCGCTTCCAAGAGGCGGCGCGGCGGTTTTAAGAAGCTTTAATGAGGGCGAGAATATATCCGCCGTTAGGCTGCTTGGTTTGGGTAATTTGGAATTTAAGCACGAATTCGGCGTGCTTACCGTAAAAATGCCGGAAAACATGCCGTCAGATTTTGCTAACTGCATAGCAATAACCTTAAAGTAACTTATACAGCAAAAATAAAGGAGAGAGCGATATGCTTAATGCTGTTAAACGTGAATCTCAGGAAATAACTTCTGTTCAAAGGGAAAGCGGCTGCGTACTGCTTTACAGCCGGTACGGTGTTTTGCGGCTTGCGCCTAAAAGCGAAACCATTATACGCGTAATATTTACGCGCAAGGATACGGCAGATGAAGTAACAGGTGTTGGAATTGTTACCGATTCGCCGTTTACCGATTGGGAGTTGGAAGAGCAAGGCGGTTTTGTAAATTTGCGCACAAGTTCCCTTACCGTATCCGTTAATAAGGCAAGCGGTTCTATCAGCTATTATAATTCGCAAGGCAGCTTGCTTCTTGCCGAAAGGGATTTTGAAAGCCACATGCTTGAGGAGTTTGACGCGTACAGAACATCCGAGGAAGAAGCCGCGGAAACCGAAAGTGTTGTAACGCCTGACGGAGTAAAGCAAAAAATTAAATCCGCTGTTAGGGTATTTGACAAAAAGCTTTGCCGCACAAGAATTCATTTCAAGTGGCAGGAGGGCGAAGCGCTTTACGGGCTTGGCCAGTCCGCCGAAAATACGTTAAACCTGCGCGGCACAACGCAGTTCCTGCATCAGGCGAATATGAAAATTGCTATTCCGTTTTTAATTTCCTCCAACGGTTACGGAATTTTGCTTGCAACCGCAAGCCCGTGCGTATTTCATGATACCGCTTACGGTTCTTTTATCCAAACCGAAGCGGATACAAAAATTGATTTTTATTTTATCGCGGGGGAATACGCGGATATTATTAAAAGCTACAGATACCTAACCGGCAAGGCGGCAATGCTGCCTAAATGGGCGTTTGGGTATTTACAGTCGCAGGAGCGTTACGAAACCGCGGATGAACTTATAGCGGTTGCGGACGAATACCGCAAACGCAAAATTCCGCTCGACAGTGTTATTTTGGACTGGATGAGCTGGGAGGGCGACATGTGGGGGCAAAAAACATTCGATGCCAAGCGTTTTCCGGACCCAACCGCTATGATGAAAGCCCTGCACGAAAAGAATGTAAAACTTATGATTTCAATATGGCCTACAATGAACAGGCAAACCCTAAATTATGATGAATTTAAGAAAAAGGGTTTAATGCTTCCGTTCAGTGATATTTACAACGCTTTTGAAGAAGAGGGGCGCAAGCTTTACTGGAAACAGGCAAACGAAGGTTTATTTTCGCACGGCGTAGACGCGTGGTGGTGCGATTCAAGCGAGCCTTTTACGCCTGAATGGAGCAAAAAAGAAAAACCCGAACCGTCGGCGCTTTACCATGAATTTTTAGAAGAGGCGGGAAAATTTGTCCCCATGGAGTTATCCAATTCATACGGTTTGTTCCATGCAAGGGGTATCTACGAGGGTCAGCGTAGCGTTACAGATTCCAAGCGCGTAACAAATTTAACGCGAAGCGCGTGGACGGGGCAGCAAAGATACGGGGTTATACTATGGTCGGGCGATACAGCCGCCAAATGGGAAACACTGCGCCAGCAAATAACCGCCGGCTTAAATTTCTGCGCCTGCGGCTTGCCTTACTGGACACTGGATATAGGCGCGTTCTTTGTAAAGCCCGGCCCAACATGGTTTTGGGACGGGGATTATCCGGAAGGCTCAGAAGATTTGGGTTACAGGGAACTGTATGTGCGCTGGTTCCAGTACGGCGCGTTTTTGCCGGTATTCCGCGCGCACGGTACGGATACAAGGCGCGAAATATGGGCTTACGGAAAACCCGGAGAGCCGTTTTACGACGCGCTTTGCTCCGCCGTTGCCCTGCGTTACCGCTTAATGCCGTATATTTATTCATTGGCGGGCGCGGCTTGGCTTGAGGACGCAACAATTATCCGTCTTTTGGCGTTCGATTTTCCGGAAGATAAGCAGGTTTTAAATATAGCCGACCAATATATGTTCGGGCCGTCCGTAATGGTGTGCCCGGTAACCGAACCGATGTATTACCAAGCGGGATCGTTGCCGGTAAAAGGCGCGGTTTATACGCGCAAGGTGTACTTGCCCGAAGGAACCGGCTGGTACGATTTTTGGACAAATAAAAAATACGCGGGCGGAGTTTGGATTGAAGCCGCCGCAGAGCTTGAACGCATTCCGCTTTTCATTAAGGCGGGCGCGGTAATTCCGCTAACCGAACCGGCGCAGTATACCGGCGCGAAAAGTAATATGCCTTTAACCGTACAGGTTTACCCCGGCAAAAACGGCGAATTTATGTTGTACGACGATAGCGGCGACGGTTACGGTTATGAAAACGGCGAGTACACATTAATTAAGCTTGTGTGGGACGATGCCGCCGGAAAGCTTACAAGCGAAGCGGTACATGACTATCTCGGAACCAATAAACCGGCTGAATTTACGGTAAAGGTAATGTGATTTGTTTTACTTATGTTGGCTGTCCGGCAAGGGGCATTCGATAATTTACATGGAAACTGTAACGGCTTGGCTGCCCATTTGCCGCCAACACTGAATAAAAGCTTCTATTTCCGCTTTATCCCGTGCCCCCAATGGGTCGTTAAAGTAAACATATTCGCTGTCGTAACCAGTTATAAGCACCGAATGCTCACGGTATGTAATTTGTATTTCGCCGTCCGGAGTGTGCCACGTTTGAAAAGCGGTTTTATAAAGCGGTTTGTAAGTTGCGTTAATTATTACCCAAACCGGAATTTCGTTTGCAACCGAAGTTTTAATTTCTTCAAATTCGCAGCCTGTTAAATCCTTGGCTTGCGGCGTATACTCAAGTAAAAGTTCGTAAATAGGTTTGTGGTATACGCCGTAGCCGGGTTTGCTGAAATCGTACATATCACCGATAAATCCGTTGTTCGGGTTTCCCCAGTAAATTTTGTTGTTTTTTGTTTCCCTTGGTGTGGTATCTCTTTTTATTTTTTCGGATAAACTAATTTTATCCGTCTTTATGCCGCAAAAGTTCATAAGCATCGCTAAGGATGTAACCTCGCACCCGCGCGGAAGTTCCGGGTTTTGCAAAATTAACGGGACATTTTTAATTATGCACGAAAGCGGCGGCTGTGAAATATCTTTATTATTAAGTGCTATTCCGGACGTATTTTCCGTTTCGGGTAAAGATTCGCCGTTGGCATCCTTTGGCGTTTCAAGGTAAGATTCGCCGTTGGCATCCTTTGGCGTTTCAAGGTAAGTTTCGCCGTCCTTAATAGCAGCGTTTTCCGTTACGGAAGCGGATACTTCATCCGTAGCCGCCTTTGTTGTTTCCGCGGATATTTCGCCGTATGTATTTTCGGTTTTTTCCGTCCAAACGATTTTTGCGTTTTCCGATATTATTTGTAAATAATAACCCAAAACCGCTATAAACATTAATCCCGATATAATTGTAAGTACCGCAATTGTTTTACGCATACAAAACCTCTGTTTTTTTTGCGAAAGTGCGCAAAATTGTAATTTTATATTTAAAAATATGTTTATCTCATTATATCACTAATTTGTTTTGTAATTATGTTAAAATGCGATTAAAATGTGTCAAATGCTTTTATTTAGGTATTTATTTACTTCGCAAGCTGTGCTATAATATCGGTTGTGTCTTTAAAAGCTAAGCATCAAAGGCGGGGTTTCGCGTAAAATAAGGCCGCCCGCCTAAAGCATCCAAGGAGGTTTTCATTAGTGAGTGTTACATTCGAGAAAAAAGACGGCAGTAAATTAGAAATACTTTTCAGCGTTTCCCCGGAGGAATTTGAAAAAGGTATTAACGATGTATTTTATAAAGTTCGAGGCAGAATTAATATGCCGGGTTTCAGGCAAAACAAGCTAACCAGAAAAATTGTTGAAATGCGTTACGGCAAAGAATACTTTTACGCGGAAGCTGCGGACGATCTTCTAAATGCGGCTTACAAAAAAGCTTTGCTTGAATTGCCACCGGAATATAAATTGGTATCCCGTCCGGAGGCGGATGTATTGTCTATTTCCGCTCAGGAGGGTGTTAAGTACAAGGTAGAAGTTTATATTGAGCCGGATGTTACCGTTTCGGAATATAAAGGTTTAACATATAAAAATGAAGAAAACGTTATTACAGACGCTGATGTTAACAACGAATTAGAAATGCTTGCCGAAAAAAACGTTAGGCTTGTAACAGTTTCGCAACGCGCCGCGCAAAAGGGCGACGAGGTTGATATTGATTATGAAGGGTTTGTAGACGGCGTTCCTTTTGAGGGCGGCGCGGATGAAAATGCAACCTTAAGCCTTGGCTCGCAAAGGTTTATTCCCGGTTTTGAAGAGCAAATTGAAGGGCATGAAACGGGAGATGAATTTACAATCGACGTAAAATTCCCGGATGAGTACCATAGTGAGGATTTATCCGGAAAGGCCGCGCAGTTCAAAATTAAGTTAAATGAAATAAGAGAAAAGGTTTATCCTGTAATTGACGACGAATTTGCGCAGGACGTTTCTGATTTCGATACTTTGCAGGAATATAAGGACAGTATATATAATGACCTTAAGCTTAAGGCGGAAATAAAAGCGAAGCAATCCAAGGAAGCACAGCTTTTGGAGGCGCTTTTAAAAAACGTTTCTGTTGAATTCCCCGAATGTATGATTGATGACGCTGTGGCGAATAAGATAGAGGATATTACACAGAGCTTCGGTTCATATAAGTTATCTATTGAGGATTATGCGAAATATATCGGTACAACGGAAGAGGAATTTATGAAATCGCTTCGCGTTAGCGCAGTAAGGGATTTAACAGCAAGGCGCGGCCTTTTAAAGGTTGCGGAACTTGAAAACGTTACCGTATCCGAAGATGAGTTAAATCAGAAGGTGAGCGATATTTTCAGTAAGTCCGCAAACCCGGAGGAAGAGGTAAAAAAGTTTCTCGAATCCGAGCAAGTGCGCGATTTTATTAAATTAGATCTTTTGGCTGAAAAGGGTTTGAATGCAATTGTATCGTATTCTATAGAAGAAGAAAAGGTAGAGGAAAAGGAGGAATTGTAATGAGTTTAGTGCCAATCGTTGTTGAGCAGACAAATAGGGGAGAGCGTTCTTACGATATTTATTCGCGTTTATTAAAAGATCGTATTATTTTTTTGGGTGAGGATGTTAACGATGTTACCGCAAGCCTTATCGTTGCCCAGCTTTTATTTTTAGACGCGGAGGACCCGGATAAGGATATTAATTTTTACATCAACAGCCCCGGCGGTTCTGTTTCCGCAGGGTTTGCTATTTACGACACGATGCAGTATGTTAAAGCCGACGTTTCAACAATTTGTATCGGTCTTGCGGCAAGCATGGGCTCGTTTTTGTTATCCGGTGGCGCGAAGGGCAAACGTTTTGCATTGCCTAACGCGGAAATTATGATACATCAGCCGTCGCTGTCCGGAATGCGCGGTCAGGCAACAGATATTGAAATCCACGCAAAGCAAATTCTTAAAACTAAGGAAAAACTAAATAAGATGCTCGCCGCTAACACCGGTAAACCGGTGGATGTTATTGAAAGAGATATGGAGAGGGATTTCTTTATGTCCGCAGACGAGGCTTTGGCTTATGGAATTATTGACGTTGTAATAAAAAATCAAAAAAAATAATTGAGGTGATGTAATGCCTTCCAATATAAAAGATTCAAGGTATTTCAGATGTGCGTTTTGCGGTAAATCTCAGGAACAGGTAGGTCAGCTAATTGCCGGGCCTAATGTTTCTATTTGCAACGAATGTTTAGAATTATGTCTTGATGCTTTGGATGAAAATTTGGTTGACCCTACGCGCACAAAAGTTACCGACGGTGAAAAAATGCCAACGCCGAAGGAAATTTCCGCAATGCTTGATGAATACGTTATTGGGCAGGACGACGCGAAGCGCGCCTTATCTGTTGCGGTATACAACCACTACAAGAGAGTGTTTACAAGGTTTGACCGTAAGAGTGATGAGGTTGAAATACAAAAAAGCAATATCCTGTTAATTGGCCCTACCGGAGTTGGTAAAACTTTTTTAGCGCAAACTTTGGCGCGGCTTTTGAATGTGCCTTTTGCTATAGCGGACGCAACTTCATTAACCGAGGCCGGTTATGTAGGAGAGGATGTTGAAAATATTTTGCTGCGCTTAATTCAAGCCGCGGACGGCGATATAAAATTGGCGGAGCACGGAATTATTTATGTTGATGAAATAGACAAAATTTCGCGCCGTTCGGATAACCCCTCTATTACACGCGATGTAAGCGGCGAAGGTGTGCAGCAAGCTCTTTTAAAAATTTTAGAGGGAACAATTGCAAATGTTCCTCCGCAGGGCGGGCGCAAACATCCGCATCAGGATTTCTTGCAGATAGATACCAATAATATTTTATTTATTTGCGGCGGAGCTTTCGGCGGCATTGATAAAATTGTTGAGCAGAGGTTAAATAAAAAAATTATAGGGTTCGGTTCTGAAAGTAAGTCTAAAAAAGAAATTATGAACGATAATATTTTAAAGGAATTATTGCCTCAGGATTTACATAAGTATGGGCTTATTCCTGAGTTAATAGGCAGGCTTCCCGTTGTTGTTACCCTTTCAACCCTTGATGAAGCCGCCCTTATTTCAATACTTAAAAAACCTAAAAATGCTTTAACAAAACAATACAAACATCTTTTTGAACTTGACAACGTAATTTTGGAGTTTGAGGAAAAGGCGCTTTACGCAATTGCCGAACTTGCAATTGCCCGCGAAACAGGAGCAAGGGGCTTGCGTGCTATAGTTGAAAATTTTATGACAAATATCATGTATGAAATACCGTCGAATAACACCATTGAAAAATGTATTATTACTGAGGATACGGTAAAAAACAACGCGGGGCCGATATTTGTTTACAATGAAAACCGCAAGGATTTAGTTAAAAGAGCTGTTTCCGGCGCACACGCAAAACGTAAGAAGACTGCCGGGTGATGTTTGTACAGCGACAGCGGTAGTTCAGTAATACGTGTTTGCGCAGTATTGTAAATATGTTAATAAGGTTAATCATAACGACAGAGCCTCGTTAGAGGCTCTTATTTTTTTGTAGAGTTAAACTCTTTGCTTAGGTTAAAATTTCCCGTAAATCTTGAGTCGTTCTCCATGTTTTCTCCAGCAAAACGCTAATAAATTTTAAGGTTACTTTCATAGTCTTGCAGAAGCAAGTTGCATTTGCATCCGTTCTCGCTTAGTTATCCGTCTAAACTGAGCACAGGTTGGCATGGCCAATGGCTTAATATATAAAATAAAAAAAGGGATGCAAAATTTATTTTCGCATCCCCCATAGCTTTTTTTTACTACAAGCGTTCTTACAAACTCGTTAGGCAATGATTAATGTTTGTAAATATAAACTCCGGTTGGTCCGTAGCTTCTGTCGTAGGAATCCGTTCTGTTTTTCGAGGAGCTTCTTACAAAGGGAACGTTACCCACTTGGTTAGCGCCTCTCCGAATAGCCGGAAAGCGGTTTAATCCGGAACTACCTGCCTTATTTCTCGTGCCATTTTTGTATATAGGCTTATTTGTATCCGGTTTAATAGGGTTTTTAATCCGCGAAGCCATTCGGTTCCAATAATTTACCGTAGGGTTTTCTATCGGTTTCTCAGTTTTGGTTTTATTAAGTTTTCTTGCGGCAATTTCATCTCTGGTTAAAACTCTAACCTTTGAGCCTGAAACACTTCTTTTAACATTGGTACTCTTTGCCGCATCAACAGTTTTGTGTGTTTTCGCTGCAGGTTTGTAATTTAATTTTTTTGCCGGTGGTTTAACAGCTGTTTTTGTAATATTTCTTCTAACCGCTGTCTTTTTCGGCACGGAAACTGCTGCCTGTTTCAAATTGGATTCGGTATGAACCTTTTTTCCGTCAGAAACTACGGTCTTATTAGCGTTGTTATCCGTTGCCGTAGTTTTTACATAGCCATTTGCGTTCTTTAAACGTCCCTTATCCACAACGCCCGTGTATGGCCTTACGTCTTTATAAAGGCCGGTGTTGTTATAATCCCTAACGTAAGATGCATCGCGTCTGCGGGCGGCAGGGTTTACATAATTTTTATCTACGGCGTTTTGTACATTTCTTGTACTGCTGCGGTTATAATAATGGCTGTAATCATTTCGGTTAACAGCATCGTTACGGTAGCTGTTAAAAGTTCTGCGCTTTGCGGGAGTGTAACCGTATTTATTAAGTGCGTCGCGCCTGCGGTTATACGTAGATTTTAACCCGCTGCGGTTTACTGCGGCGTTTTGCCTTGCGCTGTTTTTGCGCAGTGTATTAGCGGAGCGCGAATCTATTACGTTTCCGAATAGTTTGCCGGAGCGCCTAAGAGCCGTTCTGCTGAAATTTGAAGGACGGTATTTTAGAGCTCCTGTTGTTCCGTTTGCGCCCACCGCTCTGTAATATCCGTTATGAGAAACGGTTCTGCCGTACCTTGCGGCTCTGTTTGCGGCCCTTTTATAATTTGGCGAATTCTCTCTTAGCGCAGAGCATCCGGTCAAAGTAAAAGCGAAGGTAAAAAAACAAACGGCAAACAGAAATAAAAAATTCTTGCTTTTTTTCATCGTGTATATCCCCCTCATTAAATTTAAGTTACTTTTTTGCAGCGCAATAACAAAGATTATTTGCTTTGCTTGGCTTGGCATATGCATGTTGAAACATACATGTTGCTATCTTAGTTTTAACTTAAACAAAATTTAAATACTGTATTTAAGTTGGCACTTTCACTTTTTTTTGATTCAAATTCCAAACTGAGGAAAGAAATTTTTTTGATTCCGCCAATAAAAATGATATAATAAATCATATAAAAAATTACTTTATTATTAAGTAAGTTATTGGGAGGTTTAATTTTGAGAAAAAGCGGAATTCTTGTTCATCCAACTTCGTTTCCCTCGCCGTATGGAATAGGTGATTTGGGGAACACTGCCTACAGTTTTATTGACTTTTTAAAATTAAGCGGCCAGAAATTGTGGCAGATTTTACCGCTTGGCTACACAAGCTATGGGGATTCACCGTATCAAAGCTTTTCAACTTTCGCCGGTAATCCGTTTATAATATCTCCGGAAATATTAAAAAAGGAAGGGCTCTTGTTTGAAAATGATGCAATTGCGCCGGAAGAGTTTTCAAAAAATCAGAATAAAGTGGATTACGGCAATGTTATTACATACAAATTAAATATTCTTAAAAAAGCTTATAATAATTTTAAAAAATTAAAAAACTTAGAAGCGCAATACAATGAATTTTGCATAGAAAACGAAAAATGGTTAAATGATTTTGCGCTGTTTTTGGCTCTTAAAAACCACTTTATAAATGAAAGAAAAAACGCGGGCAAAACGAAGGAGTACACAAAATACCAAAACGCCAACAAAAAATTACTTACCGATTCGCAAATAGACGATTTTTATTACGGCGCGGTTTGGAATTCGTGGCCTGCCGAAATTGCGAAAAGAGAACCGGACGCGGTTAAAAAGTGGGCTGCTTTATTAAAGGAAGAAATTGATTTTTACAGTTTCGGGCAGTTTATATTTTTCAGGCAGTGGCACGCGCTTAAGGATTACGCAAATAAAAACGGAATTGAAATAATAGGCGACATCCCAATTTTTGTCGCGATGGATTCCGCCGATACGTGGAGCAGCCCGCAGCAGTTTTGTTTGAAAAATAGCGGCGAACCAACCTCGGTTGCGGGGGTGCCGCCGGATTATTTCAGCGCAACCGGTCAGCTTTGGGGTAACCCGTTGTATGATTGGCAGTATCACAAAAAAACCGGCTACCGATGGTGGAAGGACAGAATAAAAAGCACGCTTAAGCTTGTGGACATTTTGCGGATAGACCATTTTCGCGGGTTCGAATCCTACTGGAGCGTGAAATACGGCAAGCCTACCGCAATAGAGGGCGCATGGCTGAAAGGCCCCGGCGCGGAATTTTTTAGTGAAATTGAAGCCGAACTTGGCAAACTCCCGATTATTGCGGAGGATTTGGGGATTATAACCGAAAAGGTAACCAAACTGCGCGAAACTGTTGGTTTTCCCGGAATGAAGGTTTTGCAGTTCGGGTTTGATTCTCTTGCGGAAAACGACCATTTGCCGCACAATTTTAAAGACAGCAATTTGGTTTTATATACTGGAACGCACGATAACGATACAAGCCGTGGTTGGTATGAAAAAGCGTCGGAGGGCGAAAAGGATTATTTTCGCAGGTATTTAAACGTTTCGGGTAATGACGCCGCGTGGGATTTAATACGCCTTGAAATGTCATCTGCCGCGCAAACTGTAATTGTGCCTATATGGGATGTTATAAATTTAGGCGGGGAAAACCGCATGAACACGCCCGGCGTTGCGTCCGGAAACTGGCAGTTCAGGTATACGCAAGGTATGCTTACGGACGAAATGGCAAAAGGGCTTAATTACTTGAGCAGCCTTTACGGGCGGAATTTTGAGTACAAGGAAGGGTAAGCTCTGTTTATGAGCTGTTAATATGTTTAGACTAAAGAAAAATTTGTCAATACGATATAAAATTTTTTTGGCTGTATGCGGCATTTCCATTGTGCCTTTAATTGTGTTTGCCGCCATATCTACCGGCATAACCTATTCAACAATGCGCGCCCAGCTTATCAGCAGCAGAACATCCAATATGGATTGGATTGCGGATAAATTGTTTTCAAACGTACGCTATCATATGTATCAGTTTTATGAATACGAAGTTAATAAGGATTTAAAAAACGCAATTACTAACTGGGTTAAAAACGGATATATGGATTATGTGGACATATCAAAACTGCGAACCGAATTTGAAACAACCCTGAGCATAGATACAAGCGTTAAATCAATAGAGGTATACTCTTTAAGCACGGGCGATGGGTTCATTTCAACAAGAGCAAGCTTTCGCGCGGCTGAAATTAAATTGGATGAAAAAACTTGGGCTAACCGAAACAGCAAAGGCTTGCAAACAAACATTGTTTTTGAGGCGGACGGCGACGATATGTTAGTAATGCACAGAATGAACGATTTTTCCACAGGGAAAGGGATCGCAATTTTTGTGCTGCGTATTCGTATGCAAGTATACATCGATATGTTGGAAAAACTGAAAACCGATTACAGAGAAACCGCAGTACTCATTAACGACGATAATAAGGTGCTCCTTTCGGTAGGAGATGAATACGGCGGTTTTGACGAATCCGGCTTAAATGAAATTTTTCCGCAATTGGAAAAAAACACGCACGCCGGTTTTCAATCTAAAAACAACTTGATCTTTTTTGATTCGGTTTTAAACGGGAAATTGAAAGCGGTATGTGTTGTGCCGAATAAAATAATCCTGCAATCAATATGGCGGACAGTTTCGATAGGGCTGATAATTATGATATCAGCGGTTATTGCCGCCGTTATTTTATCCATTTTAATTTCGCGCTTCGTAAGCCGCCCCATAATACAGTTAAGCGAAAAAATGCGGACATATAATATTTCCGAAACATTTATTTTTGATGAAATAAAGCGTGAAGATGAAATTGGCTATTTGGAAAATAGCTTTAATATTATGGTTAAGAGAAATCAGGAGCTTATAGCAAATGAACTTGAAATTAACCGAAAAAAGCGCGACGCGCAGATAAAAGCCTTGCAGGCGCAAATAAATCCGCATTTTATTTATAATACGCTTCAAATAGTGGGAAGCATGGCGCTGAACAACCAGATAGACGACATATATCCGGTTGTTGTAACAATTAGTGATATTATGAGGTACTCGTTTAATTTCTCACAAGAAATGGTGCCCATTAAACGTGAGGTTGACTATTTAAAAGGGTATTTATCAATTCAAAACAGAAGGTTTAATAACCGCATCTCGTTTGAAATTCATATTCCGGACGACGTTATGGATACCTACATACCAAGGTTAATTTTGCAGCCAATTTTGGAAAACAGTTTTGTACACGGCTTGCTTGAATGGACGGGGGATTGGAAAATTTGCGTTAAAGCCGTAAAAGAAGATGAAGAAAATTTGGTTATCGTTGTGGCTGATAACGGAGTTGGTATTTCTAAGGAGCGTCTGTCTGAAATTAATGAAGAGTTAGCGGCAAATGAATTAAATGCTGTTGACGCGCAAAGCCATATAGGGCTGAGCAATGTTAACACAAGGCTGCGTTTGCGATACGGAGAAGCTTACGGTGTAAAAGCTTGCAGTGAAGCGGGGAAAGGCACTGTTATAAAAATTCGCTTAAAGCTTAACAGGGGGGGAGGGGAGTAATTGAAGTATTCGGCTATACTCGTAGATGATGAAATTTGGACAAGAACGGCGCTTAAAAAACTTGGCAACTGGAACGAACTTGGCATAGAAATAATTGCGGAGGCTTCGGACGGAGAATACGGCTTGGAGTTAATAATACGCCTATGCCCGGATATTATAATAACCGATGTAAAAATGCCTTATATAAACGGGCTTGAGCTTATAAAAATTTTGCGTGAACGCGGAAATGGCGCAAAAGTAATTTTTGTTAGCGGCTACGACGATTTTGATTTTATACGCAGGGCGATGAAATTACAAGCTGTAGACTATCTGTTAAAACCTATTAAAAAGGAAGAATTAAATGAGCAGTTACAAAAATGCGTAGATGAAATAAAGCTTCATAATGATGAGGCAAATATCCGTCAGCTTGATTTACAGGGGTTTATAAACGTACAATGGCTTGGCGAATATTATAAACTTCGGGATTCGGTTTATGAAGGGTTATACTCAAACAATCAAAATGTACTTGAGCAAAGCTTTGCCCAAATTACGGATTTTTTATGTACGAAGCAGGATTCGTCATTCTCTAAAAGCTTGGCAATTTGCATTTATTATGACCTGCATAACGGATTGCAAAGATATATATTTGAAAGCGGAAATACAATAGAAGATATTTTCCCAAATAATGAGGGCATGTTTGTTTTCAGTACGGGGTTTTCATTCGCCGATATGTTAAAGCACATAAAATCCTTATATTTGAGCGCAAAAACCAATATAGAAAAGCTGGCGCGTAAAAAAAGCAAAGTGGATATTTCATTAATTCAGCAATACATTAACGCAAATTATTGTAACGGGATAACACTGGATGAGACGGCGGAAAAATTTTTTATAAGCAAAGAATACCTGAGCAAAATATTTAAGCAGTTAAACGGATTAAGTTTTTCCGAATATGTTCTTAAGCTTAGGATGGAGAAGGCAAAGGAACTGCTTACCGTAAAAAAAGTGCCTATTAAGGATATTGCGCAGCTAACCGGTTACGCGGATCAAGTGCATTTTCACAAAGCCTTTAAAAAATATTTCGGCGTTACGCCGGGTTATATGCAAAAGGATAAAGATTGACAAAAAAATGAACTAAAATAAAACAATGCTTTTATAATCCTCCTGAGTATATAATTAATTACAATTTTACTTAGGAGGTTTTTTTAATGAAAAAAATGAAAAAAGTTTTATGTTTGCTGATAAGCGCATGTCTTGCTTTTACATTAGCAGCTTGCGGCACTTCCGGTTCGGGTGCGCCCGCGCCAACTTCCAACACGCCCGCGTCGGCGAATACAGATGTGTCGGCGCCGAGTAACGAAGCGCCGGTTCGCAGCGCGGAACTAACCATAATGATGAGCTTCTCTTCGTTTATGGAGCAATGGGAAACATACTGCCGTCAGTTTGAGGCAAAGGTTCTTGCGGAAGATAAAATCGAGCTTAAAATCAACTTGGAAATGCCAAGCTCCGATATGTACGACAGCATTTTGCAAGCCCGTATGACAGGCTCGGACGCGCCGGATTTGTATACTATTCATTCCAATAATATAGGAGTATACACCGAGGCGGGTAATTTAACAAACTTATCCGGCGAGGCGCTTGCGGGAAAAATTTTTGAAAACGTAAAAAATACCGTAACCGTTGACGGCAACCTTATGGCAGTTCCAATTGAAAGCCAAGCTTGGGCAGTATTATATAATAAGGCAATGTTCGCGGACGCGGGCGTTACGCCTCCAAACACGCTGGATGAACTTAAAGAGGTTTGCGCAAAGCTTAAAGATAAGGGATATACTCCGTTTATGCTGGCATACCAGGAACAATGGGTACCTCAACTTATGACGGCGCTAACCTTAGGCGGCAAGGTAACAGGAGACGTACCGGACTGGCTTACGCGTATGTACAAAGGTGAAGCTTCCTACGAAGAAATGCGCGATATTTTTGAAGTTATCAATTTAATTATGGAAAACGGCACTTCAAGGGCAATGGAGCAGGGAGCGGAAGTTGGTGCTGCGGAATTCGCCAACGGCGCGGCGGCAATGTTTGTGCAGGGCACCTGGGCATCGAATACTATTATGACAACAAACCCCGAAATGCAGCTTGGCGTACTGCCGCTGCCGGTAAACAACAATCCTAACTGCACGTTGGTTAATTTATCAACTTCTACGGTTCTTGGTGTTTATCCTAACAGCACCGAAAAAGATTTAGCTTTAAAGTTTGCCAACTACGTATTAGACGATAATGATTCTGCGGCGCTTTTTCAATCCTGCGGGTTTAACCCTCTTGCAACTTCGCATAAATATGAGGTATCAAGCTGGGTTGCGGACGCTTACAAATATGTTGAAGACGGGCGCGCGTATCAAGATTTAATTCTTCCGTCGTCGGTAACGGATGAACAGGGCAAATTAATGCAGGAATTATATGTAGGCTCTGTTACGCCGGACGAAATAATTGAACGCTTAAACAAGGTTTTTCAAGACGCCAATAAACTGTCGCAATAATCGGGAATGAATCGAGTAAATTGAATGAATCGAATGAATCAAATAGGGGGAGCCTTAATGCTGCCCCTATTTTTATTCAAGCAATCGGGAGGTGCTTACATTGCGCAGCAAGAAATACGAAAATTTAAATTTACTAATCTATGTTTTCCCCGCGCTTTTTGTCTACATTGCCTTTAAAATGTTTCCGGCTGCTTCGGGGTTATTTTACTCAATGACAAACTGGAATGGCATAAATAAAACCTATAACTTTATAGGGCTTACAAATTTTATTGACTTGGTTTCGGACAGCTACTTTTGGCAGTCGGTAGTATTTACATGTAAATATGTTGCCGTAATGCTTGTTATCGCCAACATAACCGCGCTTGGAATTGCGGTTGCAATTGAATCTCTTCCGCGCTTTAAGGGGTTATACCGCACCGTTTATTACATGCCCAACATGATTAGCATGGTAATAGGCGGTTATATGTGGCGTTTTATATTCCATAAGGTTCTTTATTATATGGCGGATAATTGGGGATGGAGTTTCCTTGACCAGTCGTGGGTTGGGGATACCCGCTACGCCTTTATCTCAATTATAATAGTGGCGGCATGGGGCGCGGTTGGTTATTTGATGATTATTTATCTTGCGGCTTTGCAAGGCGTACCGGCGGCATTGAAGGAAGCTTCATCACTGGACGGCGCAAACGCGTGGCAATCCTTTTGGAATGTAACATTCCCGTCTATTCTGCCGGCTTTGTCAATTTGCCTTTTTTGGACACTAAACTCCGCGTTTCAGGTTTTTGATGTTGTATATTCACTAACAGGCGGCGGGCCGGGCAGGGCGACGCAATCTGTTGCGATGAATATTTATGAGGAAGCGTTTAAGGGAAATATTCGCTATGGCTACGCAACCGCAAAATCGACTGTTTTATTTATTATTATCCTTATTATTACCGCCGTGCAGCTTCGAGTAATGCGCAAAAGGGGTGACGAATAATGAAAACGGGAAAAAGAACATATTTAATCATTATAAACACATTTTTAATTTTGGCGGGTATTTATACGTTGTTCCCGTTGCTTTTAGCGCTTTCGAATTCGTTTAAAACCAACGGCGAGCTTTTGGGCAATGTAGTTTCGCTACCGAAACAGCTTCATTTTGAAAACTACATAAGAACGCTGGAGAAAATGAACTATTTAAGCACTTTGGGAAACACCGTCTTTACGGCAGGGATTTCAGTGTTTATAATGGTGTTGTTTTCCGGGGTAGCCGGGTGGAAATTGTGCCGTACCAAAACCAAACTTTCTAATTTTTTGTACTCAATGTTTGTTTTTTCAATGCTTATTCCTTTCAGCTCAATTATGATTCCGCTGTATAAGGTGATTTTGGGCTTTCGCATTGAAAACTCGTTATTGGGTTTATCTTTTGTATATTCGGGGCTTGGGGTTAGTATGGCGCTGTTTTTGTATCACGGTTTCGTTAAGGGTATTCCCCTTGAATTGGAAGAAGCGGCTTCAATTGACGGCTGCCGCCCGCTGCAAATATTTTTTTTAATTGTATTTCCGCTTTTGCGTCCAATTACCGCAACAATATGCATAACAAACATCCTATGGGTTTGGAACGACTTTTTATTGCCTCTTATCGTACTTTCGGACAATAAAAAGTATACGTTACTGCTTTCCACCAACACCTTGTTCGGGCAGTACAGCAGCGATTGGACGGCTATTTTAAGCGCGCTTATTCTTGCGGCTTTACCTGTTATTGTATTTTACGCGGTTTTTCAAAAGCACATTATTAAAGGAATTGCCGATGGGGCAGTGAAAGGATGAAATATGGAATTTATCAGAGTTTACGATAAAAAATTATATTGCGGCGATGAGCCGATATTGCTTCGCGGCTTCGGTTTGGGAGGCTGGCTTCTCCCGGAAGGTTATATGTGGAAACTGTACAAATCTTGCGACCGACCGCGGCGTATGGAAAAAATGATTTCGGATTTATGCGGGAATACATATGCCGAGCGGTTTTGGAAGAGCTATTACGAAAGCTATATAACCGAGGAGGATATCCGCTTTATTGCCGGGCAGGGCTTTAATTGCGTCCGTTTGCCCATAAATTCAAGGCATTTGTATAAATATGAAAATGAAGAGGTGATATTTTGTGAGGATACGGTGCGCTTAATTGATAATTGCGTTAAATGGTGCAAAAATCAAGGAATCTACGTTATATTGGACATGCACGGCGCTCCGGGCGGGCAGACGGGGCAAAATATTGATGACAGTGAAAACGATTTACCGGAACTTTTTACTCAGCCTCAAAACCAAAAGGAACTAACAGAGCTTTGGCGCAAGCTTGCCAAGCGCTACGCGCACGAAGCGGCTGTTGCGGGGTATGATTTATTAAACGAGCCCTTACCGGAATGGCATAACAAATATAACGATATGCTGATACCGCTATACGAAAAGTTAATTGAAGCAATACGTTTGGAGGATAAAAACCACATTATTATCCTGGAAGGAGCACATTGGGCTACGGATTTTTCAATATTTAAAAATTGGCAGCCGCCGCAGGGCGAAGCGAATTTATTGCTGCAATTCCATAAATACTGGAGCCCGCCGGATGAAGAAAGCTTAAAACATTTTTTTCAGGCACGCAGCGAATTAAGCTTGCCATTATTTATGGGTGAGGGAGGGGAAAACAATACTAACTGGTATACCGCCGTATTCCCGCTTTACGAGAAACTAAATATTTCGTGGTCGTTTTGGTCTTATAAAAAAATGGATAATACCAATTCGCCAATAACTTTCCCCGTTCCGGATGGATGGGACAGGTTAATAAATTTCCTTGAGGGAGGCGAAAGCCTCACCGAAAAAGAAGCTATAGCGGTGTTTAACAGTTTTCTTCACGCCATAGGACAATGCCAAATAAATATGGATGTTATACGAGCTGTAAAACGCGTGCCGGAATTAAATATACCCTGCGAATTTTTTGACGATTTCGGTGTTTCGGGAGAGCGCCCGGCGGGAGCAATTTTAAGAATGGATACTCCGGTTAACATTCAGTTTTCAAACGGAAATAACGTTATACCCGATTACAACCGCTACGGAGGCGAAGCGCAGAAAGATGAAGAAAACTTGGTTGTAATTTTAAATGAAACGGATTGGGTTAGTTACAATTTTAACGCCGAATCCCAAGGCATGTATTTTATATCCGTTGACACATTAAAAAAGGGACGGCTACGGGTTGAATGCGGCGGCAGTACGCAAGCCTTTGAAGTTGACGGAAACTGCGAACTTAAAACTTCTTCGTTGTTATTAACGCCGGGAAAGCACAGCGTAAAATTACTCTGCGAGTGCGGGACAATTGCTTTGGATAATGTTTATATTCGAAACGCGAAGGTTTAACCGCTCAACCTGAGGTTGATAAAAAGCAAATCATCTTTAACGCCTGATGTATGGAATTGTAAAGCGTCTTTTGCTAAACTCTAACCAATCAAAAACCGGGAGGTAAAAACCATGATTGACAATTTCAAAATAGGGAACCAAATTTCATTACTGCGGCGTGAAAAGGGGCTTACAGGCGAACAATTCGCGGAAATACTCGGCGTTTCGCCGCAGGCGGTAAGCAAATGGGAAAACGGAAAAAACCTGCCCGAAACGGCGCTGCTTCCAAAGCTTGCGGAAACACTTGGCGTAACTATTGATTCAATTTTGATGCCTCAGCAGCTTTTCATACTGCGCGCCGCGTTTACAAACGGCGTGTCAAGCACCGACGTTACGGCGATTTTATCGCGTTATGTAAACGGGGACAGTCTTGATATTGCCGTTACGCCGCAGTTTATCGGCGCAGCGTTCGGCAGTGAACGCATAGCCGTACTTACGGTAAAATATCAAACTCCGGAAGGTACTTATTATGCCTTTGCGCCGCAAGGCGAAAGGCTTGTGATTGGCGCAAAAAACAAAGGGTTAACCCAAGAAAATAACTTTTCGGTAATAGGAGCATGGTACGGCAATACCGACGGCTTCCGCGATGTAATGCTCAAGATGAAGCACTACGATTATTTTAGCTACAAAGATTTATACGTTAACCACGAAACATTCCCAAGCAGCCCCGCGACGGATTGCCCGGAATACCTTACGCTCGTTTATTTGAATTGTAACGGCATACATGCAATAAGCTGCAAGGAAAATGAGGTTTTAACATACTCCGAGGACAGAACGGAATTGGTTCTCAAAGATACCTCCGTTTGTATTTTGCCGGGAATAATGCCGTTATCATGGGGAAAGAATATGGATTGCTGCTGGGGCGGCTCGTTATACGCGGCGCTTAAATTTATGGGCGAACCTTTTACTTATGAGCAAATTATGGGGATGTCCGGCGCGTGTTACAGGCTGAACTTCACCGAAATTTGGGATTGGAGCGCAACCGACGCACTTGTGGCATTCGATTATTCCGATCCGTTATTTCGCGCTATAGGTTACGAGCAGGTTTGGGCGGACAGGCTTAATAAAGACGACCGGAGCGTGGAGCGAGGGCTGATTGTAAGCGATATTCAAATGGGTAAACCGGTTGTTGCGATAAATTTACGCACAGCCGCGGAGTGGGGCGTTATAACCGGGTACGAAAATTACGGAAAAACGCTCTATTGCCGTACATACTTTGACGGGGATTTACTTGACGAAGACGGCAAGGTAAAGGATGGCGGCGGCGGCGAATATCTTGAAACAGAATTTTGGCCTTTTATGTTGGTTCACTTCGGGAAGAAAAACGAAAGACCTACGGAGGATGAAATTCTTCGCGTTTCACTTCAAACGCTCGTAGATTCGTTCCGCGCCACATGTGAGCGCGGATATTGGCAGGGGGAAGAGGCTTATCAAAAATGGATAGAGGGGCTGAGTAATAACTCGCTGTGGGATTTGGAGCAAAACCGCGACGGCTTTTACCGCCGCGCAAGCGTAAACGAATGCACCCTTCGCAGCTTAATAGACGAGCGCCGCTGCGCTACGGTATACCTTGGGGAGCGCGGTTTATTGGAAATTTCGCAAATGTACGGGAGTATAAGCGAAAAAACCGGCGCGTTTTATCAAAAATGGATTGATAAGTGGGATAAGGCGCCGAATGGCGGCAAGCAGTGGCGAAGCGAAGAAATAGAACTGCTTGAATACGCGCTTGAAACGGAGCGTGCTATTGTAAAGGCGGCGGAAGATTATTTGAAACAATAAGTCGGCGTCTTTACCCGCGCTTTGTGTGGCTGTTCTATAGGGGTTGCAGGGGGTGTAGATAAAAATAGTTGGTGATTTTGGCATCAAAACGCACGTGAGATATCAAAACAATATTTAAGGAACGGTTTTTCAACATCGCGAAACCAAATATTGCTCTCAGCCTTGGT
>JAISVZ010000075.1 GCA_031271295.1 Clostridiales bacterium | reverse complement strand
CCAAGGCACACAAGGTTATCTCCCCAAAAGCTGCTTTGGTCAACGCCGCACAAAGCGAATTTAGGCTCGTCTTTATTTCCGAACGTGATGTTTTTTTGAATTGAAAATTTAAAGAACGTAGACATTTCCGTTTTGCCGTAAGGCTGAATTGTAATTCTTCCGCCCTGCAAAAACACCACTTGTTTGTTTTCAAGCTGCTTCTTGGCTTCCTCTTCGCTTACCCTGTCCAGCATCAGATAATCCAGCGAAACGTCAAGCTTTTTGGCAATTTGAATTAGTTTTTCGGTTTCGGGGTAGCCGCCGTCCTGCTCCCATTTTGAAACCGCCTGCCTTGATACTTTTAAAATTTCCGCTAACTGTTCCTGCGAAAGGTTCTTATCCGCTCTGATTTTTTTAAGATTGTCGGAAAAGCTCATTTGTATTTCTCCCTACATGAATAGATGTTAAGCAAATTATACAGCAAAATAAGGTTGCGTTCTACCAACTTACAATTGCTTTTGCGCAACCTTGCGTGGCAACATCTGCATCTTTGAATAATAAGGTATATTATTGAATACCTTTTTAAAAATTACTTACCATATCCTTTAGCAAATCCGCCTGGCTTGCCAATTCCTGCGACGCGGAGGCGGCCTCTTCGCTGGATGCGGAGTTTTGCTGGGTAATACTTGCTATTTGCGAAACGCTGCCGTCAATTTTTTGGATAAAATCGGCCTGCTCCCGCGACGCGGATGCAATTTCGTTAACTATCTTTGATAAGTTGTCAAAATCGGATACCATCCCGGCTAAGGACTGCGCCGTGCCTGCGGCGGTAACCGAGCCGCTTTCCGTAAGCCTAACAGATTCCGTAATTAGCTCTGTTGTTTCCTGCGCCGCTTTTCTGGAACGCGCGGCAAGTGTTCTTACCTCTTCGGCAACTACGGCAAAACCCTTGCCGTGCTCTCCCGCTCTGGCCGCCTCCACGGCGGCGTTAATTGCAAGCATGTTGGTTTGTTCGGCAAGTTCTTCAATTGTTTTTATAATTTGCGAAATATTACTCGACGATGCCTTAATTTCGCTCATGGCGCTTAGCATTTCCTGCATTTGCCCGTTGCCGGCTTCGGCGTTTACCTTTGCGCTGCCGGATAAAGAGCTGGCGCTTTCCGAATTGTTGGCGGTAAGCCGCGCTTTTTCGTTTATCAGGCCGACGTTTGAATTAAGTTCCTGCACCGAGGCGCTTTGGCTTACCGCGCCGGCCGCTAAGTTTTGGCTGTAATCGGCAATTTGCTTTGCCCCGTTATGTACCTGACCGCTGATGTTTCTTACGTTCAGCACAAGTTTATTAAGCCTTTCAATCATTTCTTCCTGGCTTGTTGTGTTTTGAATAACTTCAACAAACCCAATCCTTTTGCCGCTAATATCTGTCAGTTCCGCCACGTTTACCTGATAATGCACGCCGTCCTGTGTAAACCTTGTGGGTTTAATTCCCTTTTTGAAATTATTTATCGCGCAATTGTTACTGCCGCATATAACCGTGCCGAAGCTTGAGCACTGCAAGCCCAGAACCTCTTTGCGTTTTCGTCCTAACATTTCTTCGCAGGCTTTGTTAACAAAGGTCCAGTTCATATCGGCGTCTGTTGAGAAAATGGGAGAGGGAACGCCGTCTAACAAAGATTCGTACCAATTGGCTTTATCGGCAACGGATTTAACCAGCGTATTAAGTTCGCCAAGCAGTGCCGCCCAGCCGCCCTTAAACCTGGCGGAATCGGCCTGCATGTTAAGCTCTCCGCCGGAGGCGCGAAGCGTAAGCGATGTTATTTCGGAATTAATGCCCCGCAAGTTTGCCATTAAGCTTTCGCAGTTCTCCTTAATAACTACCTTTTTACCGGGCAGGTTTGGCATTTCATATTCGAACACGCCGTCTTTGATTGAGGATAGTACGTTTAAAACGGATAAGATATCGCGCCGGAACCCGTCCACGGCTAAGTTGATGTTATCGGCCATTTCTTTGTAGGAACCGGAGTACTGCGCGGAATCAATGTTATATTCGATATCGCCGTTTATATGTATTTGCGTGTTCACTACCGATAAATCGTTTATAAGTTTTTCAATTGTTCCGGTTACAGCGGCGATATCCTTTGAAAGAGCGCCTATTTCATCGGCTGTTGTAACCGGCGTGAATTTGCTAAACTCTCCTGCGGCAACCGCACGCAGTATTTCCGAAAGCGCGTTTATTGGGCGCTGAATAATACGCCTAATCATAAAATAAATGGATACCGCGGCGATTACAAGCACAGCAAAAAACACGGCAAGCGACACAATTATCTGTGAAACGACGGGCATGTTAACAGCGCTCGCCGGAATGGAGTTATAAACAAGCCAGCCGTTTAAGCTAAGTTCCCGCGCCGTAAAATACCGGCTGACACCATTTTCGTCCTTTAACCTGACGGCTTGAGAGTTTTTAACGCCGTTTTCCGTAAGAGGCGCGAAAATTCCGCCGTCCACGGATTGCAGTTTTTTAAAAACGGTATCGCCGTTCGAGTCAACAGCCGGAGCATATGTACCGGTGGGGTGGGTGATGATATTCCCGAATTTGTCGGTTAAAAAAACGTAACCCTCTTCATTGCCGCCGCCGGATTGCGTTATTTCGCTTAGTACATCCGCGAAAATATCCACCGCCGCAATGCCCGCAAGGGTCCCTTCTCGGAAAACCGCGCGGGATACTGTTATGCAAAGGTTGCCCGTATCGGCATCCTGATACAATTCACTTATAAACGCCTGCCCCCTATCAGAGGCAGCGCCAATATACCAATCCCTTTCATTAGCTTGCCACTCGTCATAATCCGGCTGCCATCCGTCGCTGAAAACGCCCGTTCCGTCCGGATAACCCAGATACACGCAAAAAGCGTCCGCGTTTTCCTCGCCCAGCCTAACCAAAAGGGGAGAAATCTCCTGTGAGCTTATGCTACTGTTGGCGGATATCGCGGCGGCAATGGAATTTACATAAGTAATTTGGTTATTCAGCCAATTGTCTATTTCCTCCGCCTTAAGAGCGGTTGCCTCATTGATGCGCCCTAAAGCCTGGGTATTTATTGCGCGGCTGCTTAAAGCGGCGCTAATTCCCGTAATTAACCCCATGCCCGCAATTGAGATGATTAACATAATAAATAATAATTTGTTGCGAATGCTTTTCATAATTGCCTCCCCGAAATTAAATTGTTAACTGCGCTAATGGAAAATGAGAAAAAAGAAGGTTACCAAATTGCCGCCTTCGAGTGGGAGTAAAATTAAATGAGCGAAAAAGGCAGGCAGTTCCCCGGTTTAACAGGCTGCGTAATTGCAAAAAAAACAATTCGGGAGATACTCTCTGCCATGATGAAGGAAATACATTTTCGAAGGATGAAACGCAGCTTCTGTTCAAAGCCAAATATTTTCAAGTTCTGCAAATGATATTGAAACCGGCGGGATTCGTTACGCGCGGCCAAACGCAAAACCCATTGTAAAAGCCGGTTTTAGTGGTAAAGCGGTATGAAAACTTCACCAGTATATCATGGGAGAGTGTAAAATTCCATTAAAAAACAAAAAAAATCTTGCAACATTCTTGTAATCTGTTACTTTTCATACTCCCGCAGAGAAGCTGCTTCGATTTTTTCTACGGCTTTGAATAATAAAGACGCTATTCTTTTTTCAGAATGATGACATTTTTTTGTCATCATTCCAAATAGCAAGCTGTTATCTTTCCCCGTTCTTCGCGTAGCTATTCGGCAGGGGTTACGAGGATTCCGGCGCAGAAGATTCCCGCACTTTGCGGTAGCTGTTCGGTAGGGGTTACAGGAGGTTCCGGCGCAAATATACCGGCAAGCTATATAGTTTGCACCTAAGCTTATCCCTGCATATTCTTTGCAGACGGCAAAAGGTGTGTGAAAATGGAACGCTATGAATTTCCTGCCGCAAAAATATCCCGCGCGGTAATTGCATCTGTTCTGTGTTATACGGTTTCCCCGGTTTTTTATTATTTCGATATTTCGCGCAATCCTACTTAAAGAATTTTATTTTTGACACATATCAAAATTTCTGTTAAAATAAGCCTGTAGCTTTCAGCGGTTTAAAATACTACGTACTATCCAATTTTCGTTAACTTTAAGCTACGCAATATTCTCAAATTTTGTTTACAAGAGTTACGGCGTTAAATTGAATTGCGAATTTAAAAAGAGGTGCTTAATGGGCGAATTAACAAATTCGGTTTTGCTTACGGAGAAGAATAACGCAAAAATTGAAACCTCCATAACAAAAAAAGTTGGCGGTTATGATTTGCACCCGTTATCCGATCCTGTATTTCAACGATGGATGGGCGACCAAAAAATCTGCGCTTCTTTCTTGCAATCGCTTTTTGACGAGGATTTTAGCGATATCGAAGTTAGCACACAAGAAGAAGTTATTTCGATGATTCCGAAATTCAGAAAAATACGGCTTGATGTAACGGCGCGTCAGAGCAACGTCAGAATATACAATATCGAAGCGCAGCGCAAATATTATCAAAATCATAAAGACCGTTGCCTGTTTTACGCTTGTAAGCAGATTGCGTCTCAGTTGGAAGTTGGTATGTCTTTCGAGCAAATAAAAAAGACTGTTGTAATTTTCATCAACCAAAAGAACCCGGACAGCAATTCTTTAGTGGAATACGTATCCCTGCGCGAGCAGGAATCGAACAGGATATATAACGACAAGCTGCAAATTATAGAGATTAATCTCAATCATTTGGACGAAGGGCTTTCCGAGTCAAAATACGCGGATACTTTCAAGTATTTTGCGGCGTTTTGCCTTATGGGTCATAACGACGAAGTTTTTAAGTTTTACCGCGAAAAGCACAATTTAGAATCGCAGGCGTTACAGCAAATATTAACGGATAAGTTCAGGCAAATATCGGGTGATTACACTCTTAAAGATGCTCTTGAACAGTACCATATATTA
>JAISVZ010000203.1 GCA_031271295.1 Clostridiales bacterium | reverse complement strand
TACACAATAAATGTGTTCTTTTAATTTTGAAGGTTACTATTTTCGAGTTTTTGTCAAGCGCTTTTTAGAATTTTTGCAAATATTTTTTTAGATTTTCTAGGCTTAAGTTGACAGCAGTGGACGTCCAATAAGCAAAATTCCATAACATATCTTTAGGATTATCCCCTAAATTAACATAATTCTCATCACTGTATTCCGTTTCAGAAATAACCGATTGCAACTCCCACGGTTGTAATCCTGTTCTTTTATTGCGCCCAAACAAAAATACTATTTTGTTGCCGTCTGTTGCCGCGTTAATTGTTGAAATAATGTATGCCTTGTCTGCATCTTTCATCTCTGCTGCTGCCGAAGTCCCTTTCTTCAATACAAAACGCGGTGTTCTTTCTTCACTGGCTGCTGAAATATATTCAGATGAGATGATCTCCATTATTTCATATCTATTTAACCCGGTATTTTTGGTCATGGCTCGAAATGCGTTTAACGCTTTATCTAACACAAAAGCAAACTCTTTAATAGTCGGATATTGATTAAGCATATTTATCCATCCCCTTAATGTAATAAAAATGGCATTGACACATATTATATAATATGCTATTGTAATAGCCGTAACCAAGTGGTTAAATTGTGTGTGAGTGAGCCTCTGCCTTGTGGTGTGATACAAGTCAGAGGTTTTGTTTATTTATTGTAACTCACTTGATTGTTTTCGTAAATACGATATTTACTTATTTAAATTACCTATAATGCCAATTTAGATTAAAAAAGCCCAAATTAATGGGCTCTAATAATAATACTGCAACTTTAGCGGCAAAACCGCCCGTTATTTACGCCTTTCCAACGGAACCGAAAAGCTCAAATTTTTCCTTGCATGTTTGCTTAATTGCGGCAACGCCCGGAGCCAAAAGCTTGCGCGGGTCAAACCCTTTGCCGGCTTTATCCTTGCCCTCTTCAATATATTTTCTTGTTGCCGCGGCAAATGTAAGCTGGCATTCGGTGTTCACGTTAATTTTGGAAACGCCGAGGTTTATTGCCTTTTTAATCATCTCTTCCGGAAGTCCCGTTCCGCCGTGCAGAACAAGCGGAATGGAACCGGTTGCTTTGTGAATTTTTTCAAGCGCGTCGAAGGCAAGCCCTTTCCAGTTTGCCGGATATACTCCGTGAATATTTCCGATACCCGCCGCCAGAAAATCTATGCCCAACGACGCTATTTTTGCGCATTCATCCGCGTCCGCAACCTCGCCCATACCAACAACGCCGTCCTCCTCGCCGCCGATAGAACCTACCTCCGCTTCGATAGACATTCCGTTTTTGTGCGCCAAGTTAACAAGCTCCGTTGTTTTTTCAATGTTTTCATCAATCGGGAAATGGCTGCCGTCGAACATTATGCTGGTAAAACCGGCTTCAACACATTTTTTGCAGCCCTCGTAAGTACCGTGGTCTAAGTGCAGGGCAACGGGCACGGTTATACCCAAACTTTCATCCATTGCCTTAACCATTGCGGTTACGGTTTTAAAACCCGTCATATACTTGCCCGCGCCTTCCGACACGCCGAGAATTACAGGGCTTTGAAGTTCCTGCGCCGTTTCCAAAACAGCCTTTGTCCACTCAAGGTTGTTGATGTTGATTTGCGCCACGGCATAATGGCCGTCTCTTGCTTTTTGTAACATTTCAGTAGCGTTAACTAACATGCTTTTTTCTCCTCCCATATTTTTTGGATTTTGGTTTCACGCCAAATTATATGATATTATTTAGCGCTGCGCAAGTACAAGAAGGAGATAAAAATATAGGAAAACTGTCACTTAATTATAGTTAAAGTTAGCAGCGCATCCGTTTCGGGTGTTTCCGGCATTTTTATTTTACCGCCTTTCGCGGCGTACATCAGCGTGTAAATCCCAAAATCCCACAAATCCAAATAAGTATGGTAATCTGCATACGGCTTGTTGATTTTCGGGAATTCGGCTTTATGCATGGCGGATTTTTTTTTGCCGAGTTCGGTCAAATTACCTTCAATCATTTGTGCCAGCGGGCGGTAAATTTCTTCTTGAAGTTTTTCAAGCTGTTCTTTGGTGAAAATTACGAATTGCGGCTTATACCCGCCGGATTCTTTAAGAATCAAACCGCCTTCAATGGCTTGCGCCAAAGCTTCCTTTCCGTGCGGTTCCAGAATATTCTCGGAAAAACCCGGCTCTATAACCGATGAGTAAACCCGGTGCAACAGTGAGCCGCGCGTTTTGGGAGCGCCCACAATTTCCGGGCGGTACTTCGCGTCTTTAAACTTGTTAACGCCAAGCCAGTAATACATATCGGTATCACTTCCAAGAACGCAGCTGTCCGACCATATGCCGCTGAAGCCGCCCCACAGAATTTCCCCGTTATAGCCGTCCGGGTTAAGCTCCTGCACTTCCGACATATCGCTTGCAATAACAACATATTTGCCGCCGTCCGGGCGTATCGGGTAATGGCTTCGGTTTTTCAGGCGTAAAAGCAGCGGGCTGTTTCGGCTTACGAAACTGATAAACATAGTTATTACCGCCCACATCAGTTTTTCCGGCGGAAAGTGTGAACCATAAAAACCGACAGAGCGTATTTCGTTTTCCCGCGTGAACAGGTAATCAATTACTTTGTCAATTAAAACCCCGCGCGTATCATTGTACATGGTTGCTACATCCTGAAAGTGCCGCCTGGATACTATCGGGAAGGCGGTTAAATACTTCCTTCCCTCCATCGTCATAAACTCCCTTTCGGTAAGCCAATCCAAATCGAACTCAAGGTACGGTTTCGGTATGCCGGTTAGCGTAGCAAGCTCGTCGATGTTTTTGCCTTCGCGGTAGCAAAGCAGGCACAAATTTTGCCGGATAAGGCTTGCCCTAAGCCATTTTGTATCCGGATCCGGCCCTTCGTCTCCGGAAGAGCCAACCGCCAATTTTCCGGGACGGTAAACGTATTCAATTTTCTCGTCCATTTTTTCAATCTCCCTTCGCACTTTTTTACGAGCGTCAAAAAGGTGCCAGGTAACAGCGTTTTGCGTTGTGTTAAGCCTTTGAGCGATTTCGGATGCCGGTAAGCCGTCAAGATAATGCAAAATCATAACCTCGCGCTGCAAGCGGCTGAGATTTGAAATCTCCTTTCTCATTTTGGATAGCTGTTTTGAACGGATTTGCGCGGATATTATATCGTCCGCAAAATCGGTTTGCAGCGGCAAATTCTCATTAAGTTCGGTTAAAACCTTACGCTTAACTGATTTTTTCAGATAATTACACCAACAATAATGAGCAACCTTCCATAGAAGGTTTTCCAGTTTTTCAATGCGCTGCGCATTTTTTACGGCATGTAAAAACTGCAAAAAAACTTCCTGCGCCAATTCTTCGCCGCCGTCCCCGCTTCCGGTTTTTTTAACCGCCCACCCGAGTATTTGCGGCAAATAATCCTTTGTTATTTGTTCGGCCAGTGCTTCCAACTTCACGCTGTCACCTCCCTTTTAGCTCTTTATAACTATATAGTGGCGGGAAATTTAAAACATTAGGAGAAGGGAAAATTTAATTTCACGAAGTATAACATGGCTAAGAAAACGGTTTTTCAGCCCCAAAAATCCGAAACACCGCTAAATAAGCCGCGCAGATAAAACTAAACGATAGGACTCCCGCAAAAATTGAAATATTTGAGCTTACATATCCGAAAATTAACCCAACACCAACAGATACAACCCGCAAAAACAGCGATGAAAACGATTCAACGGTAGCCCGGATACCGCTTTCGGTATGGCGGTGCAAAAAACCCGAAACAAGAGGGTCTGCAATGCCGGAAACCACAAAAAGCAACATCATAGGCACAAGGCACAATAAACCGTTTGCGAGGAAAATTGCCGCGTACCCAACCGCGCAAAAGCAAATTGTACAGGTAAGGATTTTTCTATAGCTGAACTTTTCCTTTAATTTGTAGGCAATAAGGCTGCCGGGTATGCGCAAAACTAACGAGGCGGCGCTTACCGCGCCGAAAAACACAACGGAAACCCCGATGTTATCCAGTATTATTTGCCAAAACTCGTCAAGGTAAATAATACATGAACCCAAAACCGCTCCGGTTAAGCAATAAATAAACACGAGCGGGTTATTTTTAAAAACTTGCAATGCCCGCGACGCGTATTGCAAAGCTCCCGCAGTTTCGCTTTCGCCTGCAGTTTCGTTTTCGGCCGCCGTTTCGCTTTCGCCCGCCGTTTCGCCTTTGGCCAAGGTTTGTTTGGGAGGTTCTTTCAGAAATACAGTAACCAAAAACGCGAAACACATACTTATAAATGACAGTATGTAGTTAAACTCCAAATTAAAGTAATTCGCCAAAATCCCCCCGCTTACGGCGGCAATCACAGAACCGGTAAAATCAATTGCCGATAAGCGTCCTAAATGCTTTTCAAAATCCTCCTGCCTGCCGTCAAATAGCAGTGAATCGTAAAGCAGGGCGTTTTCGCTTCCGCTTGAAAGTGCTTTGCCTGTTCCCGATAAAAAAACCACCAAAGCAAACATCCAAAAGTTAGACGCAAAAAACAGCAGAGCAAATTCCGCCGCGGACAAAACGCCGCATATGGCGAGCACTCTCTTTCTGCCGAATTTATCTGCCAAAATACCGGAGGGAACCTCTAATGCCGTAACGGTTAACGCGTAAATAATTTCGGTGTAAACTACCATTTGAACATTCATTCCGCGCTGCTGCCAAAACAGGCGTTCAATAACATACGCGGGTATTAACGCCTGAAAAAATGTAATAAGGTACTGCTTTTTAACCGTATTTTCTTTTGGCAGACATGTAAAAACCCCTTGCAGCGCAAGGGGTTGAAGAGGATTAATCAGTTATAAGAGATGGCTACGTTACATAGCAACGCCCAACAAATCTAAAATCCGAG
>JAISVZ010000180.1 GCA_031271295.1 Clostridiales bacterium | reverse complement strand
ATTGCAAACCGGATTGCAAAGAAAACAGAAACGGAAGGTGAGTTTGATTGTTTCGGATAGGCGAATTTTCAAAATTGGTAAGGGTATCCGCAAGGATGCTGCGCTATTACGACAAATGCAACCTGCTTTGCCCGCAAGAAACGGATAAGTTTACCGGCTACAGGTTATATTCGGCGGCGCAGATACCCGTGCTTTTCCGTATTACAACCCTTCGCGACATGGGTTTTGGCGTGGAGGAAATTGCGGAAATTTTGCCGGTGTTTAACGACGCGGCCCAAATGCGGAAAATTTTAGAGCGCAAAAGAAGCGAAATTTACGCCTCTATTGCCGAAGAACAGCTCAAACTCGATAAAATCGCCGCACTGAGCGGCAGTTTTGAAAAGGAGAGTGCAAATATGGTTTACAACGCGGAACTTAAAAACCTTAAAGCGGTAAAAGTGCTGTCACTTAGGGAAAACATCCCCGCTTACAAAGCGGAGGGCGAACTGTGGGGGAAACTCGGTAAATTTATAGCGGAAAACAAAATAGAATGCGAGCAAGGCGGCTATTCAATTTACCACGACGCCGAATACAAGGAAACCGATGTTGACGTTGAAATTGCCGTACCCGTAGCGCATAGCGGCAAAAGCGAAGGGAATTTTATTTACAAGGAGCTTGAGGCAATTGAAAACGCCGCGACAATCCGCTTTTCCGGCCCGTATGAAGGTTACGGCGAAGCCGCCGAAAAGTTGGCGAAATGGGTTGAGGATAACGGGTATGTTATGGACGGAATTTTGCGGGGGCTTGCGGTGGCCTCGCCGTCGGATGTCGCCTCCGAGCAGGATTATTTAACGGAGCTTCAGGTTGGGGTAAAAAAGGTTTAAGGGTTTAAACGGCTTAGCTAAATCTCAATTTTAATTTATTTCAAATTTAAAAGCCGCGCTTTCTGTTTTTAAACGGACGGCGCGGTTTTTTTTCGCCTTATTTTCCAAGGCGCAAGTGTTGTTACACAAATTAAATTTTTTAATGGTTTTGATGCTTGCGTATGTTAATAATTCCGTTCAAAAAAAGTGCATTTTTCTGTTAAAATGTGTTATAATTTGAAATGTTTCACGCAACCACGCAAAACGAGGAGGCAACAATTAAGAAAAGATGGTTATATTCGTTTTTTAGTTTGACTTTGTATTTGATTGGAAATAGAATTACAAATAATAACCAAGCAAATTATGGGAGGGGTTTTTATGTTACTAACTCAGGGCAAAACAGACTGCACACCGGCGGAAGTGGGCTACGACGAAGGCAGAATAGGCGTTTTGCACAGCCACTTTCAAACGCTCATTGACGACGGCGAAATTCAGTGCGCCGCTTACTGCGTTTCGCGGTACGGCAAAACCTTTATGCACGGCGCGGTTGGCAAAAAAAGCTACCGTCCGGAGGATTCTGCGCCGCTTGAACCAACCGCAGTTTATCAAATTGCTTCCATTACCAAAACTTTTACAACTTTGGCTGTAATGAAGCTTGTTGAGGACGGAATAACACGGTTAGACATGCGCGTGGGCGAAATTCTGCCGCAGTTTAATACCCCGCCGTTTGATAAAATTACGCTTTTTCACCTGCTTACGCATACGTCCGGGATGCACCCTGATACGGGTAATTATCCGAATATATATGAATTGAGCGTGTGGGGCTTAATATACAACGCGTTTAAGCTGCGCCAAAATAAGGACGAGGAGTTTGACTGGATATCCGCCGCGCTTGCAAACGGAATACGCAGGAAACCCGGCGAGGAGTGGATGTACTCATCTTTCGGCTTTACAATACTCGGCGCGGCAATTGAAAAGCTTACCGGCGTTTTTGCGAACAAGTACATAACGGATAATATTATAAAACCGCTTGGCTTAAAGGATACCGGTTTTCATAAAAGCTTAACGCCGGAATTGGCAAAGCGGTTTATTTTGCAGGATGAAGACAGCGAAAACTGGCTAAGCGCGATTCTAAACGGTGCGGAGGAAAACGGCGATTTTTCCGAAGATAACGCTTTGTGGAGCCGCGTTCCGGATACAAGCGGCGGAATTTTTTCAACGGTATCCGATTTGCTTCGTTTCGCCAATATGACACTTTATAACGGCACGTTTAACGGCACAAGAATAATCGGGCGTAAGGCTATGGAAAAATTAAAGAGCCGCGCCATTTTTAACATTCCCAATTACGGCTGGGGAGCAAACGAGCCGGACAGGGGCTACGGCATAGGTTTTGACATGCGCTTCGGCCCGGCGTTTACATTTTCCGAAGGAACGTATAACCACGAAGGTTCGGGCGCTTGCGCAATGTATATAGACCCGGCGGAGGAACTTGCGGCGGCATGGTTTGTGCCGTTCGCCAAAGACGGATGGTTTTCGCGAGCGCTGTTTAACGTGCAGAATGTGATATGGTCGGGGTTAAAATAGGCTACGGAAGTTCGCGGCGCTTAACACATCTTGAAAAAATTATACCGGGAGGCGGATAAAACTTGAATTCAAGCGATGTTGAAATTTTAATCTGCGAAGACTTTGAAGATATTTCCGATGAATTATTAAAGCAGACGGCTGTTTTGCGCTGGGGCTATAACGAATCAAATTTGGCTCTGCAAGTGAACCGAATGAGAAGCAACCCTTTTGGTTATGTTTCATTTTATGTTTTTGCGTTAGTGAACGGCGAAGTGTGTGGGTTCGCTTATTTTTGCAAGGACGAAACCGACGCTTCCCGGTGGTATTACGGAGATTTAATCGTTCACAAGGACGGCAGACGAGAGGGAATAGCAACAAAGATTATTACACAAGCTATCCGTGCTTTAAAAGAGAAAAATGCTGTGAAATTATTTACATACATCGATATCGGCAACGAGGTATCGCTTTCTTTTCACAGAAAACTTGAATTCTCTGTGTGCGATGACCAAAAGCCGATAAACGGATTGCTTACAGACGGCAGAATTGTTTATGCTCGTGCGTTATAAGAGATTTTATTTAAGCTCTTACGCTTAGTACACGAAAATTGAGGAACTATTGGAGGCAACATGAATTATTTGAAGCACAAATTCGGTGTGCTTAAAGCCGTGGCGTTTGTAACCTACAAGGAATGGTCCGTATACCGCACGCATTCAATGGTTTCAATTTTTGTGGGGCCGGTATATTTTATTGTGCAGTATTTTATCTGGACATCCGTTTATGGCGCGAACAGCGAAATAAACTCCTTAACGCTGGCGGATATGGTGCGTTACTTCGGCGCGTCCGCACTCATCGGCTACCTTACTATGGATTTTGCGGATTGGAACCTTTCAATGCTTATCCGCACGGGGAAATTTTTAACCTTTACCCTGCGCCCTATAAACCACCGTTTTTTTGCGTTCTCGCAAAAGGCGGGGCATAGGGTGCTGGGCTTTTTTGTTGAGTTTATCCCGTGCCTTATAATTTTTACGCTGCTTTTCGGCGTGGATTTAACTCCGGCAAATATCCCGTATGCGGTAATTTCCGTGATACTCGCGTTTTTGATGAACTTTTATGTTAACTACTGCCTTGGCATGTTAAGCTTTTGGTTTGTGCAATCCGGCGGTGTACGGACGGTTTTTCAGCTTGTTTCCGGTATTTTTTCCGGCTCGCTTGTGCCGCTTGTATTTTTTCCGGATTGGCTTCAAAGGTTGCAGTTTTTTCTGCCGTTTCAATACATAACGTATTTGCCGGTTATGGTGTTTTTGGGGGAATATTCTTTGGGCGGCGTAAATCTTCCGCTATCTTCGGCAATTCTTTTGCAGGCGGCGGCGGTTGCGGTTGTTTTCGCCGTTTCGGAAATACTCTACAGAGTTTCTATCAAACATTTTACGGGGGTGGGCGCGTGAAAATTTACTTTAGCTGCGTGAAAACATCGCTTGCAAGCATTTCCGCATACCGTTTCGATTTTATCCTTTCGCTTTTTATAACCCTTTTAAGCAACATCTTTTTACCGCTTATTACAATTTTAATTTACAATTCGGGTTCCGGTTTTCCGGGATGGAATTTTTACGAGGTTTTGCTCGTTCAGGCAATATTTACGCTCTCTAACGGTATAACGTCTAT
>JAISVZ010000115.1 GCA_031271295.1 Clostridiales bacterium | reverse complement strand
AATATTATATATCGTAACGATGAAAATGTCAAGCTTTTTTTCTGATTTTTTGTTGTATTTTCGGGAGTTTTTATCTGCTTCGGTTCATATCGTTATGTGTTTTTCGGGAGCTTGGGTTACAGGAGGTTTCGGTGTTTGTTTTGCAGGTAGCCGAGAGCTTCGCAAGTGTAATGCAGCGGCAGATAATAACTGCTGTTATCCAATCTAATGATTTTCCATTTTCAAATGCAGTAAATTCGGCAAATACCGCCCACAAAAAAATCAAAAGCGAACTCTTGTATTTTTGCGTTGCTTTTCGCCCAAGCCAAAGAAACGCAAATTTCAGGAACAGCAAATGGCGTAATTATAGGAAAAATCAAAACTGCGTTAAGGGAAATCGCAAAAAAATAGAAAATAGGCTTATGAAATTTCTATCATTCTAACCTACATGCCGCGCGGACTCGGAACAAATCGACATGAAACCAATTCGATTTCACACTATCGTTCTATTTTTAGTTTTGAAAGGCAGATTCCGGCGGCGTAAATATGCCTTACGAAGCAAACGCATAGCGGCGCAAATAACGAAAGCAAATATTAAACGCATCAAAATGTTCGAACCGAATAAATAGTGACAAAAAAATGTCATCATTCATATTCATTTATGCCGTGAATATTTTGGCCTGTGAGAACTAATTGCGCCATATACCTCGACTTGCGGAACTAATTACGCCATATAATCTCGACTTGCGGAACTAATTTCGATATTTAACCTCGATTGATTTGCCCAAGAAGAAAATACTGCCGCGTTCGCTAATTCTGCGTTGCTGCATCTTGCGAATACGCGGTGTATCTGCAATATGCGTATTCATGGGGCTTTCCGCACAACCCTGTTTCCTGCAAGGCGCACACTGTACTTTCCGCACAACCTTATTTCCTGCAAAGAACATGCCGAATCCCCTCTACAACCTCCCCCCCTTGCCGGACAACCCGTAAAAGCGCGGGTAATTAAGTCAGCTTAATATTCAAAGATGCAAAAAATCAACATAGAATCAACAAAGAAAAAATGTGATCCTTCTTTTGTAGACCGATAAATTTTCATAGTTGCGGCGTGTACAGTAACCAAAACGGCAAGAACGGCAGGATGCGTCCGCAAATTTCAAAGAACCACTTGACGGGATTTTGCGCCGGGCGTAAACTTGAGCTCGGATAACCGCGCATCCGATAACCGCGCATTCGATAACCGCGCACCAAAGGAGAATACGATGACCACACGCAAAATTACATACCCGCATTTTGGGAATTACTGCATACCAATTGAATATTTAATGACAAAGGGGCTTGACTCGCAGTATGTAACCCCGCCGCCGATAACAAAAAAAACCTTGGAGCTTGGCAGCAAACACAGCCCGGATTATGTTTGCGCACCGTTTAAAATTCATTTGGGCTGTTACATAGAGGCGATAGAAAAGGGCGCAAACGCGCTTGTTCAGCTTGGCGGCGCGTGCCGTTTGGGTTATTACGGCGAGCTTCACGAGCAAATAATTAAGGATTTGGGCTATGATGTGGATTTTATAAATTTAGCAAAAGGCGACTATTCCAAACCCCAAACCTTTTACGCCGAATTTAAAAAAATAAACCCCGAAATGTCGCTTACAAAAGCAACCTCCGCGCTTTTAACCTCGCTTAAAATGGTTGAGTGTATGGATACCGTGGACGATTTTGTGCGCCGCAACATCGGCTTTGAAATAATAAAAGGTTCGTTTGAGGATATGTACGCGGATTATTTGGCGGCTTTAAAGCATGTTGAAAGCCGCAAGGAATTGGAGTATTTAACAAGCAATTATATGAAAAGGTTTAAGGCAATTCCGGTTAAAACGCCGAAAAACCCGCTTAAGGTTGGTATAGTGGGGGAATACTATTCAATAATGGAGCCGTTTTCCAACCACAACATGGAACGCGAGCTGGCCGGAATGGGAATGGTTATTGAGCGCTGGATGAATATATCCAACAGTTTGTTTCATTTTCAGGAAAAAGAAATGCTTACGAAAATAAGGGGATATTCAAAATATAACATGGGCGCAACGAGCATGTCCACAATAGAACGCGCACTGCAATTCGCGAAGAAGGGGTACGACGGAATAATACACCTAAAATCCTTCGGCTGTACGCCGGAGATGGACGCGATGCCGGTTTTGCAAAATATAAGCGCGGATTACAAAATTCCGGTGCTGTATTTCTCCTTCGATTCCCAAACATCGGACGAGGGCGTTAAAACAAGGCTTGAAGCGTTTTACGATATGATAAAAATGAGAAAAGAGGCGGGAAGATGAAAAAGGCGTACTTGGGAATTGATATTGGCTCCATATCCACAAAGGGAGTAATTATAAATGAAAACCGCGACGTTTTGGCAAGCTCTTACATATGGACGGAGGGAAACCCCGTTAACGCGGTTAAAAACCTGCTTAAAAATATGCGTGAGGATTTTGACGAAAATAAATACAGCATTGTATCCGTTGGAACAACGGGCAGTGCGCGTAAGCTTATCGGCGTTGTAACCGGCGCGTCGGTTGTGAAAAATGAGATAACCGCGCACGCTATCGGCACTACCGATAAATACCCGGATGTGCGCACAATATTTGAAATTGGCGGGCAGGATTCCAAAATAATTTTAATAGACGGCGGTATTGTTTCGGATTACGCTATGAATACGCTATGCGCGGCGGGAACGGGTTCGTTTTTGTCAAGCCAGGCAAAGCGGCTTGGCGTGGAGGTTGCGGATTTTGGCGAAATTGCCCTAACCAGCGATAATCCAACGCCTATTGCGGCACGCTGTACGGTTTTCGCCGAGTCGGACTTGGTGCATAAGGCGCAGATGGGGCACAGCAAAAAGGATATTATCGCAGGGCTTTGCAAGGCGGTTGTTACAAATTACCTAAACAATGTTTGCAAGGGTAAAAAAATTGTTTCGCCGGTGGTGTTTCAAGGCGGCGTCAGCAAAAATACCGGAGTTAAGCGTGCCTTTGAGGAAGCTATCGGCGCTCAGGTTTTGGTGGACGATTACGGGCACTTGGCGGGTGCGTACGGTGTGGCGATAATTGCGAAAAAAAGCGGCGCGGAGAAAAATTTCAGCTTTGATATAACGGATGTGGATTTTGTAACACGCGGCGTAAACTGCGGGGGATGCGCAAATAGCTGCGAAATTATTTGCGTGTACCGAAGCGGCGAACTTATAGATTCGTGGGGCAATAAGTGCGAACGCGGAAATACGGCGGTAAAAACGCGGTTTTAAAACATGTCCAAAGGCTGGTCGCGCGGGAAAAACTCCGCGCTGCTCGCCTATGCGTCCAAAGGCTGGTCGCGCGGGAAAACGCCGCGCTGCTCGCCTATGCATCCAAAGGCTGGTCGCGCGGGAAAACCACCGCGCTGCTCGCCTATGCATCCAAAGGAGGTAATATTTATGCCGGGTTCAAGTTACGGCGAAATTTTTAAAGTTACAACATGGGGCGAAAGCCACGGCAAGGCACTTGGCGCGGTAATAGACGGTTGCCCGGCGGGAATACCCATAACCGAAGAGCATATTCAAAAGTTTATGGACAGGCGCAAACCCGGCGCTTCCCGCTATGCCACAAAACGCGCGGAAGCGGATAAAATTGAAATTTATTCGGGAGTGTTTGAAAGCTTAACAACCGGATGCCCTATAATGATGGCGGTAAAAAACGAGGACCACATATCCGCCAATTACGATAATATAAAATCCGTTTACCGTCCCGCTCACGCGGATTACGGTTTCAGTAAAAAATTCGGCATTAGGGATTACCGAGGCGGCGGGCGTTCCTCCGGGCGCGAAACACTGTGCCGCGTGGCGGCGGGAGCGGTTGCCGTAAAGGCGCTTGAGCAGCTCGGCATTAAAATTTTAACATATACAAAAAGTATTGGCGGTATTTTTGTAAGCGAAGAAAATTTCGACGAGGCGCAGATAAATAAAAACGAGTTATATATGCCGGACGATAACGCGTATAAAAAAGCTACGTCTTATTTGGACGGCGTTATTTCGCGCGGCGATTCCGCGGGCGGTATAATAGAATGCGTGATAAAAGGCGTAAAACCCGGCATAGGCCAGCCTGTGTTTGATAAGCTGGACGCTTGCATATCCCATGCGGTGTTTTCAATAGGCGCGGTAAAAGGTGTGGAATTTGGCGCGGGGATGGCGTCGGCTTCCATGAACGCAAGTAAATTTAACGACGGCTTTTACGCGGACGAGGATAAGAATATACGAAAACGCACGAATAATTCCGGCGGAATAACCGGCGGTTTGTCGGACGGGGCGGATATTGTTTTCCGCGCGGCGGTAAAACCAACGCCTTCTATTTCGTTAGCCCAGCAAACTGCCGATACTCTAAGTAATAATGTTACGGTTAATATAACCGGCAGGCACGACCCTGTTATTGTGCCAAGGGCGGTTGTGGTTGTGGAAGCTATGGCGGCTATTGCGCTTTTGGATATGATACTTATTTCGCTGCCGTCCAAGGCGGAAAACTTAAAACGCGCGTATGAAAATTTGTAAGAAGCCAATAAACAAAGCTTTGCGCGTATGAAAATTTGTAAGACCCAAGTATCCGAAGGAGAAGCTGATATGGAACTGCCGAGGCAAGTTTTAAATATCCTGAATAAGCTTAATGAAAACGGCCGCGAGGCGTATGTTGTGGGCGGCTGTGTCCGCGATTTTTTGCTTGGCAAAAAACCAAAGGATTACGATATTGCAACATCCGCTCTGCCTTTGGAGGTTAAGCGGCTTTTTTCAAAAACTGTGGATACCGGCATAAAACATGGCACGGTAACGGTTTTAACACAAGGGGTAGCCATTGAGGTTACAACCTACAGGATAGACGGAAAGTATACCGATAACCGCCGCCCGGAAACTGTGGAGTTTACCGCCAGCCTTAAGGAAGATTTATTAAGGCGGGATTTTACCGTTAACGCCATAGCATACCACCCGGAGCTTGGGTTCGTAGATTATTTTGAAGGAATGAGCGATTTAAAGCAAAAAATTATACGCGGTGTTGGCAATCCCGCAAAGCGTTTTGACGAGGACGCTTTAAGAATGCTTCGGGCGCTGCGTTTTGCCGCGGTGCTCCGGTTTGAAATTGAAAACGAAACCAAAAAGGCAATATTTCAAAAGGCGGAGCTTATAAAAAATATAAGCGCCGAACGCATAAGGGACGAGCTTTTGAAAATTATAACGTCGGGTTTTCCGGAAATTCTTAATTTGCTTGCAGGTTCCGCTTTGCTGTTTTATCCCATGCCCAAGCTTCATAACTATTTGGAAAATAACCTTGAGGAAATTAGAAAGGCGCTTAGTAAATGCCAAGGGGAATTAGCACACTGCCTTGCCGCGTTTTTCATAAAAAGCGATGCAAAAACCGCGCAAACCTTTATGTTGGAGCTAAGGATGGATAAGAAAACAGTTAATGAGGTTGCAACACTTTTAAAATGGGTAAACGAGCCTGCCGCCGAAGATATGTACCAAACGCGCAAGATGCTTTCAAAAATAGGGCATGATGCGCTAAGGAGCGTTTATATTTTAAAAGAAAAATTAAGCGGCGTAAGTTTGGCCGAAAACTTTAAAATGCTTAATACGGTTTTGGAAAATAACGAGTGCTGCCTATTAAAGGATTTGGCGGTTAGCGGAAACGACATTATGGAAGTATCCCATCTAAAAGGGAAACAATTAGGAGAAGCGCTTGAAAAACTATTAGATTGCGTGCATAAAAACCCCGCTGAAAATACAAAAGAAATCCTGCTGCGGAAAGTTTGCAATGAAGGCGGCTTTATGTTAGACTAAATAAAACTTTGTGGTGATAATATGAAAAATTTTAAAATTGAATCCGCGAACCTTAAACGCTCCCTTCACATTTTGGCTGTGGTTATACTCTCCATTACCTATTACATGCTGCTTACCAACTTGGATGTTGTATCGGGTAAGGTATCCGGTTTTTTCGGAGCGCTTCGCTCAATTCTTCTGCCGTTTATCTTCGGCTTTTTTATTGCGTATCTTATAAATCCCCTAATCCGTTTTTTCGAAAACCTTATTTTAAAGTTGAAATTTAATAAAATTAAATTTAAAAAACCGAAGCCAAAGTTACCCCGGTTTTTGGCGGCGTTTTTTTCGTTTGCTTTAATTTTCGGCACACTTATCTGGATAGTATCGTACATCTTCCCGGAAATTTCGCAAAGCGTAACAAATATGTTCCAAACAATATCGGGTTTGTCGTCGGTTTCGCAAAATAAATATGTAACGGACGCAATAATTTGGATAAACGAAACCTTCGGCGAAAATTACACATACCGCGAAATAATGGATATGGTTTTGGGCCCTGTTATGCAGCTTACGCAAAACCTGCCGTCGCTTGCGGGAATGGTTTTAACCGGTACATTTAACGCCGCCTCTGTTGCGCTTAATTTTGTTTTGGGAATAATGATTGCGTTTTATATGATTTTAGAAAAGGAAAGTTTTGCGAAATTCAGCGTAAAACTTTTAAAGATTTCGTTAAAGGAAAAAACCGCGGAGCGTATTATAGATGTTGCGAAAAAATCCAACAACATGTTTGAAAGGTTCTTTACCGGCAAAATTATAGATTCAATAATTATAGGCTGGATGTTTTACATTGGCGCGCGCGTTATTTTCGACCTTAAGTTTGTTCTGATATTTAGCTTAATAATAGGCGTTACCAACGTAATACCGTACTTCGGCCCCTTTATTGGCGGCATACCCGTGGCGTTTTTGGTTTTCCTGGGGGATCCGAGGCAGGGGATTTTGGTTGGCGTGTTTATTTTTGCATTGCAGCAGTTCGACGGCATAATTTTAGGGCCGAAAATTTTAGGGGATTCCACGGGGCTTAGGCCTATCGACGTTATTTTTGCAATAATTATTGGCGGTGCGCTTTTCGGAGTGCTTGGTATGTTTTTGGGGGTTCCGGTTTTTGCGGTAATAAAGGCAATGTTCGGAGCGTTTATAGATGCGCGGTATGAAAAGAAATATTTACTCGGAAGCGGGAGTATAAAAGATGTCGAACACGATGAAACATTATAACGGATTCATGCTTTTTTTTATTTTAAATTCAATACTGCTGCCGGTGTTTTTTATGTTGTTTCTTGAAATTACCGGAACGCAGTTTAACGGTTTAAGGCTACAAACATTCGGGTTTTTAATTACATTTTTGCCCGTCACAGCCGGGTATCTTATATTTACGCGCAAAAGAATCGGCGATGTTTGCTTTTTATCCATGCCCGGTTTTTTAAACTGCGTTTTAACCGTTATAATAACTATGCTTGTTCAGCCATTGGCAATGTTTTTGGCGGGGTTATCATCGCTTGTGTTCCCGAACGAAGTTGCCGGGGCGGTAGAATCCTTCCTTGGAACAGCTCCGTTTTGGGCTGTTTTAATAACAAGCGCCGTCCTCCCGGCAGTTTTTGAAGAGTTAGTATTTCGCGGAATATTTTTCGCCAAGGATTCTAACCTGCCGGTTACAAGAAGAATACTTATTTCCTCGTTTTTTTTCGCCTTGGCGCACTTAAGCCCTCAGCAGTTTTTATACGCGTTTGTAATGGGAATTATATTTGCGGCAATGATGTATGTTACCCGTTCCATATTCATACCCATGCTGGCGCATTTTACAATGAACGCGTCTCAGGTGTATTTGCAGTATACGGCGATGCAGCAGTATAACTACGCGGCGGAGGCAGCGGCGGAAGTTACAGCCGCTTCCATTGTGCAAAACCTTTTATCAGTATTGGTTTTATTTTTTGTTACCTTGCCCGTTCTTATTTTCGCGGTATACTTACTTATAATAAATAACCGCGAAAAAATTGCCTTTCACATACTCTTTACCAAACTCAGAATGCTGACGCAGTATTATGAAAAGGCAATGGAGGAGCAAAGTAAAAATAAGGGCGCGGATGAAAACGGCGAGGATAGGCCGTTCCAAATCGATATTAAAGTTGACGATTTTACGCAGCTTCACGCTTCCGGGGAAAACTCAAAAACTCCCCGCAAGTATTTTACGTGGGAGTTTTGGGTAGTTGTGGCGCTTTATGTTTTGTTTGTTGCTTATTTTTATGTGTATTTACCAGCAAGCGAAACTACCGTGGCTACCTTGTTTTAAGCTGCAATATAGCACACAACCGTCGTACCTTCTTTTTCCCGGCTTGAAATCTCCACTCTGCCTTTATGATATTCCGCGGCGTGTTTTACAATGGAAAGCCCAAGCCCGGTTCCGCCGGTTTTTTTGGAGCGGGATTTATCTGCGCGGTAAAACCTTTCAAACACGCGGCTTAAATGTTCCTCCGCAATGCCTATCCCCGTATCCGATACCCTAATTTCACAAAAATCCTTGCCTTGCTTTAAATCCACATTTACGCTGCCGCCGTCGGTATTGTAATTTATGCCGTTATCAATTAAGTTAAAGAGCATTTCGTCTATCATGTGTTCGTTTGCCGTAATTTCGAAGCTTTCCCCGGTTAAGTTAAGAGTTACGTTTTTACCCGCCGCCTTGCTTTTCAGGTTTTCAATTACCGTTTGCGCAAGATTTTTCAAATTAAAAACCGATTTCTCGGCTTTAACGCTGTCCTCGTCGAATTCCGAAAGCTTTATAATATCGTCCACAATACTTATAAGGCGTTTGGTCTGCGCCGATATTTTTTGCGCAAAATCCTTGGTATCCTCCTTTTTCGCAATACCGTTTATAAGCATTTCGGTTAAGCCGTAAATTGTTGTAAGCGGAGTTTTAAGCTCGTGCGATACGTTTGCGGAAAATTCCTTGCGCTGCTTTTCCGAATAAAACTTTTCCGTTATATCCAAAAACAGAACCACCGCGCCGTTTAAAATTTCGTTTTCGTAAACCGGGTTGAAAAATATGTTATATGTTTTCCCGCGTATCGTAAAAACCATTTCCGCGTTTTTCCCCGAAAGGCATATTTTCATATTGTGAAGCAGTTCCACGTCGCGGCTTACTTCCAAAATATTTTTGCCGGGCATTTCGTTTACGCGGAATATTTTAACGGCGCTTTGGTTGGCGAAAATTATTTCGCCGCCCGGTCCGGTTAAAATTAGCCCCTCTTTCATGTTGCCGGTAATGTCGTTCATTGTGTTGGCGCGTTTTTCAAGAGAGGCGACATATTCGCCTACCAACTGCTTTTGGCGGTTTATTTCGCGCACAAACGGCGATAATTCGTCGTAGGTATCAATTTCCGGCGCGGTTAAATCTATGTTATTAATGGGTTTGATTATTTTTTTCGTAAGGGAAGCCGCAGCTAAAAACGCGACAACAAGCGAGGCAAGTGCCGCGAAAATAAGCTGCGGAATGAATTTTTGCACTTCGGAGGAAATATGATCAGCCGTATACGAAAGACGCAAAATATTTCCGTCCTCAAGTTTCATTGCGTAATAATATGTAGTTTGGCTCATCGTTTCGGAAAAGCGTTTGCTTTCGCCGCGCCCGGTGTTTATCGCGTCTATTACCTCCGAACGGTTTAAGTGGTTGTCCATTTCTTCCGCTTTGGCGTAATTGTCGAAAATAACATCGCCGGTTTGGGTAACAATTGTTACGCGCTCGTTTTTGAGCCCCGTTTTTACCTGCTCCTCGGCGCGGCTTCCTATTGCGTAAAACGCGAAAAGCGCCAAAAGCGTTACCGTCAGTAAGATATTTATACACATGTAACCAAAAATCCGATTTCTCAACTGTTCACCCTCCAATAAGCCGGCAATACGCACGCGCGGGGATAACCACCTCCGGTGTTATTTCGCAAACTCCGGTTTCCGGCAATACGCGCCGCACACGCAGATAACCGCAAATTTTATTGATATAGCCGCGCGTATATTGCCCGTCAGCTTAGTTTATACCCTACGTTTCTTACCGTTTTTATTAGCTGCCCCGCCTCGCCGAGTTTTTGCCTCAGCGATTTTATGTGCATATCAACGGTTCTGCTCTCTCCCTCAAAATCGTAACCCCAAACAACTTCCATAATTTTGTCGCGGCTTAACACAATTTCGCAGTTCGAAAGGAAAAAATACAGCAGTTCATATTCTTTAAACGTTAACGTTACGGAGTTTCCGTTTGCGCTAACCGTATGCCTTTCGTTATCCATCACAATGCTTTTGTATTCAAAGCGTACGCTTTTTACGGAAGGTACGCCCGCCCTTCGAAGCACAGCCCTAACGCGCGATAAAAGCTCCGTTACGCCGAACGGTTTTGTAACGTAATCGTCCGCGCCAAGGTCTAACCCTTTTACCTTATCCACTTCGCTTCCCTTGGCGGTAAGCATTATTACCGGCAAATGGCTGTACTTTTTATTCGCCTTAAGCGTTTTTAAAATGGATATCCCGTCGGATTCCGGAAGAATAATATCAAGCAAAATAAGGTTGGGCTGTTTCGTTTTAAGAAAATTAAAAAACGCCGCGCCCGTTTCAAAACCGTAAGCGTCGTACCCGCCGGATTTTAGAGCGTAAATTACAAGCTCGCGGATATCCTCGTCGTCCTCAACAATAAAAATACTTTGCATATTAACCTCCACGCCGCGCGAACGCGGCACAAATCAAAATTAAATATACCGTTTTGCGCTATTCATCCCTGCTTCTTTTATGGTTGCCTGTCAAAGAAAACACAACCCATTCCGCGATATTTGTTGCGTGGTCGCCTATTCTTTCAAAATATTTGGCTATCATAAGCAAATCTATCGCCTGTTCGCCGTTTGCGCTGTCTATCCGGATAAGGTCTATCAAATCGTTTTTTACGTTGATAAATAAATTGTCCACAACCTCGTCGTAATCAATGCAGGCGTAGGCAAGCTCCAAATCTCTTTTTACAAACGCGTCGATGGCGTCCTTAACCATTTTAACCGTTGCCTCCGCCATTTGCGGTATGTGCTCCAATTCCTTTATATACGGCGTTCCCGCCAAAAACAGCGTTATTTCCGATATATCCTCGGCGTGGTCGCCAATGCGTTCCATATCCGTTATCATTTTAAGCGCCGACGATATTAAGCGCAAGTCCTTAGCTATCGGCTGTTGCTGCAAAAGCAGTTTTAAACACAGGGATTCGATATCGCGCTCCATTTGGTCTATCTCTTCCTCGCCCGCTATAATGCTCTTCGCAAGGCGCACATCCTGCTCTATAAGAGCGCGGATGGTTTTTGTTATCGCATCTTCTATCATTGCTCCCATTTCTATCAGCTTGTTGTTAAGGTTTGTTAGCTGTTCGTCAAATCTGCTTCGCATTAACCGAACCTCCCCGTTATATAATCCTCGCAGCGTTTGTCCTTGGGCATTGAAAAAACTTGCTCGGTATCGCCGTATTCCGCCATTTCGCCAAGCAGGAAAAACCCCGTTTTATCCGAAATTCGCGTTGCCTGCTGCATATTGTGCGTAACTATCACAACCGTGTAATCCTTCTTAAGTTCTATAACCAAATCCTCTATTTTTGAGGTGGAAATAGGGTCGAGCGCGGATGTCGGCTCATCCATTAAAAGCACCTCCGGCGAAACCGAAAGAGCTCTTGCTATGCATAACCTTTGCTGCTGCCCGCCGGATAAGCCCAGAGCGCTTTTTTTAAGCCTGTCTTTTACCTCGCCCCAAATGGCGGCTTGAACAAGGGATTTTTCCACAATTTCGTCCAGCTTATATTTGGCGGTAATTCCGTGCGTGCGCGGCCCGAAGGCGATATTGTCGTACACGCTCGCCGGAAACGGGTTGGGTTTTTGAAACACCATTCCCACGCGTTTGCGAAGCAGGTTAACGTTAATTTTGCCGTAGATATCCTCGCCGTCCAAAAGCAAGCTGCCCTTTATAGCGCAGCCCTCAATAAGGTCGTTCATGCGGTTTAAGCTTTTTAGCAGAGTGGATTTTCCGCAGCCCGAAGGGCCGATAAACGCCGTAATAAGATTTTTTTCTATGTTCATAGAAATATCTTTCAGCGCCTTAAAGTCATTGTACCATAAATTCACGTTTGCAAGGCTGAATTTAACCAAATGTTTCACTCCTTATTTATAAAACTGTTACTGTTCACACCAATACCGAAGAAACAAAATGTATGTACGCCTTAGAATGTTAAGGTGACGCATACCCGCAGTTTTGCAGGCTGTTCGGCAAGGATACATATTTTCCCGTACTTTGCAGGCTGTTCGGCAAGGGCACATATTTTCCCGTACTTTGCAAGCTGTTCGGCAAGGGTTGTAGAGGGGCTTCGGCGCAAATTATATCGCCCAACAATGTGCCACCTGACGCTTCAGAACATTTTGCGCAAATCCAGCAGGGGGGTGTAGAGGCTTCGGCGCAAATTATATCGCACAGCAATGTGCCACCTGACGCTTCAGAACATTTTTGAGCGCACCAAGTTATATTAAAGGGGCTATTTTTGCGGTTGCGCTCAAAAATATTCTTCTCGCTGCTCTGGTGAACCAATTTTCGCCAACAAGTTATTCGCAAGGATTAAGTATTGCGACGGCGAAAATCGTTTCCCCGCCGCGTGGCACAATCATGCTGTGCAATATAACCTGCGCCGAAGCCATCAGCATGTTCTTTGCAGGCGGCAGGGTGCGTGCGGAATTTGTACGCTGTCGAATATTCCAGTGTGCGGAAATTGCGCGTTGCCGAATAGTCCGGCGTGCGGAAATTGCGCGTTGCAAATATTCGGGTGTGCGGAAGTTGTGTGTTGGCTAATATTCGAGTGTGCGGAAATTGCGCGTTGGCAAATATTCGGGTGTGCGGAAATTGCGCGTTGGCTAATATTCGGGTGTGCGAAAGTTGTATGCTACCAAATATTTGGGTAATCGTAATTACAGCAGTCTTACAAATTTGCGTACAGCGTAATTATGGCAGTGCGGTTATAAGCTCGCAAAAGCGAAACAAATAATAAACGTATCAAAATGTTCGAACCGAATAAATAGTGACAAAAAAATGTCATCATTCATATTCATTCATGCCGTGAATATTTTGGTCTGTGAGAATTAATTACGCTATATAACCTCGCTTGATTTACCCAATCGGAAAATACTTTTGCGCAAACACGTTGGCAAATAATGACGCGTTATTTAATTTTGCGCTGTTTCAACTTGCGATTACGCGGAGCTTTTGTCGCGCCCGTGCTGCCCGGAAAGAGCACACTGTACTTTCCGCACGACTCTGTTTCCTGCGAAGAGCACGCAGGGCTTAGCGCACGACCCTGCCTTCTGCAAAGAACGCGCTGGGCTTTGCGCACAACTCTGCTTCCTGCAAGGAGCACGCTGGAGTTAGCGCACGACCCTATTTCCTGTAAAGAGCACGCTGGGCTTTGCGCACAACTCTGCTTCCTGCAAAAAGCACGCTGGGCTTTGCGCAAACCTCTGCTTCCTGCAAAGAGCACGCTGGGCTTTGCGCAAACCGCTATTTCCTGCAAAGAACGCGCTATACTTTCCGCACAACCCTGTTTCCTGCAAAGAACATGCTGGCGGGGCTTCGGTGTAAATTATATTGCACAGCATGATTGTGCCACGCGGCGGGGAAACAATTTTCGCCGCCGCAATACAAAATCTCTGCGAACAACTTGTTGGCGAAAATTGGTTCACCAGAGCAGCGAGAAGAATATTTTTGAGCGCACCCGCAAAAATAGCCCCTTTACTATAACTTGGTGCGCTCAAAAATGTTCTGAAGCGTCAGGTGGCACATTGCTGTGCGATATAATTTGTGCCGAAGCCCCTCTATACCCCACCCCCCCTTGCCGGATAGCCTACAAAGTGCGGGTAATCCCCCCCTGCCGAACATCCCCGACGCCCGGATCAAATCCTATGCTGAATTCTTTGCAATTTTGCGTGCCGTATAAGCGGAAAGCGCGTTAATGAGTATCACAACCAAAAGCAGAATTACCGCCGTGGCGTACGCCTGCGATGTATAAAGCCCTTCGCTTGAAAGCGCCCACATATGCACCGCCAAGGTTCTTCCGGAGGCAAGCGGGTTTTCCGGAATTTTGGCAACGGTACCGGCGGTATAAATAAGCGCCGCTGTTTCCCCAACAATTCTGCCTATGCTGAGTATTATTCCCGCCAAAATTCCCGGCATGGCGGAGGGCAAAACCACCCTGAACACCGTGCGAAGCCTTCCCGCGCCAAGCCCGAAGGACCCTTCCCTGAAGGAATCCGGCACGGCCTTTAAGCTTTCCTCGGTGGTTCGAATTATCAGCGGCAAAATCATAATTGAAAGGGTAAAGCTGCCCGCCAGAAGCGAAAACCCCCAGTGAAGAAACGTAACAAAAAACAGCATTCCGAAAAGCCCGTAAACAATGGACGGAATACCGGATAACGTTTCCGCCGTTACGCGAATTAGTTTTACGGCGCGGCTTCCGCGTTTGGCGTATTCCACTAAAAAAATGGCGGTGGATATCCCAAAGGGAACGGCGATTAAAAGGGAGGATAAAACCGTTAAAACCGTTGTTACAAGCGCGGGAAACAGCGACACGTTCCGCGAATTGTATTTAAGCGAAAACAGCGACGGCGTAATATGCGGCGTGCCGTTAAATAAAATGTAGGCGATAATAAAAATCAGCACAAGAAAGGTTATCGCCGCCGCAACCCAAACCAAAAAGCGAAGCGCGTAATATTTTACTTTGGAAAACCATGATAAAAAACGGTAGAAAACATCCATCAGCTTGGAGCCGAACCGGAACTTTTTCAGAAATGAAGAAAAAAATCTCTTTCTCATTTGTTATCCCCCTTTTTCAGAATTGAAAAAAGCAGATTTATTATCAGGATAAAAACGAACAGCACCACACCCGTGGCGATAAGCGCCTCACGGTGAAGCCCGGAGGCGTACCCCATTTCCAAAACAATATTTGCCGTAAGCGTGCGGATTCCTTTAAAAATACCGGCAGGCATACGCGCCTGGTTCCCCGCAACCATTATTACCGCCATAGTTTCGCCAATGGCGCGGCCTATTCCGAGAATTACGCCCGCCATAATGCCGGATTTGGCGGCGGGGATAACGCAGCCGAAAACCGCGCGTTCACGCGATGCGCCAAGGGCAACCGCTCCGTCGTAAATTTCCCTTGGGACGGCGCGGACAGAGCTTTCGGTAATGCTTATTATGGTAGGCAAAATCATTATGCCGAGAAGCAGCGACGCGGTTAAAATACTGCTGCCGTTGCCGCCCATGCCAAGCTTTTCGCCGAAAAAAGCGCGCACAAACGGCACAATAACAACAACGGCAAAAAAACCGTACACAATGGAAGGAATGCCCGCCAGCAAATCCACAGCGGGTTTTAATATTTTGTAGAGTTTTTTCGGGCACATTTCCGCCATAAAAACCGCCGTTAAAATACCAATTGGAACGCCGACGATTACCGCGCCCGCCGTTATGTAAATACTGCCCAGAATCATTGGGAAAATTCCGAAATACGCGGGCACATCGTTGGGCGACCATTCCCTTCCCAGCAGAAAATTGAAAAACCCGATTTTGCCCATAGCCGGTATACCGTTGGCAAACAAAAAAATACATATTAACGAAACGGCGGCTACGGAAAAGAGCGCCGCAAAGAAAAATACGTATTTCATCGCGATTTCTTTGAAATTTTGCATATCTTTCTCCTTTGTCCGCACAAACCAAACGGAACGCAAAGTTCCCTTACCGGCGCTAAAAGAAGCGGCGTAAACGGGCGCTTCTTTTAGCGTAGATTTTTAGGATGGAGTGTATGAAGAAAATTCTCTTGCTTGCGAATTAATTTATTACCGCGCTCCATTCGGTGGTTTCGCCGGTAAATATGCTTTTAACCTGCTCCTTGCTTATATCCGAGATTGTGTTTTCGTTGTTTACTATAAGCGCAATGCCGTCTATCGCGATTTCGGTTGCCGTTAAGGTTTCAAGTTCGGCGTCCGTAAGCGCGCGGCTTGCCATACCTATATCGCAGTTGCCTTCTATCGCGGCTGTCATACCCGCCGTGGAATCGCTTGTTTGAAGTTCGATTGTTGCGGAAGCGTTTATCGCGTTATAAGCCTCGATAAGCTGCTCCATAACCGGCGATACCGAGGAGGAACCGGCAACAACAAGCTTGCCCGAAGGTTTTGAGCCGGAATATGCCGCCGCGCTCTCATCAATGGCAACGTATCCGCCCGAAACAACGCTTTGACCTTCCGCCGACATTATAAAGCTGATAAAATCCGCAGCCAAGTCCGAAGCGGCGCCGCCTACGGCTATATTAAACGGCCTTGAAATTATGTACGAACCGTTTTTAACGTTTGCGGACGTGGGGATAACTCCCTCAATCGGAACCGCCTTAACGCTTGAAGATAACGAACCTATTGAAACGTACCCTACCGCGTAGGGGTTGTTGGCAACGGTGCTTAGCATTACGTCGGTTTTGTTGGCAATTGTCGCCTCCTTGGTTGTCATATCCTTTTTTGTGCCGTCTTCGCCCTTTACCTCTACGCCGAAAAGTTCAATAAACGCGCCGCGTGTGCCGGAGCCGTCCTCGCGCGATACAACGGAAATTTCGCTTGCCGTGTTAAAGGATGAAGCCGCCGGTGCTTCCGCTGCGGGAGCTGCGGTTGGGGTTGCCGGAGAGGCGGCTTGCGAAGGCTGCGCGTCCGGCGCGGTAGTGGTTTCGGCGGGGGTGCAGCCCGCAAAAATTGAACATGATACGGCTGAAACTAAAAGCGCCGCTAAAATCTTTTTGCTGATTTTTTTCATAATGGATTCTCCTTGTTTTTGATAGTTTGACCGGTCCGCGTTTGGCCTTGGCCGGTTGGTTGTAAAGGTTCGTTTTTCTTAACCTCTGCGGATATATTAAAACCGGCAGGTAAATTTCAAAGGCAGAAGTATGTAAAGATTGTGTAAAATAAATTTTGTGTTGTTCGTAATTGCGGTGTTGGATACCCGTTTTACACCGTTGAAATTGCCGGTCTGTCATGGTACACTATGGGTGCAGTATACAGTAAATGGGGGTAACGGATATGAGCGAAGAGTTTCAAAAAAAAGCGAATTATAAGTTGATGAAAAAAATGAAGGAGGGTCAAATTATGTGTAAAGAAGTACTGGATTTGTTTCGCCCGGAGATTGAAGCGGAATTTAACCCGACTTTCGACCGCCTACACCCGAAAAACCATAAAAAATGTAAAAAAGCGCACTTTTCAAATTCAAGAAACCCTGAAAATTCAAGGTTTCTTTCTTTCGAAAGTCCCGAATT
>JAISVZ010000005.1 GCA_031271295.1 Clostridiales bacterium | reverse complement strand
TACTCCGTTATCCAAACTTCAAAAATCAATACTTATTGAGTTTGGTTTGACCGAAAGTGTTTATGAAGAGTTTTTAACCCAATAGATGTATGTGTCAAAAGTCATCGGGAGTTTAGGATGCAATATACATTGGTAAATACGTTGACGTTTTTTCGGTGGTGAAAGCTTAGAAAATACCGTTGTGTGTTCGTTTCGACGGTTACACGACGGTGAAAGATTAGAAAATACTGTTGACCTGCGCTCTGTTTTTTGTTATTTTAGCATCAGTTGCCGACAGAATGGTTTTAGGAGGAAAAGTATATGGATTTTTTTATAACTCATGTGCGTTTGGTGGTTTTTGTATCATTTTTTTTATTTTTTTTAGCTGCATGTACAAAGGAAGAATTGAATTTTTCCGGAGCTACCGGTTCGGAGATGGAGTATACTCAGGGTTCACAGGATGAGAACAAAAAAATAAAGGATATACAAGCCGCTGAGGGTAAAAATCAAGAAATTGTTATTGAAGAGCAAAATATTGAGATAAAATCCTATGATTCGGATAAAGCACAGGCGGCAGGGCTTGATATTACCCTTAACGGCGTGAGGTTTCCGCTTCCTTGTACGCTTGCGGATTTGGGGGATAAGTGGAGTTTTGATTGTGGGGATATGAGCGAGATCTCTTCCGGGTCGTTTAACGGAATTGGACATAAATTTGTAGGAAATTTTTTCACCGTTAATTTTACTTTGGAAGATGGAAGACCAATATATTTAACGACCATTGAACTGTGCTACGAAAACAAGGTTATAGGTCAAGTATCCTTTGCGGATATTATACCAGGTGAAGATAATGTTGAAGATGCCATAATAACAGGCTTTGGTTTTAATTATGATGATAAAAATAATGATTATTGGGAGTTGAAAATCAACGGTATCGAACTTGGAGATAGTCTTTCAGGCACAAAAAATAGTTTCTCAGATTGGGAATTCGAAGAACGAATTCGTAATGAGCAGAAAGAGTATCAATTTGAGAAAGATATATTTGAAGTTTCTTTGCATTGTGATGAGAGGGATATTAAAGAGTATAATTTGTCAACATTGACATATCCGATCACTGCACTTAGCTTGAATATTGATTACTAAAAGCTTCCGGGCAGCAACCTATTTTACCGGAATCCTAACAGTAAACACGCTTCCAACTCCCTTTTGGCTTGCGGCGGTAAGCTTTCCCCGATGGGCGTCGGTTATTGCCTTTGATACGCTAAGGCCAATACCTGCGCCGCCGGTGTTTCTTGCGCGGGAAATATCCTCGCGGTACATGTGCTCGAAAATGTGCGGTAAATTATTTTCGTCTATGCCGCAGCCGTTATCCGCCACAGTTAATTCGGCGGTATCTTTTTTCTTTTTAAGCGAAATATCAATTTTTCCGTTATGATACGTGTATTTTACGGCGTTGGAAATTAAATTCATAACAACGCTTTCTATTTTGTCCCTGTCTGCGTAAATTTCGAAATTTTCGGCGTTAAGGGTAATTTTAATGTTTTTTTCGGAAACCTCGGCTTCAAATGCGCGTATTTTTTGAACTATAACCTCGCGGAAGTTAAACGTTTCCTTTTGCAAAACCGGTTTTTCGGTTTGCAGTTCGGTAATTTTATCTATTTCGCTAACCATTCGCGAAAGGCGGAGAATTTCCTGGCGGATACTTTCAATACGCTCTGTTTCCGGTTCAAACACGCCGTCTATTATGCCCTCTAAGTTGGATTGTATAGCGGCAAGCGGCGTGCGGAATTCGTGCGCGTAATCCATCGCCATGCGCCTTTTTAGGTTTTGCTGGGTATTGAGCGAGGTTATTAGCGAATTTACGTTGTAAATTAAGTTGTCTATTTCTGTTGTTTTCGATTTTAAAGGTATTTTGTCCGTATAGTTTCCCGTTTCAATTTCCTGAGTTTTTTCGGTAACGGCTTTTAACGGTTTTGAAATATTGTTAGCCATAAAAACTCCGATACTTACCGCCACAAGTAAAAAAACAGCGGCAAAAACCGGAATTGCGGTGTTTAAAATCTCCATAAAACGTGTCTCGTCGCTGCTGTAATTAAAAGGCCCGTAAAAACCGAGCGTAAGGGTTCCGAAATTTTGCCCGCTTCTTTCAATGGGGTATGTTTTTTCGGTGTATTCTCCTTTTAAATTAGGGTTAAACCTAAGGGTTGCTGTTTTTCTTTCGTCCAATACGCTTTGGCAGCGAGCGCTGTCGTGACATATCATGCAGAAAATGTCCCCGCCGTTTGTGTCTTTAACAATTAGTACAATGCCTTCGCCAAGAGCAATTTCTCCGAGCGACATTAGGTGGTTTTCGTTTGGGTTAGGGGATGCCGCAAATTCCGCAAGCACCGAATTGTAGATTATTTGGCCCTTTTGCTCCTGCCTTTTTTGCACATAATTATTAAACTGCCCTACGGCGGCGATATTTGCTATAGCGAAAAAGGCTACCGTAAGCAGAACGGAAAGCGCGGTATAAGAAATAATAAGTTTTGTGCGAAGCTTCATTTTCATAGTTAAACTCCCCGGTTAAACTCTATTAATACCTGTAACCCCACTGCCGGCTAACCCGAATTAATACCTGTAACCCTAATCCCGGTTAAACCCAAATTTATAACCAACGCCGCGTACCGTTAAAACATATATGGGGTTTGCGCTGTCCGGTTCAATTTTTTGGCGCAGGTTTTTAATGTGGCTGTCTATAGTTCTGTCGAACCCCGCAAAATCCAACCCGAAGGCGTTTTCAATAAGTTCCTCGCGCGTAAAGGTTTTGTTCGGGTGTTTTGCCAATACGCTGAGCAATTTAAATTCGTTCGGCGTTAGCGGAATAATTTCACCCGGCTTGGAAGCCGTATGCGCGTCAAAATCTATAATAAGCGCTCCGCTGTTTACGGATATTTTGTTTTGCGCCCCGCCGTTTGCAGCCAAGCACCTGCGGAAAAGGCTGTTAACCCGCGCAACAAGTTCCCTTGGGGAAAACGGTTTTGTTATGTAATCGTCCGCGCCCATGTTTAGGCACGAAACCTTGCTGTCCTCATTTGCCTTTGCCGTTACCATAATTATAGGAACGTTGGATTTTTGGCGGATTTGACGGCAGATATCCTCGCCGGATATAAACGGTAGCATTAAATCAAGAATAATCATATCCGGATTTTCGCTTGCGTAAAGATTAAGAGCTTGCCTGCCATCCGCCGCAATAACGGCCGCGTATCCGCTTTTGGCAAGATACGCGGCTATAACTTCGGTAATTTTGGGTTCGTCGTCCACAATCAGAACTTTTTGCATGGTTTACCTCCGTTTTAAATACCAAAATATTATGGAGATTTTATGGATTCGTTGTTTGCCGCTTAAACGGCATTTCGTGTGGATTAGTGCGGATTCGTTGGTAACTGCCGCTTAAAACAGCATTTCGTACAAAGACCGGAACAATAAATAGGGCCCCGCGTCCTCGCCCGCTTGCTGAATTTTTGCCGCCGTTTCGTCTATTTCCTTTTGTGTTATTTCAGCCGCAGGGGGAAGCTGCTCGCCTTCGAAATAATCCGCAAGCATTTGTATGGGAGTTGCCTCGGCGTTATTCACTAAGCTTTCCTTCCAGTTTAAGCCTTGCATATCCATTAAAATACACGCAAAGCCGCCAATATTATAACCTTCCGCAACCAAACCGTAATCCACATAAATGTCCTCGCGCGTTGATAAAAGCGCAAGTGCGCGGTATAAGTCATCTTCGGTTTTTATTTGCTGCGGGTACGCCGAATACAGGCTGGTAATAAGCTCGAAATAATACGCTGTGCCCTCGCTGCGGTCGGTAGGGATTGAATTTTTATAGTCGACCGGAAATTGCGTTTTATAATCCTCATATGTTGATAAGGCTTCAAGAATAAGCTGTTTATCCGCGTTTGCGTTTATCGCTTTAAGCAATTGCTTTTGAAGCATAACGCGTTTGGCTCGCGCGGGGGTATCATCCAAAAATTCCTCGCGCGCTTCATTTTCCAAACTTCCCGAATCCGCCCATTTGGTTTGCTCCTTCATATGAAAAAGCTCGTGCGTAAAGGTAATAAAAGCGTCGTAAGTTCCCACGTGCAGGTACTTTTGAAACAGCAGATAATTTTGCAAATCACCCTCGGCAACCGCAAGGTACATGCCGCCGTTATAAGTATCAAACCCGCCGAAATACGCGTTACGGGTAAAGCCGTAGGATAACGCCGTATCTTCTGAAATTTCGGATGCAGCACCGTCCGGTGAAATAAACCAAAACCTTTTGCTTTCAATTTCTTCTATTACAGCGGATTGCCCGCCCGTTTCGCTTCCCGGCCACACGGACGACGCAATTTCGTTGTATTTTTTTATTTGGCCGGCTAAAAGTTCGGTGTAGCCCTCTATTGTTGACGGCGCATTTGGCTGCACACCAAGCGTTAAAGTGCCGTCGGCGGCAGGCTGTATAGTGGGAAGCTTTGAATACGGTTCGGGGAATATTACCTTATGCCCCAAAAAAACACCGCCGTATATTAAAGCAATAAACGACAGCACAATTATAAGTAAAACCTTTAAAAATTTTGCTAACATCTTCATCAAATAGTTCCTCCGATATCTTTTGTATTTTTTTCACAGCAAAAAACATAATATCCTTTTTTCTTGTATAGTGTTTCGCAGTTTCCGAAAACATCGGCTAACTTTTCGCGCGTAGTTTCCGCGCCGTGTTTTTTAAGCGTTACAACATAAAACCTACCGCCCTGGTTTAAGTGAGCGGCCGCCTGTTCGTACATTTTATACGTTACGTTTTTGCCCGCGTGTATTGGCGGGTTTAGCGTTATGGTATCGAAAAAGCCGCTGACGGAACCGAAACAGTCCGATTTTATTATTTCCGATAAAACTTTATTTGCCTCGCAGTTCATTTTGGTAACTTCCAGCGCTCTGCCGTTAATATCCACCTGGGTTAAGGCAAGGTTATATGTTTTGGCAAGCACGATACCTATTAAACCGTACCCGCAGCCTAAATCCAGAATTGAGCCTTTAAGCGGCGGAATGTTTTGCAGCAGGATATCGGTTGCGGTATCCGCGCCGCTCTTTGAAAACACGCCGGAATCCGTTGTAAAAATAAAATCGCCCCCGCCAAAAGTGTAGCGGATTTTTTTAAAATTGTGCGTAAGGGAATTATCTTCTATAAAATAGTGGCTCATTGTGCCCTCCGTTATTCTGGGTTTTAATGTAAATGCAAAAACCCCAGTGCATTGCGCTCTGAGGCTTTTACATTAATAACGACTTTTCATAAATTTGCACTTTAACATAGCCGCAAATTTATTGCCTCGTTAATTATGAGGACAACCGTTTACAATATGCGAAGGTAAGATAAAACGCTTAGTACAATCCGATACTCAGTGAGGGTGAGATCCCTTCGGTTAATTGCCAATTTGGTTGTTCCCCTCTGCGGTACTCCCGCTACTGCCGGCGGCAGAGGCGTAAACGGCGGTTTTGCAAGCCGAATACTCTTTAGTATGAATGGTATCATATGTATGCTTGTCTTCATTTGCTTTTTAAATTAACTTTAATCTGCTGGTGTATTTATATGATAACATTTAAAACCGCAACATTCAAGATATTTTTAGAACTTTATGGCATCGCTAAATAGATAATAAAAAATGCGCGCTATAATTCAGGCTGATGCGTGCAAAAAGAATCATAGTTCACTGAATTGCACCCTTCAGATAAATGTGAACAACTCCGCTTTTTACGGCTATAGTTTCCACAATTTCTCTAACAAGGCGCAGCTTTAACTCGTAGGGCGCAAACTCTAAAATATTTGTGAAATTTACGATGTTTTCAGCTACTTTACCCGCGTTCGCGTTATCACCTTCGGTATTTTTTTTATCATTATTTATAACGCAAACAAGCTTTTTTTTGGATTCGCTTTCCTTGGTTAATGTTTCAATATCGGCATAAATTGCATGTTTAATTGTTTCAGGAGCGGTGCGTAAATTTTTTATTTGAATTTGTATATCATTTTCTATTTGTGCAAGCTGTTTTTTTAAAAGAATAAGATCTTCGCCTCGTTCGGCAGCCTTATTAAGCAATGCGTTTTTTGCGCATAAAATTTCTTCATTAAGAGCACCTTCATTTTCGTATGCTTTGCAAATATGCTCTATAACGCAATTGTCCAGCTCAAAACCTTTTATATTGGGTGATTTTACGCAGTTTCCTTTTTTGCGGTATTTGATATCGCAAATATATTTAAATCTGGGCGTTTTGTCCGGGTTTTGCCTGCCGGTTTCGCACCTTACAAACATGCGGCTTTGGCAGTTTTCGCAAATAACAAGCCCGGAAAGCAACGCTTTTGAGGTTTCTTTTGGGCGCGCGCTGTTATTTGCGGCAATTTCGGCAATTATTTTTTGTGCGCGTGTCCATTTTTCACCGGATATCTGCCCCTCGTGCTTACCAACGGAAACTATCCAGTCCTTTACGTCGCGCCGCAGAGTTTTTTGCGTATACTTAGGGTCTAATGCCTTGGAGCCTGAGTCTATTTCTTTGGTCTGCTCGGTTTTGTTGTATGCCATAATGCCGCGTACGCCGTCAAAATCCTCCCTTTTAGCCCAAACGGGAACCGATAGCTGTGTGAAATAGTTAAACATAACATCGTCCGCGATGGCATAAACCGGGTTTTGCAAAATGTTTTTAACGGCTATAAGCGTAAAATTTTTATTTTTATCCGTTGTGTGCCCCTCTTCATTTAAAATTTCCGCAGTGCCGGTAAGCGAGGAATTACTTAAAAAAAGCTCAAAAATTCGTCTAACGGTTTTTTGCTTTTCAGGGTTAGGCACCAAATGATTCATCGTAGTTTTTCTGCCGTTAACCGTAAGGCGCTCCTTTTGAGAAGTGTATCCAAGCGGGCATATGCCGCCAAGCCAGCGCCCTTCTTTTGCAAGTTCATGCATATTGTCGGTTATGCGTTCGGCTATAATATCGCGTTCGAATTCCGCAATAGCGCTCAGTAGCGATACCATAATTTTACCCGTGCGCGTGCTTGTATCTAACTCCCTGTCGCTTACGGAAACAAAAACTATGCCCTTTTGCTCCATTTGCGATACAAGGTTTAAAAGGTCTACCGTTCTGCGCGAAATCCGGTCTATCTTATAGCAAATTACCGCTTTTATTTTGTTCGCCTCAATATCGCGCAGCATTTTTTTGTACGCGGGCCTATCCGCGTAAAAACCGCTTTTGCCGTTGTCCTCGTAAATTATGGTATCGGCTTCGGTGCATGAAAACTGCGCAAAAGCGAGCGCAAGGCATTTTTCTTTTTGAATTTCAATGCTTTTACCGCTTTCTGTAATTTTTGATTTTCGAACGTATATTGCAATTTTACGCTCGTTCGCATTATTCGGGGTTTTAGGCTTTGCCATTATAATCACATCGCATGTTGTTATATTAACTGATATGCGGTCAAAAGTTAATTATTCGGGCATTATTTCGAAGGTGCATTACAAAGAAAATATTTGCTGAACTTAAATCGACAAAATGCCGAAATATTGTAATATAATATCAGGTAAAAAAATTTTAAAAAACAGGCAAGTTTACTCTTGAACTTGAATATATATCGTAATATATATTTTCAATGTGAGTTCTGTATTATATTTACATTTGAAAAAATGTATGTTATTATGTGGTTATCCATTTAATAATGACGAGGAATTAAGGAGTGCACTTTAAGGTACTCACAATAATTGTCGAACGAGGGGAGAGCTTAGTAAATGCAACAGGAAAATTTGCTCGTAAATAACAATGTGGTAATTACCGGAAGCGTGGCGTCGAAGTTGGTTTTCAGCCATGAAATTTACGGTGAAGGTTTTTATACCTTCGAGCTTAAAACGGAGCGTTTAAGCGAAACTGCGGACGTTTTGCCGGTTACAATTTCCGAAAGAATAATTGAAAAAGGGCAGTTAGAACCGGGAATGCCCGCTCGAATAACAGGTCAGCTTCGCTCGTACAACAGTTATGTGGAGAATGAAAAGAAAAACCGCCTTATTCTCACGGTGTTTGCAAGGGATATTTCATTCGAGCTTCCGGAGGATTACCCAAAGCAAAACCCAAACGAGGTATTTTTAAACGGGTACATATGCAAGCCGCCGGTGTATCGAACAACGCCGTTCGGAAGGGAAATTGCCGATATTTTAATTGCGGTAAACCGTTCATACAATAAGTCGGACTATATTCCGTGTATTGCGTGGGGGCGAAACGCCAGGTTTGCAAGCAAGCTTACTATCGGTGAAAATATTAGAATTTGGGGAAGAATGCAGTCGCGTCCGTATCAGAAAAAAACAGACGACGGTCAGGTTTTTGATAAGGTTGCTTACGAAGTTTCCATTTCTAAAATTGAATATGCCGGAATTAACGAGCTGCATGTACCTTCCGATGACGAAATCCTTGAGGATTTTCAAAAGGAGGAAGTATCGGAGGAGTTTTAGAATTATTACATATTGTTTTATGCAAAATAAAAGAGAGACGGAAACTGCATTGTGCGCTGCTTCCGCCTCTTTTTTATAAGTCCAACATGTATTCGCCTTTATAGTTTATAAACGGAACATCGTGATGCTCCACTGGTTTTTTGCGCTCAATTATATCCCACAAATTCTCCGCTGTTTCCAAAGGCTGTATCTGCGCGTTTTCCGCGCCCATTACGGTGTGCATACGCCCCGGATGAACCATCCATACGCGAAAACCCAAACTCTTTTCCGCCACGTAATTACGCAGTATCTGTGTGTACATATTAAGCGCGTATTTCGATACCGTATACGCCGGGTAAATAATAATTCCGCCGCCGTGCAGTTTCGCGCCCTCGCTTGTAATATTTATAACGAAGCGGTCATCCCCGCCTTTGTACGCCAAAGGCATAAAAGCTTTGCATACGCGCACAACGCCGGTTATGTTAACATCCATTGTGCGTTCGAAAACGTCAAGAGGCATATCGGCGATTTGGTCGCTCGTATCAAACTTAGTTTCAAGCAAAATTGCGGCGTTATTAATTATGCCGTCTATCGCGCCGAAACGCCCTTCAACGGACGCGGCGGCTGAAGTTACGCTGCCATTATCGGTAACGTCCATAATTTCAACGTGTAAATTATCCGGGTATTTTTCCAAAAGCTCGTTTATGGCATCGTTATACTTAAGCTGCGCCGCAACTATGCTGTGCCCGCGTTTAAGCCCTTCTTTTGTAAGTTCAAGCCCCAAGCCCTGCATCGTTCCGGTAATAAGTACCCGCATTAAACCCATCCTCTCAGTCGTTTTCCAAAAGCTCAAGCACAAGCTTTAAGTTTTCGGTTGCGTCGTGATAAGCGTAACGCCCGCCGGTATATTCGCCGGTTTGCAGTAGCGGCATTCCGTTAGCTTCCAAAACGGCTATTTTTTCCTTCATGCCTTTAATAACAAAGGCGATATGGTGAAAACCCTCGCCGTTTTGGTCAAGGTCGTGCCGCCAGGTGGAGTTCGGGTTTTTATCCGGCTCGATAAGTTCGATATCAACATTCGGGCCAACATGGAAAAACGCAAGTTTCGAACGCGCCTCGCTGGGCTTGCCCATGTATTTTGTTTCGGCTTCTTCCATTGTTCCCGTCATTTGAACCTCAGGCATATCCACACCAAGAAATTCCGCAAATTTTGCGCCTGTTTTTTCAATATCATTTACTAAAAGACCAATTTGTGTAACAACTTCTGTTCCGAGTAACGGTGCTTTCATTAAAACCACTCCTTAATTTTTTTATTTATACTGCTCTTTAACTTCCGTTAAAACGCCGAGAACCTTTGACGTATCAAAATATTCGTAGGCTTCGTATCCTTTTTCCTGTTTGAAAATGGAACTAAAACCGGCGTTTTTCATAACCTCTTCGTCGTTTTCCAGCGCGCCTTCGGATAACAGGCATATTGAACAAATTGAAGTGCCGTGGTCTTTAAGCCACTCGGCCCAAGGGTCGCATTCTCCGAGGGGCTGAATTATTTCAAACCAGAAATTATCGGAAAAAACGCTTTCAACCTTCATGGGTGTATCGGTAATATCCTTACCCATGTACTTTGTATAGGGTTCTTTTACCATTTTATGTTCTTCCTGCGAACTGTCAGGTTCTTTTCCGCTGCCAAGCAAAGTTCTATACGCTTGGGCGGTTTTCTCCAAATCGTCGGTAACAACAATTACTTTAATAATTTTTGTGGATGACAACGCCATTTTTTCATCTCTCCGTTTCTGTTTACTTAAGCGCGCCCGCGCTCATACCCTTTTCAAAATTCTTTTGCATACAAATGTATACGATAACCTCCGGTATTGCCGTAATTACCGCCGATGCCAGTATCTTTGTTTGGTCGTTCGTAAATTCGCCCTGAAAGTATTGCGGAAGCAGCGTTACCGTTTGCATAGTTGAGCTTTGCAAAAACAGCAGCGGCATAAGGTAGGCGTTCCACGAATTTATAAGTGTTAATACAATTATCGACGATGCTATCGGTTTCGTCAACGGCAAAATGATATGTAAAAATACCTGCCAAATATTTGCCCCGTCAATTTTTCCCGCTTCCATTATTTCGTTTGGTATGCCCTCGTCGAAATTTCGCGCCAAAAGTATCGTAAACGGGAGCTGAAGCGCGGCGATAGGGAAAATTACCGCAAAAAGCGTATCAAACATACGCAACTTTTGGAATGTTACAAATAAGGGAGAAAGTAAAATTACCTCCGGAAGTGTCATGGCAATTAAAATCATCCAGAAAAATATTTCTTTGCCGAACACATGAAGCTTCGCGAAGCCGAAGCCGGCGCTCATGCTGAAAACATAAACCAAAGCTATAACTCCAACCGATATTATAACCGAATTTCTGAAATACGTTGGCACAACGCCGGTATCCCATACCGCTTTATAATTTAAAAACCCGATACCGCCAAGCGAACCTACTATCATTTGCACAAGCGGAATAGCGTAAGGTATGGTCATAATTAAAAGCAAAAGCTGTAAACCAATTTTACCGGGTAAACCTCTTACTTCAAACATTTATTTCCCTCCTCGCTTGCTTGCTTTGTTTGTTAGTATCGCGCCGCCGATTGCCGCCACAAGCAGTATAACGGAAAGCGCCGCCGCGTAACCCAAATGCGACTGCCTGATTCCTTGCCTGTAAATGTACGTACCCAAAAATTCCGTTGCGTGGTTTGGGCCGCCAACCGTTATAAGATACGGAATATCGAAGGTTTTAAGCGCGCCTATAACTCCGAGCATTGCAAGGGAAACTGTTGTGCCCATACAGTTAGGCCAAACTATACTTGCAAGCGTTCTTATATTGCCCGCGCCGTCAAGCCTTGCGGCTTCAAGCATTTCCTTGTCTATTTGGCTCATTGCCGCGTGGTAGAGTATAAAACTCATACCGGTATATTGCCAAACCGTTACAACCATAAGCACAATTAAGGCGGGTACCGGCCTTGCAAGCCAGTCCACGGTAATTCCGGCGTTAAAAAAATTTAATATATCCTGAAGCATCCCTTGCGGGGAAAACAGTAACCTGAAAACCGGCGCCATAGTTGCGGGCGCTAAAATTGTGGGGATAAAAATTAAGCATTTATGCAGTGTTGCAAGCTTAACTTCCGTATGCAAAATTGCGGCAAACAAAAAACCGAGAAAGTTTTGTACCGTAAAGGTGCATACGAAGAAAATGAGAGTGTTTTGTAACGCTTTCCAAAAAACCCAATCGCCAAACGCTTTTTTGTAGTTGTCAAGCCCAACCCTTGTCTGTACCGGATCTAATCCATTCCAGTCTAAAGTTGATAAATTAAGCGTATAGAATATTGAATAGTAAATTATCACCGCGACAAAAATGAACGCGGGAAGTATCCAAGGAAGTCCGTTAACTCTCGTCGATTTGTTTCCCTTACCTATACCCATAAAAACCTCCTTTAGTATACGGGGACATTGATTATTATCAATGTCCCCGTTAAATAGAACCGTGAAATTCGCGGGCTTTATTCGCTGTCGGCTTTTGCCTGAGCAAGCTGCGCCGCGCCGTCCGCGGGAGTAATTGTTCCGCCGCCAACACCCGCCAAAATATCCATCATTGCCTGGTTCATATCCGCGTTTATAGCCGCAAAACGCGGGTTGTTCTTGGTTTGCATCGCGTTTTCAACATATGCTTTAATCGCGTCGTTTTGTTTTTCGGGGTTAACAAGTTTAACAACGTCCCAGTTCGGAGTTGCGGATTTAAGCGACGGGATAACGTTTAACGAATCCGCGATAATCTGCTGGCCGCTTTGGCTTGTTCCAAGCCATACCGCAAAAGTTGTTGCCGCTTTAAGGTTAGCGGAGGTTGCGGATACCGCTGTGGCGTAGTCCAAATCCCCAAACATAGAGCCAACATTACCCGTTCCCGCAACATCCGGGAAGTTAATGGGAATCATCGTAAACGGTTCCGCCGTTGAGGATGCCGCCTCAATTGCGGTTTTCATCGTTGCCGGCAAGGTATTGGAAGTGTACCAGGAACCCATCATTACCATTGCGTACTGCTGCGACATAAACAGGTTATTAGCGTCCGGATACTGCTGAAGCCCCAAAGCTCCCACCTGCATAATACCGTCGTCGAACATCTTCTTCCAAATTTCAAGGGATTTTACAATAGCCGGGTCTGTCCATTCAACTTCGCCGCGCGCGGCTTTTGTAAATGTTCCGGGGCTAACGTTATCAACTATCGCGTGGAAGGTATCAATGTTAAACGCGCCCTGCCCCGCGCCTTGAACAAAACCGCCAAGACCGTTTTCTTCAAAGGTTCTGCAAACCGCTACCCACTCTTCGTAATTCGTTGGCGGCTGTAAGCCGTATTTGTCGAAGAGGTCTTGATTAATCCAGATATTGCCCGAATAAACGGTTCCAACTCCAAGCCCTTTTAACTGCCCGTTAACGGTCATGGTTGTAATTGAATCCTCGTTGAGCTTGGTTTTGTAATCCTCGCCGAGAGCCGCTTTAACCGCGTCCGTTAAATCAACAGCCGAACCGCCGAATACTTCAATTCCGCCGTTTGCCGAGCCCGCGGAAACTTCGAACGCGTCAACGCCCTGGTTGTTGGCAAGCGCCGGCCTTATTGCCGCGTTATAATCGTCTATAGACGTTTGTTTCCAAGTTACCTTAATGTTCGGGTATTCCTTGTTAAACTCCGCTATGTACTCCTCGTTTGTAGGAGAACCCGGTGTCCAACCCCACCATACAACCTCGCCCGATGTTTCCGTGGAAGTATCGGTTACTGTGGTTCCCGCGCCGCCGCCGCAGCCGGAAAGCATACTTGCAGTCAGTGTTAACAATAACATTGCCGCAATTACTATTCTCGTTTTTTTCATCATACAATCTACCTCCGTAAAAAATGTTTTACATTCGTAATTATATCATTTGCGTTACATTACTTCTTTTCATTTCTTGCTAAATTCCTCTTAAATTTTGCGGTTCTTTGGTATCTTTTTAATTTTTTTGCAATTAGATTTGTGGTTTTTCAACATATTTGGAGGCAATCTTTTATTAAATTTTTATATACTATTTTTTTCTTATTTAATATATTATTTAAAATGTAATACAATACAAAAAAATCTAATTCTTACATATGGAGATTTGCAATGAAAAAAGAGGATTTATTCGAGTCATTATCAGTTGTTCACGGGTCTGTAAACGTGGCGTATGGCGGGTTGCCTTCGTTTTTCCCCAACCATTGGCACGGATTTTTAGAAATTATTGTTCCTGACGCCGGAGGGCTTGACATAACTATAGATAACAAGGAATACCGGTTAAGCGAAGGGCAGTTTGCGCTTATTCCGCCGCGCAAGCTGCATTCTATAGCAAATACTTTGGCGGCTCCGCAGCTTATTATACAATTTTCGAACGACCTACTGCCCCGGCTTAACGGTTCTAACTCAAACCGGCGTATGCTGTATCTTCAAAGGGTTATAGATAACGGCGATTTTGCCAACTGCGAAAATAAGCCGCTTGATATTCTATTTAAAATTAAGGATTATTGCGAAAGTGAAACTCCCTTTAAAGAGTTTCACTTGAACCGGGAATTGCTGGATTTATTTATTGTTCTGGGTGAATATAATTACAAGCTTAACGCCGCGCTTTCCGCGAGAAAAAACTTTCAAAGCCAAGTAAGTTTTGAGAAGTTCGATTCCGTTATAAAATACATTAACGACAAGTGCGCGTCGAAAATATCCCTTGAGGAGGTAGCCTCTTACGCGGGGTTTAGCAAGTATCATTTTTCACGCATTTTTAAGGAATATTTTGAAACATCTTTTCCCGAATACGTTATGAAACAGCGGATTAAACACGCGATAGAAATACTTGAAAATTCCGATATTTCTATACTGGACGCCGCGCTGCTTTCGGGGTTTAACAGCCATTCCTCGTTTAACCGGGTTTTTAAGCAAGTTATGCACTGCGCACCGTCCGATTTTCGAAAAATGTTTAACTGCTCCGGGCTTTAGCGGCAAAATACGCATATTTCCGCTATAAGCGCGGCAAAGAGGTTGCACGGCTTGCGAAAAAACTCGCGAAAATTACAAAATTACAAAAATATTCATGACAAATGCTTGACAAATTGATTTATTGCCTATAATATAACTTTGTTTTAAGACATTATTTTAGCCGTTCAATTCGTTTCGTAAGCGGATTTCGGTATTGGAGGGTATTTATTTATGAAAACCAATTTTTGTGTTGAATTTAACGGAAAGTCTACGGACGACAAATTCGCCGTAAGAACAGGTAAGGATGCTTGGGTGCAAGCGGGCAATAAAATTAAGGATTTAGAAAGTATGGATTTTTACGTAAAACCGGAAGAATCTAAATGCTACTATGTTTTAAACGGGGATTTTAAAGGTTCGTTTGATATTTAATTTGATATTTAATTTTTCCAAGTTTAAATCATTACATAATTAAGGCTTAAGGTTTTACGGCAAAAATTAAGTCTTAATTTTGGTTCCCGCAACATGCGCTCAATTTAGCGTTTAAGCCGTTCTTTTTAATATTTGACTTTATGCCCGCATGGGGTTATAATTACTTAAAACTGAATATTCAGCTTATCCAGAGAGGTGGAGGGAGAAGGGCCCTGTGAAACCCAGCAACCGGCTATACGCATCGGTGCTAATTCCCCCGGGCTTTCCGGAAGATGAGAAACTTCTTTTTATAAAGCCCGCAGGGCTTTTTTTTATCCCCAAAAATTAAATTCGGCCGCGCAAAAAAGCGCCGCCGGTATCGTATCTAAAGGAGGAATTAAAATGAGCAAGTTTATCTTCACATCGGAATCCGTAACTGAGGGGCATCCCGACAAAATGTGCGACCAAGTGTCGGACGCGGTTTTAGACGCAATTTTAGCTCAGGACAAAAACGCAAGGGTGGCCTGCGAAACACTAATGACTACGGGGCTTGTGCTAATAGCCGGGGAAATTACAACAAACTGCTATGTGGATATTGAAAAAACGGCAAGGGAAACCATTCGCGAAATTGGTTACGACAGGGCAAAATACGGGTTCGATTGCGATACCTGCGCGGTAATAACCTCCGTGCACTCGCAGTCGCCGGATATCGCGATGGGCGTTAATTTGGCGCTTGAGGCAAAAAAGGGCGAAGAAGGCGAAGAGGAGCAAAACGGCGCGGGTGACCAGGGCATGATGTTCGGTTTTGCCGTAAACGAAACTCCAACGCTTATGCCCGCGCCTATTTATTACGCGCACAAGCTAACAAGGCGTTTATCCGAGGTTAGAAAAAGCGGTTTGCTTAACTATTTAAGGCCGGACGGCAAATCCCAGGTTACGGTTGAATACGAAAACGACAAACCGAAACGCGTTTCGGCGGTTGTAATATCCAGCCAGCACGGCAGCGACGAAACGCACGACGAAATTGAAAAGGATATAATCGAACACGTTATTAAGCCGGTTATACCGGAGAATTTGCTTGACGGCGATACGAAATTTTTCATTAACCCCACGGGGCGTTTTGTTGTTGGCGGGCCTGCCGGGGATACGGGGCTTACCGGACGCAAAATAATTGTGGATACCTACGGCGGCTGCGCGGGGCACGGCGGCGGCGCTCTATCCGGGAAAGACCCTACAAAGGTAGACCGTTCCGGCGCGTATATGGCAAGATATATAGCCAAGAACATTGTGGCGGCGGGAATTGCGGATAAGTGCGAAATACAGGTTGCATACGCTATTGGAGTTGCCAAACCGCTTTCGGTATTCGTAAACACCTACGGCACAGGCAAACTTTCGGACGCCAAAATTCTTGAATTAATAGACAAGTATTTCGACCTGCGCCCAACGGCAATTATTAAAAAGCTTGACCTGCGCCGCCCGATATACAGGCAAACTGCGGCGTTCGGGCATTTCGGACGCGACGATATATCCCTGCCGTGGGAGCAAACGGACGTTGCCGGTGAGCTTAAGAAGCATTTATAGAAGAAGATTTAAAAGGAAAGTAGGGAAAATAAAAAAGATAGATTCGCTTTGGGATCTATCTTTTTTTATTTCCTTTAGGAGTTTACTGGGCTGGATGGATTTGAACCATCGAATGCAGGAGTCAAAGTCCTGTGCCTTACCGCTTGGCGACAGCCCATTAATAACTTTTCTCTGCGGTTTGCTGTGTGAAAAGTAAAAGGATTATAATGCATAGCATTTAACATGTCAATACTCATGTTTTCGCAAATTTTTTAAATTTGCCGTCGCTGGTTACTGTCCACTCTCTTGCCGAATAAGCTGCTTCAATTATTTCTACAGCTTATTATTCTAACGCGTCGCAATACCATTCATTTTTAGCGGGAGTGAAATAGCACCTCTTTTTTATGGGGTGTAGATAAAAATAGTTGGTATAATTACTTTACAAAAAAGACAAAAAAGAGTATAATAACCTCATTAAAAGTGAGGTGTATAACGCATGGAAAAAGCAGAAAACTATACTCCGAA
>JAISVZ010000187.1 GCA_031271295.1 Clostridiales bacterium | reverse complement strand
ATTCCAAATAGTCCTTAAGCTGAAGAGCCGCCATTACCGCGCAGTTATCCTCCGCTTCGTAGGTGGACGCGCCCAAATGCGGAACGGCAATTACGCCGTCTGCGCCCAAAAGCTCATCATTCGGGAAATCCGTAACGTAGCAGGAAAGGCTTCCGTTTGCAAGAGCTTCTTTAACCGCGCCGTTATCAACAAGCTCGCCTCTGGAAAAGTTAAGAAGCGTTAAGCCTTTTTTAACCTTGCCGAACACTTCCGCGTTAAACATACCCCTGGTTTGGTCGTTGTAGGGAACGTGAATTGTGATATAGTCGCACTGGGCGTAAATTTCCTCGTAGTTTGCGGCTTTATGCACCCCGCGCGACAAACCCCACGCGCCTTCCACGGAAATAAAAGGGTCGCACCCTAAAACTTCCATGCCCAAATCCCTGCAAGCGTTGGCAACAAGCCCGCCTATTGCGCCAAGACCGATAACGCCGAGTTTTTTACCGGCAATTTCGGGGCCTGCAAACTGCGCTTTGCCTTTTTCCACAAGCGCGGGCACCTTATCGCCTTCGCCTTTTAAAGTTTGCGCCCAGTTAATACCCTGATATATTTTGCGGCAGGTTAAAAACAGCGAAGCAATAACAAGCTCTTTTACCGCGTTTGCGTTTGCGCCCGGCGTGTTAAAAACCACAACACCGCTTTCCGAGCACTTATCAATAGGTATATTGTTTGTTCCCGCGCCCGCGCGCGCAACCGCCTTTAAGTTTTTCGGAAGCTGGGTTTCGTGCATGTTAAACGAACGCAGCATTATGGCGTCCGGGTTTTCGCATTCGGACGAAACGCTGTATGTTTCCTTCGGCAGTTTTTCGGTGCCTATTTCGGCAATTTTATTAAGCGTAAGAATATTATACATAAAAATCATCCCTTTTATTTGTTTTCAGTTTCAAACTTTTTCATAAACTCAACAAGAGCTTTAATACCCTCGTAAGGCATCGCGTTATAAATGCTTGCGCGCATACCGCCAACGCTTCTGTGCCCTTTTAAGTTAACAAAACCGGCCTTTTCGGCTTCTTTTACAAACTTGGAATCAAGCTCGTCGCTTCCGGTAATAAATGTGGCGTTCATAAGCGAACGGTCTTTTTTTACAACGGGCGCTTTAAACAGAGAGGAATTGTCCAAATAATCGTACAAGTACGCGGCTTTTTCCTCGTTAATTTTTTGAATGGCGCTTATGCCGCCCAAATCTTTAAGCCACTCAAAAACGAGCTTGGCAATATAAATTGAGTATGTCGGCGGTGTGTTGTACATGGAATCGTTATCCGCGTGGATTTTATAATCGAGCATTGTTGCCAGGTTTGACGGTGCGCGGCCAAGCAAATCTTCCCTAATTATAACAACCGTAACGCCCGCCGGGCCGATGTTTTTTTGCGCTCCGGCGTAAATTAAGCCGAACTTGCTAACGTCGTAAACCTCGGACAAAATGGACGACGACATATCGGTAACAAGGGGAACGCTGCCGGTATCCGGAATTTCGGTAAACCTTGTGCCGAATATTGTGTTGTTCATTGTAATGTGGAAATAATCCGCGTCTTTGGTAAACTTCGCGGGGTTAAGCTCCGGTATATAGCTGAATGTTTTATCCTCGGACGAGGCAACAATATTAACCTCGCCGAATTTTTTAGCTTCCGAGCTTGCCTTTTTCGCGAACTGCCCTGTGTTTACATAGTCCGCCTTTTTGTTAACCATTAAATTTTGCGGAACCATTGAAAACTGCATAGACGCGCCGCCTTGCAAAAACAAAACTTTATAGTTCTCCGGTATTGCCATTAATTCGCGAAGCAAACTTTCGGCATCCGTAATAATTTCAAGATACGCTTTTGACCTGTGGCTCATCTCCATTACCGACGTGCCGGTGTTTTTGTAGTTAACAAGTTCATCCCTCGCCTTTTCAAGCGCCGGAAGCGGAAGCATCGAAGGCCCCGCCGAAAAATTAAAAACTCGCTGCATCTAAAACCCTCCAATTTAAAATTAATACAAAAACGCCGGCCAAAAGCTCGTGCTTATGACCGGCGCGATATATTTGGCATAAAAACTTACTGGTTCTTTTTGCTCTGCAAAAAAATAGGTATAACAAAGCCGGATTTTTCTTCCTCGCCGTCATCCTTTGATACTTTACTTTCTGACTGACCTGACTGATTTGCCGAACTTGCGGCAGCCTTAGCCGCCTGCTCCTGACGGTTTAACTCCGCCAAGCGTTCCTCTTCTTGTATTTGAGCCTTTTCTTTAAGGTCGAACCCGGTTGCGATAACCGTAACAATAACCTCGTCCTTTAAATCGTCGTTGATTGTTGTGCCGAAAATGATGTTGGCGTTTTCGTCCACGGCTTTGGTTATAATTTGCGCGGCGGCGTCCGTTTCCTTCATGCCCATGTTAGAGCTTCCCGCAATGGATAAAAGTACGCTTGTAGCCCCTTCAATTGAAGTTTCAAGCAGAGGCGAATTTATTGCCTCGTGCGCGGCAACCTCCATTTTGTTTTTCGCGGATGAACGCCCAACACCCATATGAGCAATGCCCTGATCCCTCATGATGGAACTGACGTCCGCAAAGTCCAAATTAATTATGCCGGGTTTGGAAACTAAATCAGAAATGCCCTGAACGCCTTGACGCAAAACGTCGTCCGCCATTTTAAAAGCCTGAACAATGGATGCGTCGGCGTCTATAACCTCCAAAAGACGCTGATTAGGAATAACAACCAGCGTATCAACATTCTTTTTGAGTTCGGCAATGCCGTCGAGCGCGTTTTTCATACGCGGCCTGCCTTCAAAATTAAAGGGCTTGGTTACAACGCCTACCGTTAAAATTTCCATTTCCTTGGCAATTTCAGCGATAACCGGAGCTGCGCCCGTTCCCGTGCCGCCGCCCATACCTGCGGTAATAAAAAGCATTGTTGTGCCTTCTATCGCCTGAGATATTTGTTCCCTTGTTTCCTCGGCTGCTTTTCTGCCGATTTCGGGTTTTCCGCCCGCGCCGCGGCCTTTGGTCAATTTATCCCCAAGGCGAATACGTATGGGCGCTTTGGAACGCTCCAGCGCCTGGTGGTCCGTATTTACGGAAATAAATTCGATATGCTCAACGTTGTCGTCAATCATACGGTCAACGGCATTGTTGCCGCCCCCGCCCACGCCTATTACTCTGATGACTGCTCCGCTCTCTGACGGTGATGAAATGTTTATCAAAACAATTCCCCCTATGGCTTCTGCGTATATTATGTGAGCAGCCTGAAACGGGCCGCTTCGTTTTTATACCCCGAGGTAAGATCTAAAGTTCCTCTTTTAGTTTCAACATCCGGTATTAGCGGCAAAACCGCCTTTAAATACCTTATTTTATCGTTCGCATCGGAAACGCTTCCCAATTTCACTTCGATATTATAAATATACAGGCGGATATCATCTTCGTCTTTAACGTCTACGCGGATAATATCCTGCTCAAGTTCATAAGTTTCGAATAAATTGGCAAAGAGCATTATGTTGGCAAACGTGTTTTTATCCGCAACTTCCAAAATTTCGCCTTTGGAATAAGATATGTAGTTAAGCCCAACAATAACGGGAAGCTTTTCGGTGAAGTTTTCCTTTACCTCAAGCACCCTGCCCTCGCCGTCGATATAAATGAAATTGCCGGTATCCTGCACATAGCCGCAAAGCCTGCGTTCGCTTACCTTAACGGTAATTTTGTTTGGGAACACCTTAACAACTTCCGCCGCAGCTATGTAGGGGTTGCGTGCTAAAAGTTTTTTGGCACGCCCGGAACTTGCGAGAAAAAAATTAACGTCGCCCGACAAACCCGATGCGTTTATAACATCCTGCTCGTTTAAACGCACAAGACCGGTAACATTTACCGTGTGAACCACAAAAACAGGCAGTGACATTATAAGCACCAAAAGCATAATGACTGCCGAAAAACTCAGAGCAATGTAAAACTTTTTACGCCTTGGCAATATACCACCTTCTGCCGTTTTATAACCGTTTTAGCCGCAAATTACAAATTTATTGCTTATCATACTTTGAAAACGCTGTAATGTCAATAGTGTCGAACGGGAGATACCGGATTTTTTACAGGAAATACTTCGCGGCGTCCCTATCCGCTACTATTGTAACGTTTTGGTGAAGCTGCAAAACCGACGCGGGAACTTCGGGCGTAATTTTGCCCAGTATTGTTTCCTTTAATATTTCCGCTTTTGCCTCGCCCGTTACAATAAGGAGAATTTTTTTCGCCGCCATAATTGTGCCCACACCCATTGAAAGCGCGTGCCTTGGAACCAAATCCTCGGATTCGAAAAAACGCGAGTTAGCTTTTATTGTACTTTCATCCAAGGATACGTAGTGGGTTTTTGCCTCGAAATAAGGCGACGGTTCGTTAAAGCCTATATGCCCGTTAAGCCCTATCCCCAAAACCTGCAAGTCTATCCCGCCGGCGGCTTTTATTTTTTCCTCGTACCATAAGCATTCAACTTCAGCGTCTGCGGCTTCGCCGTTTGGGATATTTACGTTTTCCATATCAATATTTATCCCGCCGAACAAATTTTCTTTCATAAAATAGATATAGCTTTGCGAATCGGTATTTTTAATTGGAAAATATTCATCCAAATTGAATGTTGTAACCTTTGAAAAATCAGCTCCGCCGTTTTTATACGCAAACACAATTTCCTTGTACATACCAACGGGCGTTGAACCGGTGGCAAGCCCTAAAACTGCGTTCGCCTTGTCCTTAACCGCGCCAAGCACATACCCCGCCGATACGCGGCTAACCTCGCCGTAATCTGCGCAAATTGCAAGTTTTAAGTTCGAAAAATCTAGAACGTTCATAATAAATACCTCCGGAAATTTATATTTTTTAGAATTCACTTTAAAGGAAGATAACCTCTAATCCCAAATACCTATCGCGCCCAGCACTTTGCGCGTTGTTAAATTATTATCCGAAAACACGCAGTTTTCAATACTGAATTTTATTTCCGATTTGCTGAGCTTTATCAGTTTATAATTCATTTGCAGCCGCATTTTACCCCCGGCGCGGCAGGATATCGCAAAAAATTTCCGCCGCGTTGGATATTTCGTTTGTTTTGGATTTTATTATGCCTATCGCGCGTTTGGGAAACTCCGGCCTTACCGGAATTTCAAAAATTTTCTCGCCGTCAATTTCATTTTGCGAAAACTCCCTAACCACAACCGCAAGCCCCAAATTAATTTTTGCGAATTTTAAAAGCAAGTCGTACGAACCGAGCTCAATTCCTGGGTTTAATTTAGACCCTAAGCTTTCGGCGAATTTATCCAAAGCCCGCCTGCTGTTACTTTCCTTTTCCAAAAGCATTAGCTGAAAATTTTCAAGTTCGGATAGTTCAATTCCGTTTTCGGCAAGGTGGGCGTATTTTGTGCCGCCCACAACACAGTCGTGTATTTCGATACATTCGGAAACCGTGAAACCGTCGTCCTTGCCTATTGGCAGGTTAACAAAACCTATATCCACATCTCCGTTTTTTAAAAGCTTTATTGTTTCATAGGTTGTGCGGTTGGTTACCTTAATATTAATATTCGGGTGTTCTTCCAAATATTTTTCAATATAGGGCATTAAAAACTGGGCAATAATAGTATCACCCGCGCCAATTCGCACCTCGCCGGTTTCGGCGTTTATCATATCTAAAAATTTTGTTTCGGCGGACGCGATAATATTAAGCGCTTTGCTTAAATAATCGTACATAAGCTGCCCTTCGGGGGTTGGCTTAATTCCCTTAGACGACCTTATTAAAAGCTGTTTGCCAAGCTTTTCCTCAAGCTGGCGCACCGCCATGCTTATTGCGGGCTGGGAAATATAAAGCTCACGCGCCGCGGCCGACATATTGCCGCATTTAACAACCGTGCAGAAAATTTTGTACAAATCCAGAGAAACATCAAACTGCATAAAAACACCGCCTTTTCAGTAATACTAATTCCGTTTAAAAAGTTTGAACCCGGCGATTTTAAAGCTTGGCTTAACTTTTAAAATTGGAATTAGCATAAGGCATCAACGAAAACCGGCACCGAAAATTATTTTTCGTTGATTGCTAAGCTAAGTTAAACACCGCGATTGACGAAAACAATCATCATTGATTGATTCTCGCGCGTAACACATATGAAATTTTGATTATGGTAATAAAAAATATCAATTTTACTTATAACGCTTTTGTCATTATAATCGTTTTTAGAATCAAAATCAAACAAATATTTAGTATTTTGTTGCATTATCAACGAAAAATTTAAAACGGAGGGTGATTTTATGAGATTTATCGGAACAAGAGCGCAGGGGGTTAGGCTGCCGATAATTAACGAAGGGGACAACTTAGCGGAGATTGTGGCTCAAAGTGTTGTAAACGCTTGCGAGGCGGAAAATTTTACGCTGAAAGATACGGATGTTATAGGAATAACGGAAGCAATTGTTGCCAGAGCTCAGGGAAATTACGCCACAATTTACGATATCGCCGAGGATATTAGCCAAAAATTCGGAAACGACGAAATAGGTTTGGTTTTTCCTATTATGAGCCGCAACAGATTTTTAAATATTTTAAAAGGTATTGCTAAAGGCGCAAAAAAGGTGTATGTTTTGCTTAAGTACCCAAACGACGAAGTTGGTAACCCGATAATCGGCTATGAAAATTACGCGGATTCGGATATTTCGGGTTTAATTGGCGGTGTGGAATTTAAACAAAAATCAAACGGTTTTACGCACCCGTTTACCGGAATAGATTATATTGGGCTGTATGAAAACGCCGCGCCGAATATCAGCGTGTATTTGTCGGATAACGCCGCCGATATTTTAAAGCTTACCAAAAATGTTTTGGTGTGCGAAATCCACTCGCGCTTTCTTACCCAAAAAAGGCTTTTAAAATTAGGAGCGCAAAAAGTTTTTACCCTCTCCGACATTTTGTCAAGCCCGGTTGGTACAAGCGGTTACAACCCGGATTACGGCGTTTTGGGTTCCAACCTTGCAAACGATGAAAAGCTAAAATTATTCCCTAAGGATTGCAATTTATTTGTAAAGAGCGTAAGAGAAAAATTTATTGAAAAAACAAACGCAGCTCCAGAAATTTTGGTGTACGGGGACGGCGCTTTTAAAGACCCTGCCGCCGGAATTTGGGAACTTGCAGACCCTGTTGTTTCCCCTGCCCATACCGAAAGGCTTTCGGGCAGGCCCGACGAAATAAAACTTAAATATGTTGCGGATAATATGCTTGGTTCGTTATCTCCCGAAGAAAAGCAGGAAGCGGTAACGAAGGTTATAAAGGAAAAACGAACCTACGAAAACTTAAGCGAGGGAACAACGCCAAGAATTTACGCGGATTTATTGGGCAGTTTGTGCGACTTGGTGAGCGGAAGCGGAGATAAGGGAACGCCCGTGGTTTTAATACAGGGGTATTTCGACGATTATTCCGCAGAATAAACAGAGAAAAAATAAACAAGGCTGGTCGCGCGGGAAAAACTTCCGCGCTGCCAATCTTGCAACCTAAGGAGTGATACCATGACGGAAATTGCAATAATAGGCGGCGGGCCGGCCGGGCTTACGGCGGCAATATACGCCGCGAGAGCGGGATACGTACCCACAATTTTTGAAAAGCTCTACATTGGCGGGCAGGTTGTAAACACTAACGAGATAGATAACTATCCCGGTTTTCCGTCGGTATCCGGTTTTGATTTAATGCAAAATTTTGAGAATCACGCAAAAAATTTTGAAATTAAAACCATTAATTCGGAAGTTACGGAAATAGAATTAAACGGGAATATAAAAGTTATTAAAACGGCGGATAATAGTTATGAGGCAAAAGCGGTAATAATATGCGCCGGAGCTTCGCCGAAAAAGCTGAACATTCCGGGCGAGGCGGAATTTACCGGGCGAGGCGTATCGTACTGCGCAAACTGCGACGGAGCGTTTTTTCGGGGCAAAACCGTTGCGGTAACAGGCGGAGGAAATACGGCGCTGCACGACGCAATGTTTTTATCCCGTTTTTGCGAAAAGGTGTATATAATACACAGGAGAGACGAATTCCGCGCATCGGCGGCAAGCGTTAACAAAATGAAAACCATGCCGAAAATTGAGGCTGTGCTGAGTTCGGTTGCGGAAGAAATTATAGGCGATAGCAAAGTAAACGCAATAAAAGTTAAAAACATTTTAACGGGCGAAAAAACCGAAATTAAAACCGACGGCGTGTTTGTTGCCGTGGGAACCGTGCCGTCCTCAGCTTTTGCGAAAGATATTTTAAAAGACGAAAACGGCGCGATATTAACCGATACGCAAATGCAAACGAACATTCCCGGCGTTTTTGCCGCGGGCGACGCAAGGAAAACGCCGCTTAGGCAAATTGTTACCGCCGCTGCGGACGGCGCAATAGCAGCCGCCTGCGCGGCAATGTATTTGGCGGACACCGAAAAATAGTGCGCAATTTGAAAGCGAGGTTTTTATGGATTATTTAAACAGAATCGGAATGAAGGCTAAAACCGCGTCTAAGGAACTCGCACAACTTTCCGGAGCGCAGAAAAACGAAATTTTAGCTCTTGCGGCGGAGGCTTTGCTATCAAATACGGACAGCATTTTAAACGAAAACGGAATTGATTACAAAAACGCGCAGGAAGCGGGCGTTAAGGCGTCGTTTTTGGACAGGCTGAAACTCAGCGCCGAGCGTATTGAAGATATGGCTAACGGGCTAACCTCGTTAACCCTGCTTGGCGACCCTGTTGGCGACGCGGAAAAGTTCAAAACGCTGGATAACGGTTTAATGGTGGGCAAGCAAAGGGTGCCGCTTGGAGTTGTCGCGCTTATTTACGAGGCGCGCCCCAACGTAACATCCGACGCGTTCGGTATTTGCTTTAAAACCGGAAACGCGGTAATTCTGCGCGGCGGCAAAGAGGCGTTCCATTCAAATTTGGCTATTGTATCGGTTTTCCGTTCGGTTTTAAAAAACTGCGGTTACGACGAGAACATGATTCAAATGGTGGAGGATACAAGCCGCGAAACCGCCGAAGCGTTAATGAAGCTTAACAAGTACATAGACGTTTTAATTCCGCGCGGCGGCGCGGCGCTTATTAATTCCGTAAAGGAAAATTCCTCTGTACCGGTAATTGAAACGGGCGTTGGCAACTGCCATATTTATGTGGACGATTCCGCGTCTTTCGATATGGCGCGCGAAATTATTGTAAACGCCAAAACCCAGCGTCCGGGCGTTTGCAACGCACTTGAAAAGGTTCTGATTCACAAAGACATTGCCGAGGAATTCCTTCCCATAATCTGCGACGCGCTGAAGGAAAAAGGCGTGCAGCTGCGCGGGGATTTTGAGGCAAAATCAATCTGCCCGGATATGGTTACCGCAACCGAGGAGGATTGGTTTACCGAATATTTAGACCTTATTATAGCGATAAAGATTGTAAACGACATCGGCGAGGCGATAGAGCATATAGGCACATATTCGTCGGGGCACTCCGAGGCGATAATTACAAACAATTACGCCAACAGCCGAAGGTTTTTAGCCGAGGTGGATTCTGCGGCGGTATATGTTAACGCCTCCACACGCTTTACCGACGGGGCGCAGTTTGGGCTTGGCGCGGAAATTGGAATATCAACGCAGAAACTGCACGCCAGAGGCCCGATGGGGCTTGAGGAAATGACATCCGTTAAGTATATTATTTACGGCAGCGGGCAGGTTAGGCCGTAGGGCAAAGCTGTGTTTTATACGGTATCCCCGTTGTTATGCGCCGCTGCAAAAGCGCAAATTTACGCAATCGAATTTTTTTCATATTATGCGATAAATTACCTTCATAAAACTTTAATCAAAGGACATAATAGCTATTGTAACACCACTACACATGAAAAAGTTTTAGGAGGTATATTAATGAATCAGCAATTACAGCAGGGAAAAAATTCTGTTCCCGAAGCTCGTGAAGCTTTAAACCAATTTAAATATGAAGTTGCCAGTGAAATCGGCGTGCCTTTGAAGCAAGGTTATAATGGGGACTTGACTTCCGCGCAGAACGGTTATGTTGGCGGCTATATGGTTAAGAAAATGATCGACGCCCAAAAGAGGCAGATGGCCGGCAAATAATATCAGCAAATAAATTTGATATTATAAACCTTAAATAACTGAAGAAAAACGCGAGTTTAAAAAGCCGCCCGCAGGTAAGTTTTCTTACCTGCGGGCGCTTGTTTTAATTGGTAAACGCAAAATAAGTAACTTTCCGATTTGAAAATAAAAAAATAAATTATTAAAAAGTTGAACTTTTTCTGAAAATTGCGTATACAAATGTTGAGTTAACTCGTGAGGGATTAAGGCTGGGTTCCTGAATAGGAGTAGGCATAAGCTTAGAATTCCTTTGCCCCCGGGGTTAGCTTTTTTTTATTTTTCAAGAGTTGCTTTATTGTTTGCACAATGCCATCCGGATCGTTTCTTATTTCATTGGCTATGAAATCAATTGCTTGATACGAATAACTGTAAGTTGGTTTTTCGTATATGGTATTAGTATAACAAAATTTCTCGTTACCCTTTATATTGTAGTATTTGCAAAACAAATCAAAATGGTATTTATTAAATTTCACTTCTGCTCCATTATACTTTAGCGCAACGCCACTCTTCTCAAGCTTTCCGCAAATACCTTCTATACATTTTTTTACGGTATATCTATGCGTATCATTAGGGCTTTTTATCTCCTTTATTATTTTCACTTTGGTATCGGAAGTGTTGTCTATTCCGATGATTGTTGTAGCTTTTGATTTATCTTTAGTTATAAAGTGTTGATGCCTAACATTGATAGCAAATGACGAATTGTTTTCGCTTACCATTTCATTCAGTGCACTTGCCGTAAGGATTAATTTTTCAGCTATTTCTTCAGGATATTTTGCAACAATTTCCGATTCGTTTAGTGCTTTCATACTTACGCTTAAACTAAGAAAGTTTTGGGGAACTATTTCTGTGAGGTCTACAGAATGAAACTCGAAAAATTTTTCATTAAAGTTCAATACACAAGCTTGGAATAACGGAACATAAACCATTTCGTATTCGGTAGTTATAAAGTGTGTACTTGTGTTTCTAAGTTCAATTATTTTCTCAAGGTTTACACGAAGCGGCGATTTTTCATTAGTGAATATGATACTAATACAGTTTTCAAGAGATATAGTTCTTTTTGGGTTATCTTTGTAGTATATTTTTTCAAATCCGAAGGATTTTATCAAATGAGCTTTTAACATGAGTTCCCATGCATTACATATAAATAAACTAAACCGTTCAACTCTGTATTTAATAGTTGGTTTATTGTATATTTCAATTGCTAACGAAAATGCTTCTTTTGATTTTTCGAGCAGGGCTAAAACATATTCAGCACTGTTCTTGTTTAAAATAAATCCTTTTTGTCGTTCATGTTACTTCTGCCTTCCCTCAGTCTTGCCTTCGCTTCGCTATAGCCTCTTCAATATCGCCGTAAGCAAACCCACGCCCTTGAAGGTACGAAACAATTCTGCGTTTTTCCTTAAAATCCATTTCTTCAAAATTACAGCTCCCGCATTTTTTGTCTAAAAGATGGAGGATTGTTTCCGTTTGGTCAATTTCGGATTCACTCCAAACGCGGGAAATAATTTCGCTATCCACGCCTTTTAGGCGAAGCTCATATTCTATTTTGCGAAAGCCCCATTTTTTCAGGCGTAAACTTTCGGATACGAAAGTTTTTGCAAATTCGTAATCGTCTAAGTATTTGTATTTGTACAGAAGTTCTATTACCTCGTCTGTAACAGCGCCCCCGTATTCTTTTCCGGAAAGATAAACGCGCATTTCTTTTTCGGTTCTGGCGCGAAAACCAAGGTAGCTTAACGCGTGGTTTTTCGCCTTTGTCAGAACTAATTCGTCCATTATTTTTGCGTATTTTTCGCCCGATATTTCTTCGCCTGCGTTTAGCTTGTAGTATAGCGCGTCGCCGGCGGATATGCCGAATGAAAATTCGCCGTCTATAAAAACCGAAACCCTTTCGGGGTTTTTTACCTGAGTTTCAACGGATGTAATAGTCATACCCTTTGCCATTTACAAAATTCTAAAAAGCCCCACAACCTTACCTATAACCTCCACATTATCCTCAATAATGGGTTCGTAGGCCGCGTTTTCCGGCTTTAATATTATTTTTCCGTCTTTTTTAAAGTATCGTTTGCAGGTTGCGGTATCTTCAATTAAGGCTATAACAATATCTCCGTCGAAAGCGCCGCGCTGTTTTTGTACAATTACCAAATCCCTGTTATGTATTCCCGCCTCTATCATGGAATCGCCGCTAATCCTCAGCATAAAAATATCGTCCATTCCGCGTGTGTACGCCGCGGGTATCGGGAAAAATTCCTCGATATTTTCCTCCGCGTAAATCGGACCGCCCGCCGCAACGCGCCCCACAACCGGAACATTGATAATTTCTATTGAAGTATTGTAGAAGGTAGGGTCTAAAACCTCTATGGAACGGTTTTTGTAGGCCTCGCGGCGAATATAACCCTTTCTTTCAAGGTTTTCCAAATGCACATGAACGGTAGAGGTGGATTTTAAGTTTGTAGCCACACAAATTTCCCGAACCGAAGGCGGATACCCTTTTGAACGGATGGTATCCTTTATGAAGTTGTAAATCCTTTTTTGCTTTTCCGTTAAATCTTTTTTCATAGTAAGCCCTCCCAAAATCCGTATAGTTATCAATCACTTGGTTGCAATGATAGCATATTAGTACGATGCAGGCAATATCTATTATGAAAGTGAATATATATGAAAATTTTTGCTGCGTTTTGAACTTTTCAGCATAAATAGGCGCGGCTTTTGCTAAAAATACAGAATAGCGCTGTTTAAAACACTGATGTCAGGAAAATTCCTCCCGCGCAAAGTTCACTTTTTTTAAGCGCCGCCGCCGCCGCAATACCATTTTGTTTTTTTTCGAAATACCCGAAAACCGATGGCCCGCTTCCGCTCATTTGCGCAAAAAACGCGCCGTGCTTTTTCATCAGAGCTTTAATTTCCGTTATTTGCGGATGAAATTTTTCGGTAACAAATTCAAGCGCGTTGGCGCTATTTGCCGCAATCTTTCGTATGTCGCCAAGTTTTAAAGCCTCAATTATTTTTCCCGTATCCGGCCTTTTGGTAATGCGTTCAATTTGCAAGTTTTCGTAAACATCCTTCGTTGAAACGTCAAAACCCGGCTTGCAAACAAGAACGTGCGTAAACGGGTGCTTCGGTAATTCCGAAAGCCGCTCGCCTATTCCCTGCGCAAGAAAGGTGCCCCCTTTTATAAAAAACGGAACGTCCGCTCCTATTTTAAGCCCTAAATCCTTAATTTCTTCGTCATTTAAGTTAAGAGCGCACAATTTATTTATGCCCCTTAGCGCCGCGGCGGCGTTACTTGAACCGCCGCCGAGCCCCGCCGCCGCGGGGATACGTTTGAAAAGCTCGATATAAAGCCCGCCTGTATCGAATTTATTTTTTAAAAGCTTTACCGCCTTTAAAACCAAATTGCCTTCGTCATTCGGCACACTTAGACCTTTCGTTTCAAATTTAACCTCGCCGCCGGAAGTTTTTTTTATGAATAAATCGTCGTGAAATTTTAAAGTTTGCATTACCGTCTCAAGCTCGTGGTATCCGTTTTCAAGCTTTCGCAAAACATCAAGGCTTACGTTGATTTTTGCGCGGGGTTTTAGTGTTATGCTATCCATAAATTATATATCCTTTCCGTACACGCCTAAAAAATAAAGCGTTCTGAACTGAAACGATTCAAAAACGGTGTTTCGTTTAACCTTTGCGGTAAGCGCGTAAAAAAGCCTTTTCCAAAACTTTTTTCTGCACGCCAAAAACCGCTCAAGTTCTCTTTTATGTTCTTCGGCAAGTGCGTTGCCGTATACCTCATAAATATATTTAAGCTGCCTTGTGGCGTATTTAAAATCCCCTTTTAGTAAGCGTTTAAGCCTAAGCGGAATCATAGCCAACGGGTTTGTTGAATAGCCAAGGGAGTTTTTGCCGTGCTGGCGGTACTTCCCGCAAATTTTTTCGCTGAAAAAAACCATGCCGAACTCTGAAGCTATGATGTAGTTAACCCAATCGTACACATACATTTTTTCCGGCGGATACTTCATAAACATATCGCGCAAAGCTCCGTTAAAAACCTGGGTATGCCCCGCCGCTTTGTTTTGGATTATGGCGTTATAAAAATCCCCGTAGTATTTAGGGCGCGGCATTGTTTCGTAGGGTTTAAGGTTTTCGTCGGTTAAAACCTCCATACAGCTAAACAGGGCGGGCGTGTGCTTTTCGCAAGCGGAAAGTGCGGTTATTGCCTCGCTAATTTTAAAATCCTCCCAAACATCGTCCTGGTCTGAAAAAGCGAAGTAGTCAAAATTCTTTTCGGAACTTTTCACAAGTTCAAGCATTGCGGCGTTTATGCCAATGTTTTGCCCGCATGTTAAATTTATACCGCAGTTTTTTTCGTATTCGCGCAAAATATCAAGTGTGCCGTCGCGGGAACCGTCGTCCCGCACCGAGATTTTAAGCGTAAAATCCCCCTTTTGCGAAAGCAGGGAATCCATTTGCTCTCGCAAATATTTTTCCCCGTTGTATGTGGATAGCATAATTTCTACCGTTATTTTTCCGTTCATTTGCTGCCTCGCAATAAGTTTCATTTTTAGAGATTTTAGCATATATCAGCCTTTTGTACAAGAAAGGGCAATACTAAAATGAGATGTATTTCATGAAATTTTCTTCGAAAACCGGATTGGCCGAAAGCTGCACAGTTTTTGCCCTTTTCGCGATTTCTTCGGTTTTCGCCGCGAGGCTTTTTTCCCTTAAAATCATCTGAGCACCCGCAAGAGCCAAGTTCCCCGGCGGATACAGCTTTGCGCATCTAAGGGCTGCCGGTAGAATTTCCGGCGGTATCAGCCCTATTGCCGCCGCGTTGTTTAAGTTAAGATAGCTCCCGAAACCGCCCGCAATATAAAACGCGCAAATATCCGCCCATTTAACGCCGGCCGTTTCAAGCAGAGTTTCAATTCCGGCTCTTATCGCACCTTTGGCTAACTGAATCTGCCTTATATCCTTAAGCGTTAGAAAAACGCCGTCGGTAAATTTGTATGTTTCGCTGATAAAACCTGTTTTGTCCATAATACCCAAACGGAGCATAACCGCCAAGGTATCTATAACCGCGCTTGCGCAAATACCCGATGCCGCCCCGCCACCAATAGTTTCGTATTTTATTTTGCCGTCTTTCAAAAAAACCTTATTTATGGCGCCCGCAACCGCATAGCTGCCGCAGGAAAGCGAGCTTCCTTCAAAGGCAGGGCCTGCGGACGCGGACGCGCAAAATATTTCGCCGTGCCGCTGCAGCGCTATTTCACCGTTTGTGCCTATATCCGCAAGCAGAGATGTTTCCGGTTTTTCCGTCATGCCGCTTGCCAAAATAGCCGTTATTATATCCGCTCCGGCAAACGCGGATATACATCTTGGAAGGTAAACCCGCGCATTTTTTGAAATAACGAGATTCAGCTCACAGGCGCTTAAGTATTCCCCAAAAAGGCTATCCGCGATAAAGGGAGATGCTATTAAGGATTTCGGGTTTTTGCCCGTCAGCAGATACAGCATTGCGGTATTGCCCGTAATTACAGCCGCATCAATTTCTTCCGGCAAAATGCCAATTTGCCCGCACAGCTTTAAGGTCATTTCGTTAATGGCGGATACCGCGCCAACCGCTAACTTTTCAGCTTCGCCGTTTGCAATCATACGATTTGCCGCGTCCAAACGGCTTATAACGTCCGCGCCAAAGGCTGCCTGCGGGTTTTTGCGAAAAGTTTCGTATATTCTTTCTTCATTTTTAGTTGGTTCGCGAACCGAAAGCGAAACGCAGATAGTTGTTGTGCCAAGGTCTGCCGCCAAACCGTATTTTGTGAACATGGAATTTCCTGTGAGTTTTGTTTTTTTTGCGGTAACAGCCGCAGGCGCAGCGCTTAAAATTTGGGCATTTAATGTTTCAACATCAATATCGTGTTCTATTTTGGTTTGGCACGCAAGGCAAATTTTGCCGGAAACTTTAACGGCGCATTTTTTGCATGTGCCGCGCCCGCCGCAGGGCATATCCGGCGCTATACCGCAACTGCGCAAAACGTCCGAAAGCAGAGATCCTTTTTCTGCGGTCAAGGTTTGCCCGGAGGTTTTTACATTTACAAAAGTTTTGCCGGAATTTAAGGCGGTTTCAGGTATGTTTTGTGAAACTTCCTTTATGTCCTTTGCCATAATATCTGTCCTTCCTTTTTTGCGAAGCTATGATGCATTTCAAAAATATTGTATGCCAATAAAAATAAAATTCAAGGTGTAAATACTTCTTTTGCACGGAAATTTAGTTTCATAACAAAAAATCCGATATAAAAACCATGGACAAATATAGCATAGAAGAATATTTTGAAAATGTAGAAGTAGAAACGCCGTATGAAGGATATTTTTATAG
>JAISVZ010000151.1 GCA_031271295.1 Clostridiales bacterium | reverse complement strand
CGAGGTTAAAAACGCGGCAAACGGCGTAATTTTATTTATCGACGAGCTTCACACTATTATTGGCGCGGGCGGCGCGGAAGGAGCGCTGGATGCTTCCAACATATTAAAGCCGTCTTTGGCGCGCGGCGAAATGCAGGTTGTTGGCGCAACAACACTTGCCGAGTACCGAAAATATATTGAAAAGGACGCGGCGCTTGAACGCAGGTTCCAGCCGGTAACGGTTGCCGAGCCATCCGAAGAGGAAGCCATTTTAATGCTTCAAGGTTTGCGCGATAAATACGAGGCGCACCACAACGTTAAAATAACGGATAAGGCAATAGAAGCGGCGGTTCGCCTTTCGGTAAGGTATATTAACGACAGGTTTTTGCCGGATAAAGCTGTGGATTTGCTCGATGAGGCGTCGAGCAAGGTAAGACTTAAAACATATACCGCGCCGGATAACGTAAAAGACCTTGAAAATAAATTGCAGGAGCTTGAAAAGGAAAAAGAGGAAGCCGTTAAAACCGAAGAATTTGAAAAAGCCGGCAGGATAAAGATAGAGCAGGACGTAATTAAAAAGGAATTAGGGCAGGCGAAGGATAGCTGGAAAACCGAAAACACCGTAACGACCCATATTGTTGACGCGGAGGAAATTGCGGACGCGGCGGCTATATGGACGGGTATTCCGGTTAAAAAACTTCAGCAGGAGGAAAGCGAACGGCTTATAAAAATGGAAGAGGAACTCCATAAAAGGGTTGTTGGGCAAAACGAAGCGGTAACATCGGTATCACGCGCAATACGCAGGGGCAGGGTAGGGTTTAAAAACCCGAAGCGCCCAATAGGTTCGTTTCTGTTTTTGGGGCCGACCGGTGTTGGCAAAACCGAACTTTCCAAAGCCTTAGCGGACGTTTTGTTCGGCAACGAGGACGCAGTTATAAGGGTGGATATGTCTGAGTATATGGAAAAACACAGCGTATCCAAATTAATCGGTTCGCCTCCGGGTTATATCGGTTACGACGAGGGCGGGCAGTTAAGCGAAAAAGTGCGCCGCAAACCGTATTCCATTATTCTTTTTGATGAAATTGAAAAGGCGCATCCGGATGTATTTAACATTTTGCTTCAAGTTTTGGACGACGGGCATATAACGGACGCGCAGGGCAGGCGTGTGGATTTTAAAAACACGGTGATTATAATGACATCCAACGCCGGGGCGCGGAATATTGTTTCGCCGAAAAAGCTGGGCTTTAGCCAGTCGGAGGATTCGAAGCGAAATTACGAAGATATGAAAAAAGGCGTTATGGACGAGGTTAAGCACATTTTCCGTCCGGAATTTGTTAACCGTATAGACGATATAATTGTTTTTCATCCGCTGGATAAAGACCAGGTTAAGCAAATTATTGCCCTTATGATTTCCGAAACCGCCAAACGCATTGAAAAAAGCATGAACATGAAGGTTGTTGTAACGGACGATGTTATAGAGGCAATACTAAAGGCGGATTTTGACGCGGTATACGGCGCAAGGCCGCTGAGGCGAGCTATACAAACAAAAATTGAGGACGTTTTGGCGGAGCAAACTTTAGAGGGAAAATTTAAAGAGGGCGACGGCATTGAAGTTTCAATGAAGGACGAGGAAATTGTTTTTGAATTGGTATAGAGCTATTACGCGGTAGTTTATATTTTGCATCATTTTACCAGTATAAGTAAATTCCTATAGGGAAATCCTAACATTGTGCATTGTTAAATAATCATCTTCGCGCAAACCGTGATAGATGATATTTAACAATTGCGAGTGTTGCCAAGAGCGTTTTATTTACGTTTCTTCGCAATGCCTCACTTAACGGAGGGATTTCCATGCTTAACACAAAAGTTGAAATTTGCGGCGTAAACACAGCAAAACTGCCCGTACTTAAAGCGGAACAAAAGAAAGCTTTGTTTGAGCGGATAATGCAAGGCGACGAAGCGGCAAGAGAAGAGTATATATACGGAAATTTGCGTTTGGTATTGAGCATCATCCAGAAATTTTCGAACCGGGGCGAATATATCGACGATATTTTTCAGGTTGGCTGTATAGGGCTTATAAAAGCTATCGACAATTTTGACGTAAGCCACGGGGTGCAGTTTTCCACATATGCCGTGCCCATGATAATTGGGGAAATAAGGAGATACCTTCGCGACAATAATTCCATACGCGTAAGCCGTTCTCTGCGCGATACCGCTTATAAAGCGCTTCAAATAAAGGAGAAACTCACCACACTTAACTCAAAGGAACCTACCGTTGAGGAAATTGCCAAGGAAATGGATATACCTAAAGAAGATGTTATTTTCGCTCTGGACGCGATTCAAGACCCAATATCCCTGTTCGAACCCATTTATCACGACGGCGCAGACGCGATTTTTGTTATGGACCAGGTAAAGGACGATAAAAATACTGATACTAACTGGCTTGAGAACCTATCGCTTTCGGAAGCGTTAAAACGCCTTAACGAAAGGGAAAAGCATATTTTGAATTTGCGTTTTTTCGAGGGAAAAACTCAAATGGAAGTTGCCGACGAAATAGGCATTTCACAGGCGCAGGTATCACGGCTTGAAAAAAGTGCGCTCAAAAATATGAAAAAATATATTTCTTAATGTATTTACTTCATACCGGTTATTTCTTTTTCCGTATATTTGTTTATAAATAGCCAAAACATAAAAGGCAAACTAAAATGAAGGGCAGGGATATGTAATGGAAAGAAAATTATGCAAATCGAGAACTAATATTATGATAGACGGGGTATGCGCGGGTGTAGCAAAATACTTAAATATTGACGTTACTATGGTTCGGATAATTTGGGCAATTTTAATATGTACGGGTTCGGGCATTTTAGCTTATATAATTTGCGCGGTTCTAATGCCAAGGGAACCTGCGTCTACGGAAGATACCGCAGATTACAGAAGCTACTCAAACCATAACTGATAACTGAGTTTAAAATTTCTTCCTAATATAAAAAATAAAATCAAAACGCCGGTGCGCACACGCACCGGCGTTTTGATTTATGTTTAAAAATTTACTGCAATTCGGCAAAGAACTTAATTGTGCGAACCATTTGGCTTGTATAGGAATTTTCGTTATCGTACCACGAAACTACCTTAACCAAGGTTTTACCCTCGCCAAGCTTGGTTACTCTTGTTTGGGTGGAATCGAAGAGCGAGCCGTAGGTAATGCCGATAACGTCGGAGGATACTATTTCGTCCTCGGTGTAACCGAAGGAATCCGATACGGCGGCTTTCATTGCGGCGTTAATATCATCAATTGAAACTTCCTTGTTAACAACGGCAACAAGTTCTGTAACCGAACCTGTGCATACCGGCACGCGCTGCGCCGAGCCGTCCATTTTGCCCGCAAGCTCCGGAATAACAAGGCCAATTGCTTTTGCCGCGCCGGTGGAATTGGGAACGATATTGCAGGCTGCTGCTCTTGCGCGCCTTAAATCGCCCTTCGGGTGCGGGCCGTCGAGAGTCATTTGGTCGCCGGTGTAGGCGTGGATAGTTGTCATGAACGCTTTTTCCACGGGCGCGAGTTTGTTTAAAACGTCCGCCATTGGCGCTAAGCAGTTCGTTGTGCACGATGCCGCCGAAATGATGGTATCGGATGCTTTAAGGGTATTTTCATTAACGGAAAACACTATTGTTGGAAGGTCGTTACCGGCGGGAGCGGAAATAACAACTTTTTTTGCGCCCGCGTTGATATGAGCCTGAGATTTATCCTTAGTTGTGTAAAAACCGGTGCATTCAAGCACAACGTCTACGTCCAATTTTCCCCAAGGAAGGTTAGACGCGTCTTTTTCTTTGTAGATTTTAATTTCCTTGCCGTCTACGATGATAGAATCCTCGGTAGCGGAAACCTTGTCCGCTAATTGGTACCTGCCCTGCGCGGAATCGTACTTGAGCAAGTGAGCGAGCATTTTCGGGCTCGTTAAATCGTTAATAGCTACCACATCGTAACCCGGAGCGTTAAACATTTGCCTAAACGCCAAACGCCCGATACGCCCGAAACCGTTAATTGCAACTTTTACTGCCATTAAAAAAACCTCCTGATAAGGCGACGCCGTTTTTGGCTGCCGCTGATTCATAATTTCATACAAAAGTAATTCTATCTCAAATTTTTCAGAAAAACAAGGGTAAACGACGAAATTTTTAAATTAAAATACTTAACAAAAATGTAAAAACGTTCGATATAGATGTAAATACTAAGGTTTGATTATCCAGGGACGGAGGAATTTAAAATGTCTGATTTTTTAAGAATTAATAACCGCGTTGGGGATTATAATAACAACGTAAATAACAACGACAATATTTACAACGTAAGCGCCGCGGCAAAAAACAATGTGGACGAAAACAACGTCAGCGGCGTTAAAAAGAAGGAAACCCAAGGTGTGGACGAATGCGAAACGTGCAAAAACCGCCGCTATCAGGACGGTTCTGACGACCCAGGCGTTTCGTTTAAATCCCCAACAAGGATGTCGCCGGAGCAGGCTTCAAGCAGAGTTTTCAGCCACGAACGCGAGCATTACACACGCGAGGCGTCTAAGGCGAAAAAAGAAGGCAAGGAAGTTGTAAGCAACGATATAAGAGTGTTTTCCTCGGTATGCCCGGAATGCGGTAAAACGTATATTTCCGGCGGCGAAACGCGCACGGTTGTTAAAGATACCAAAAAAGAGGACGACAAGTTGGAGTTCGCCAAAAAGTTCTACGATAACACCGTAGGTAAATACAGAGCCAAGGAGATAGATGCAAAAGCATGAATTCAAATAACTTTAAATTTAAGACAAAGGGAGTTTGCTCTCCCGAAATTACTTTTTCAATAGAAGACGGCAAGCTTAGAAACGTTAAATTCTCCGCCGGGTGCAACGGAAATTCAAGCGGTATAGGCGCTTTGGTTGAGGGCATGAATGTGGACGATGTTATCTCAAAGCTGAGCGGAATCCGGTGCGACCGCAAAAGTACCTCCTGCCCGGATCAGCTTGCTAAGGCGCTGATTAGCGCTAAAGTAAATTAAGGAAAATATTTATATTATCACCATGGGAGCATGATATTCGTAATTTTTAGGGCGAGGTAAGCCGTTTGTTAAATAATAAATATCCGATGCGGTAATTTCCTTTTCAAATACCGCAAAATCTTCGGCGTTAAGCACTTTTTCGGCGTTTTTAACATTTGTTATAACCGGAACAGTGCTTTTTTTTATAAGCTGCGGCAAAACAGCGGAATCTTTTCTAAACCCCAATACGCGAATGTATCGGCAGCCTCGTTTAGAATAATACTCTAAATCCTTCTGTGCAATATTGAGTATTATATGAAGAATCGCGCGTTGAATTTTGGTAAATGTGTAGCGTTTTGTTTTAACATCTGATATAATGTCACCGATAAGGAAGTTTTTAGCGGCGCTTTTTACAGCCCGCTTTTCCATTCCTTCGGTTATGTTTGCTATTTCGCTAATTTTTTGAGCGCTTAAAGTTTTAATTTTGTATTGCAAAAGCTGGCTCATTTTATCAAGTTTGTGCGCGGCGCTTTGCGCAAAGTAAATTTCGTAGCAGTTTTTGGGTACGGCGTTTTTTATGTTTTCCGTTTCCCTGCTCAAAATTTGTGCCCGTATCGCCGTTGCGGAAGGATATTTAGTTTCAATGTTGGCGTTATGGTAGCCCGCACCTTTTCTTGGTATTGCAAACGGGGTAATTTGCGAGTTGCTTTCGTTTAACGCACGCAAATATTCTATCGCCAAAATATTATTCGGTTTTCCGGCAAAGGCGGCGTCAAGCCCGAAAGCCTTGAAAGCATTGGCAACGGCTTTTGGGTACGATACTCCCTCTGCTAAGTTTTCCTTAACGGTTTGGTTAAACGCGGCGCTGTTTTCGCAAAGTATGTGGGCGTATTGCGAAAGCTTTGAAATATCCGCGTCCTCCGCGCCAAAACTCAGGGTATCGGTTATGCCGGTTTTATTCAAAATATCAACTGCGGCGCTTGCGAAATAACCCGCCGCCGCGCAGGCAAAAAAAACAGGAAGTTCAATTACTAAATCCGCGCCGTTTAAAAGAGCGCAGCGTGTTCTAACATACTTGTCGTAAATTGCGGGTTCGCCCCTTTGCACAAAATTTCCGCTCATTACAACAATTACGTTACCGCTCCCTGTTAGAGCCTTAGTTTTTTTAAGATGGTAAGCGTGCCCGTTATGAAAAGGGTTGTATTCCGCAATTACTCCCGCTGTTTTAATAATGTTCCCTCCTTGCGGCAAGAATATAATATATTATAAATGAAAATTCAATTTGGGAGAATAGCCATGAAAGATATTACTGAAAAAGAATTTAACATGATACGAACATACATTAAATCCACATTCGGAATTAACCTTGGAGACGAAAAACGCTCGCTTGTTTATTCGCGTCTTAGAACCGTCTTGCAGGACAAAAATATAGACAGCTTTTCCGATTATTACGATTACCTTATTGCGGATAAATCCGGAGAGGCTGTTACCACTTTTATTGACAAAATTACTACCAATCATACATTCTTTATGCGTGAGGTGGATCACTTTTATTACTTTCGCGATACCGTGCTTCCCTTCATTAAAACCGAATTTGAGCGCGAAAAGGATTTGCGCCTGTGGTGCGCGGGCTGTTCGTCGGGCGAGGAATCGTACACGCTTCAAATGTTTATTCAGGATTTTTTTAAGAACGATAAAAGTTGGAACACGGAAATTTTGGCAACCGACATTTCAACCACCGTTTTAGACAAGGCGGTGTACGGGGTATATACGAACGAAAGTATAGCCGCTTTGCCAAGAACGTGGCAGAGCGAGTATTTTATTAGGCAGGACGCGGAAACGTCCGTTGTAACGGACGCGGTAAAAAAGCTTATAACCTACAGAAAGTTTAACCTTATGGACGAAAAGTTCCATTTCAGAAAGAAGTTTCAGGTAATATTCTGCCGCAACGTTATGATTTATTTCGACGCCAAAACAAGAGACGAACTTGTGCAAAAGTTTTACGATTTAACGGAACCGGGCGGATATTTATTTATAGGGCATTCGGAATCTTTAAACCATACCAACACAAAATATAAATACTTAATGCCCGCCACTTACCGAAGGGAAAAATAAAAATACGAGAGCGCTTGCATAATGAGAACCGAATTATTCAGCCAATCCGCAGATTACATATCAACATAAAACTACGGAACGGGGAGCGTACAGATGAAGGCTGTAAAAAACTTTTTAAGTTATGTTGAAATTACCACAAAAATTGCCAGCGTGTTTCCGTTTTTAATAGGAACAGGGTATGTACTGTACAGATACGGCGAAATTAACACGCAAACAACACTTCTTTTTTTCGCGGCTATGATTCTATTCGATTTAACCGCAACCGCAATAAATAACCACATAGGGCACAGGCAAACCGGGCGCACGCCTCACTACAGCAATAGAGTTTCAGTTGCCATAATTCTTTTTATGGGGATTTTGGGCGCGTTTCTCGGTATTATGCTTGTTTCGGCAACAAGTACAACAGTTCTGTTTATCGGCATTATTTGCTTTGCGGTTGGAATTACCTACAGCGCCGGGCCGCTTCCCATTGCGCGTACGCCGTTTGGCGAAGTGTTTTCCGGTATTGTTCAGGGCGTTTTAATACCGCTTATCGTTGTTGAAATTAACCGCCCTATTTTTATTCTTAATTTCTTTTATCCCGCGTTCGAAAATATTTCCGTGCAAATAAACTGGGTGGAGGCGCTTTACTTGGGCATTACCGTTATGCCTGTGGTTTTGTGCATTTCGGGCATAATGCTCGCCAACAATATCTGCGACCTTCAGGAAGATATTTCGGTACAAAGATACACTCTGCCGTTTTATATCGGCAAGGAAAGGGCGCTTGCCGTTTATAGGCTTATTTATGCTGCGGTATATGTTTTTGTTGCCGCCGCCGCAATTGCCGGAGCTGTTCCGGTTTTTGCGCTGCTTACGCTTTTAACCGCGGTTAAGGTTATAAAAAACGTAAAAGATTTTGTGCGTTTGCAGGATAAGCGGCAAACGTTTTTTACCTCTATTTTAAATTTTTTAGTTGTGCTTGTGCCGTATACCGGCTTTATTTGGTTAGGAGGTTTTCTCTGATGCTATTGCCGCAGCAACGCCAAAACCCTTTCCGGTCCTCTTGCGTTTTGGGTTAACATAGCTATTCCCGCTTGGTTTAAAACATTTGCTTTTGTTAGGTTCATCATTTCTTTTGCCATGTCCGCGTCCCTTATTCGGGATTCGGACGCCTGAAGGTTTTCAGCGGAATAAGCAACGGCCTTACTTATGTATTCCAAACGGTTTTGCTGTGCTCCCGCGTTTGCCCGGTTGGCATTTAGCTTATCCAGCGCTTTGTCGAGTTTGCTCAAGGATCTTTCCGCTTCTTCGAATGGCTCTGTTACAATATAGTCTATTCCAAGAGCCGTAGGCCTGCAATCATACCTGTCTACCCACACGCCTTGATTTTCATTTGCGCCGGATTGAATCCAGAGATCGCCGCCTTTGGTTGCAATAGGAAGTTCCGGGTTTTCTCGCGGGTCTGTTACGCCGTAAAACGTTTTAAAGGACATTGAATCCCCGCCCGCGATTGTTTTATCCCGCCAAATGACCGAATATGCGGAATCCCTAATGGTTTCACTGCCCAAATAATTATCAAATGTAACAGAATTTCCTGTTTGACCGCCCCATTGACTGATATATAAACTGTCCGGAGCAGGGTCTATCCCCTCGCCGGGGTTTTTTAAAATAATTCTTGCGTTTATAATAGGATAGGTTACATCGTACACGTCTACCTCTGAAGGCAAATTGATTCCGTTTAAAATGGTACCCGTTGTTATTCTTGTAGCCATTCCGTCTAAGCTGAAGCTTGGGTTATCTCCCGCGCCTCCGCTAAACATTGCGTCTACATTAAACAAAAACCCGCATTCAATATCGGTGTCGCCATTATTTGTAACTGTATTGGTAATATCGTAATACTCATTCCCGTTAATTTTAACAATTTGCACGGATTGTACAAGCGAAATTTCCGGTTCCGCGCTGTCTCTTGGAAAAGAATATGACACTTTCCATGTTTGCGTTGCGGCATCTTCCGTTACGCCGTTGAACTCAAATTCGCTTCGCACGTCATAGGTTGTGCCGTTTATTTCAACCTTATTGTATGATGTGGATCCGGAACCGAAAATCATAATACTGCTGTCGGTACCGGATGAATTTCCCGCCAGCAAATTTAGTGTACCGTCCGAATTCATGGGTTTTATCCCAAGATTTATTAGAAAATTCGATATACCTGTAATTACTGTATTGTCGTTGACTGTATATGATTTTGGTACGTTTAGCAACGGAATAGTATTATATTCCGTTCTGTTCGCCATAGACGCAATTTCTTCTGTAAGCTGGTCAAGTTCCTTTTGAATATTTCTTCTGTCATCGGATGTGTTGGTATCATTCATACCCTGAATTACAAGTTCTCTTTGGCGGTTAAGCATTCCCGTAATTTCACTCATTCCGCCCTCGGCGGTTTTTATTAAGTTTATGCCGTCATCCACATTTCTTTCTGCTTGTTGAAGTCCCCGTATTTGCGAACGCATTTTTTCTGAAATGGCAAGACCTGCGGCGTCGTCTGCCGCAGAGTTAATACGCAGACCGCCGGACAGCCTTGCTGCGGCTTTTATAGCGTCAACACCCACGCCTTTAAGGTTTCTGTGAGTGTTAAGAGCTTCAATATTTGTATTAACAACCGCATTAGACATATAACTACCTCCCGATAAATATAAGCTATTTTCACTTAATATTTTATAGTTTATTTTCGTATTAGCAGCAAAATAATAGCACAACTTACTAAATTTCGTCAATAAATTTTGGAAAAATTTTTACACCGTTTTATTCAGTTTTGACAAAAACATGTCTTTCATGTTATGATTTTACCGTGAAAATTTTTTATAATTTAATTAGCAAAAGGGAGATTGTTTTATGAAAGGTGCAATGAAGTTATTATTAATAGTGTTGTCCGTAATAATTTTTGTTACGGGCATACCAAATAAGGAGAGGTTAGTTTTGGCGGAAACCACAGAAAAACTCAAAGAAGTTTACGGCGATTATTTTATGATAGGAACATGCGCGGACAATTCCTATTTCAGTTCCTCATCCGCAAAATACCGGGTTCTTTCGGAGCATTTTAACGCGATAACCGCAGAAAACATGATGAAACCCGAATCGCTTCAAGCAACCGAGGGGGATTTTACATTCGCTCAGGCAGACAGGCTCGTTAAAAGCACACTATCTAACGATATGACAATGATAGGGCATACGCTGGCGTGGCATCAGCAGTCGCCTAAGTGGATGAACAGCGGCGTAGGGCGAGATGAGGCAATCAGAAACCTTGAAAACCACATAGCGGAGGTTATATCCCATTTTGGGGATGACGTTTATTCATGGGATGTTGTTAACGAGGCGTTTAACGATTCCGTTACTGATCCTTCAAACTGGCGCGGCGCGCTTAGGGATACCCCGTGGAAAAAAGCCATTGGCAGCGACTATTTGGAGATTGCCTTTAAAGCGGCGCGTAAGGCAAACCCCAACATAAAACTCTATTATAACGACTATAACATGGATAACCCAAGCAAACGCGAAGCCGCGTATTATATGGCAAAAGAGTTTTTGGAAAAGGATATTCCCATAGACGGCATAGGAATGCAGGGGCATTACAACATGATGACATCCGTTGCCGCGGTTGAAGCGTCCATTTTGCGCTTTAAGGAGCTTGGGCTTGCAATAAGTATTACCGAACTTGACGTTACTGTTAACGAAGCAAGGGGGCAGTCTAAACTTTCCGAAAAGTTAGAACTTGCCCAGGCGCAGAAATACGCGCAGTTATTTAAAGTTTTTAAAGAAAACGCGGATGCCATTGAACGGGTTACATTTTGGGGCATAAGCGATGCCGCAAGCTGGAGGCGCGAGAGTTTTCCGCTTATTTTTAACAGCAAATACGAACCTAAGCAAGCTTTTTACGCGGTTGCGGACCCTGATAAGTTCCTTGAGGAAAACCCGATAGCCAAACCGGATGCGGACGCCGAGGCGAAAACCGCAAACGCGGCCTACGGCAAGGCGGAAATAGGCGGCGATGAAAGCCAGTGGAAAAACGCCGAAGAAATTAAAGTTAACAACTACATAATGGCATGGCAGGGCGCAACTGGAACGGCGAAGGTTTTGTGGGACGAGAAAAACCTTTATGTGCTCTTTAAGGTTACAGATTCGGTACTTAACGATTCCTCGGTTAACCCCCACGAGGAGGATTCCGTTGAGATTTTCCTTGACGAAACCAACGGGAAAATGCCGTTCTACGAAAATGACGACAGCCAATACCGCATAAACTATAAAAATGTTAAAACCTACGGCGCAACGGGCGAGCCTAAAACGGGCAAGGTAGTATCTTACGCGGCGGCAGAAAGCGGAGGATACACGGTTCAGGCGCAAATTCCGTTTAGGAAAATAAAAGGCGAAAAGGGATTAACAATAGGGTTCGACCTTCAAATAAACGATGCAAACGCTCAGGGTATGCGTGTAAGCATTGCAAAATGGAATGATTTAACCGACAATTCATTTCAAAGTGTATCGGGGTTCGGTAATTTAACCTTGAAATAGTTTAAAAAATTGCAAGATAATGCCGACCAAGTTGGCAAATACTATTGACATTATTGTGAAAAACTCTATAATTAAAACGACCATGATACTTAATGGAAAAGGTGATGATATTTTGGCTGATTTTGATAGAGATTCCATGCTCGAAATGTTTACATATGAAATGTCACGTCTGCTCGAAGATTTGGAAAAGAACGTTATAGCGGGCGAATCCGGCTTTTCGATGGACGAGATAAACGAAATTTTCCGGATTATGCACACAATTAAAGGTTCCGCCGCTATGATGCTCTTCGACAGCATTTCAACGGTAGCCCATTCAATGGAAGATTTGTTTTATTATTTAAGGGAAGAAAACCCCACCGGCATTGATTACGGCACTTTAACCGACCATGTTCTTGACGGTATGGATTTTATTAAAGTGGAGTTAGCCAAAGTAGAGGACGGAGAAAAACCCGACGGCGACGGTTCGGGTATAATTCGCAATATGAAGGGCTTTTTGAAGGCGTTAAAATCCGGAACGGGCGGTTTTGAAAAACCGGCTTCTCCGGTACCCGCCGCTAAAGAAGCTAAAGCTTCGGCGCCTGCGCAGGTTGCGAGCGACGATAAAAACGCGCTTCCGTATCTTGTATCATCTGCGGAATACGGTAAGGCTTACAGGGGTACCATTTGGTTTGAAAACGGCTGCGAAATGGAAAACATCCGGGCGTATACTTTTATTTTTAATTTAAAGGATAAGGTTACAAACGTATCGCACATACCGGAGGATGTTATCGACGAAAATTCCGTGGAGTATATCAGAAAGCACGGTTTTTCCTTTCAGTTCAACTCCAAACTTTCGTATGCGGAGCTGGACGAAATTGTATCGTCTACAATTTTCCTTAAACAGATGGATTTTGACTATTTAGATTACGAGGATTCATCCAAGAGCGATGATTCTTTCAGGTTGAATAAATTTACCGCTAAAATTACCTTTGATGAAGGCAGCGAGATGGAAAACATCCGCGCCTATAATCTTGTGCGTAAAATAGAGGATCAGGTGCTGGTTCATTCCCATGTTCCCGCCGATTTATTAGACGAAAACTCAGCCGCTGAAATTCAGAAAAACGGCTTTGTTATGACGTTGTCGTCAGATATGAGTTATTGGGATTTAAGCAAATTACTCAATGAAACCATTTTCTTAAAATCCCTTGATTTAATTGAAGCCGGAGGTGATGATGCTATGAATTTTGATCAAGTTGTTGAAGAAAGAGACGAGGTTATTCAACAGGAAGAAACGGCAGTTGTTTCTCAGGCGGAGCCTAAAAATACAACCGCTCAACTTTCCGGAGGCGCAGAGAGTGCCAAAAAACCCGCTACACAGCATGTTATCAGCGTAAATGTAAGTAAGCTTGATTTATTGTTAAACCTTATGGGCGAGCTTGTTATAGCGGAAGCTATGGTTACGCAAAACCCGGAACTCGACGGGCTTGAGCTTGAAAGCTTTGTTAAGGAGGCGCGTCAGCTTCATAAAATTATCAACGATATTCAAGATGCCGTAATGGGTATGAGGCTTATACCTCTGCAATCCACATTCGCCAAAATGCAAAGAATTGTCCGCGATATGTGCCGTCAGCTTAACAAAGAGGTGGAGCTTGTTGTTATCGGAGAGGATACCGAGGTTGATAAAAACATTATTGAGCACATTTCAGACCCATTGATGCACGTTATCAGAAACGCTGTGGATCACGGTATTGAAGCTCCGGAGGTTAGAAAAGCCGCGGGCAAACCGGAAAAAGGCAAGGTCATATTAGAAGCGAAAAATACCGGCGGCGACGTTTTAATTATTATCAGGGACGACGGGCAGGGCCTAAACCGCGACAAAATTCTTAACAAAGCCAAAAACAACGGGCTTCTTCGCAGAGACGCAAGCGAATACAGCGACAAGGAAATTCACCAGTTTATATTTTTACCCGGCTTTTCCACCAACGAAAAAATTACCAACTTTTCAGGGCGCGGCGTAGGTATGGACGTTGTAAGCACTAACCTTGAATTTGTTGGCGGCAGTGTTTCCGTGGAATCAATACCGGGCGAAGGTTCGCAGTTTACAATGAAAATTCCGCTTACACTGGCAATAATCGAAGGCATGACGATAAAAATGGGCGGTGCGAAATACACCATCCCTATAATCTCCATTAAAAAATCGTTTATAGCCACCGAAAAGGATATTTTCAGGGATCCAAGCGGCAACGAAATGATTAAAGAACGCGGCGAGGTTTACAATGTTGTGCGTTTGTACGAATTCTTCGGAGTGGAAAGCGAGCACACCAAGGTAGAAGAAGGCGTTATGATAATGCTTGAAAACGGTGAGCAAAGCGTTTGCCTCTTCGTAGACGAACTTATCGGCGAACAGCAGGTAGTTGTAAAATCCATTCCGAAATATATAAAGAAAATCCGCGGAATAAGCGGTTGTACGCTTCTCGGTAACGGTGATATCAGCCTTATTATTGATGTCGGCGGGTTCTTTGATAAATAATTGGGAGAAAGGGGAAT
>JAISVZ010000055.1 GCA_031271295.1 Clostridiales bacterium | reverse complement strand
ATTTTGTGCGGTTCAAGCATGAGTTTTATGGAAAATCAGGTTCTCGGCTATCAAAGCCCGCTGTACGGCAGGCGAACGGCTCAGTTTAAAATTCTGCCGTTTAGTTTTTTTGAGGCTTTGCCGTTTTTAAACGGTTTTAAAGATACGGACAAGGCTATATTGTACGGTGTTACGGGCGGTGTGCCGGAATACTTAAGCAAAATAAACTCAAACAAAACCGTTCGCGAAAATATTATTGATTTATTCTTAACAAACAGCGGTCATTTTTTTGAAGAGCCGTTTAACCTGTTAAAGCAGGAGCTTCGCGAACCCGCAGTATATAATGTAATTATTGAATCAATCGCGAACGGCGCTTCGCGGCTTAACGAAATATCAACAAAGGCAAATATTGAAAGCGGCAAATGCGCTAAATACCTGTCGTCGCTAATATCGCTTGGGCTTGTAAGCAAGGAATTTCCTTACGGCGAAACAACCGGCAAACGCTGCGTTTACAAGCTTAACGACAACATGTTCAGGTTTTGGTACAGGTTTGTTTTCCCAAGTATTTCCGCAGTTACGGCAGGGCTTGGGCAGCTTGTTTACGATAACGACGTTGAAAGCCAATTAAACGCCTACATGGGGCTTGTATTCGAGGATATATGCAAGCAATGGTTTTTTGAGATAGCCCGTAAAAGCATGGAATTCCCGAATTGCGGCGGCAAAGACAGCCTTCCGTTTTTTATTGGAGGCGCGGGGCGTTGGTGGGGAACAAATTCCAAAACCAAAAAGCAGGAAGAGATTGATATTATGGCGGTTAAAGCCGAAAACGCCCTGTACGGCGAATGCAAATGGACAAACTCCGATGTTGATACAGATGTGTTTTATAACTTGAAACGCCGCTCGGAGCTTTTTCAATACAAAAATGTATTCTTGTATATTTTCGCGAGGGAAGGTTTCACAAACAAACTGTATGAGCTGGAACGCGGCGGATTTGTTAAGCTGCATACCTTATCAAATTTAATCGAATCCGTAAGCGCGGAAAATTGAAGAGGAGATATTATATATGGATAATTTTTTGAACCAGGTTGAGCGTCTGCTTCACGAGAAGACCGTACGCGAATTAAAATCTATTATTACATCACTTGCGGAAAAGGCTCCAATTTCGTCGCATCAAATTTTTTTATCGTTGCTTGAGAATAAAAGCTTGCAAATTAATGCTTCCGATGGTGATAAGGTAAATTCTGCGGATATTTTAAGCCGGATAAAAAAGCTATACGAAAAAACCCCGGATTACGATATAGAGGTTGTTTATGATTACGACGACTACGACGATTACAACCATTACGATGGTTGGGACGATTACGGCGATGAGGATTACATTGTAAAAAACGACGATGGTTTTGCCGACGAATTCTTGTATTGCTACAACGCGGCGGAGATTTTGTTAGCAAAGGGAAGTTTTAACGAAGCCGCCGAAGCGTTTCGAATTTTGTTTGACACAATTGAAGTTTTCGATGAATGTAACGAAGTGCAGGATTTTGGGGAATTCAGTTTTGAATACATGGTTGATTGCGGCGCACTGAAACTCGACCTTAAAAGGGCAAAAGCGCTTAGAGGATACAGCGCGCTTATGAGCGAAAACAGGGACCTTGTAACCGAGCTTACCTTTATTTATACATTGTGCGGTACCTTCGAACCTCTGATGTTTAAGGAAATTTTAGAAGCCGGAAGCGTACCGGTACCGGGCAAAGAGGAAGTTATCGCCGCGTGGGTAACAGTTTTAAAAGCGCAGAATCCGGTAAAGGCATCTCCTTTTGTTAAAGAAGCCGCGGAAATATCCGGCAATAATGAAATAATGGAAGATTACGCGAGAACGGCAGGCAAAGCCGAACCGGTTGTATATTTGGATTTATGCGAGTTATTGGCGCAGCGGGATGCGCCAATTGAGAAAGTTATTCAAACAGCCTATGACGGCCTGGAAAACACGGATATATACGCGGGAAGGCGGGATAAGCTTGCGTCCTTACTTGCCGATACCGCAACAAAAGCCGGGGACACAGATATGTATACATATGCCGTTTCGCAGCGCTTCTATTCAACTGCTAACTTTGATAATTATCTTGCCGTGTATAAGCTTGACGATAAGGAACTAAATGAGAAAGCGTTATCGGTTTTGGATTTGAAAAGGAAAAAGAGCATTGAGCCATTTAGAAAAGATTCCGATTTCTATATTATTCATATGTTAAACCGAAATTACGACATGGTTTTTGACGAACTAAAAAAGGATACCGAAAGCTTGGGCTGGTCTTACAGTTTGAAAGGAACTCTGTTCCCGTTCTTTCTTGGGCTAATTGTAAATTTTTCGGACAAAGCCTTAATGACGCAAAGATTAGTTAACAGCTCCGTAAATACGAGTGAACCTGATGTGTACTCGTATTTTAGAAATAATACCGGGCGGATTTCTCATGAGCAGGATAAACGCTGGCGCAACTGGTGCGTTAATGAAGTGCGCAGCCGCGCGGACGCTATTGTATCCGGGGGGCACAGAGGAAGCTATTTCAAAGCCGCCGAGTTGTTAGTGGCGCTTTACGAAACATGGCTGTACGACAAACAAGTGGATAACGAAAGCGGATTAGGTGAAATTTTAACCGAATATAACGCAAAATATCCAAGACACCGTTCCTTTAAAAGCGATTTTAGGGACGCTATTGAAAAAGCTAAGCTGACAATAAAATTGTAGAATTTTTTACGAAAGGAAAATTATAATGGTTATGATTAACGCGGCAATTTTTGATTTAGACGGAGTTTTAATAGACAGCCAGCCGGTTCATTTCAGGACGGATATGGCGGTTTTGGCGAAGTATTCGCGTCCTGTTTCCCCGGAGGTTTTGGATAAGTACGCGGGCACGCCGAACCATAACCGCTGGGAAATGCTGCGCAGGGATTTTGAAATTGAAGCAAGCACCGATGAACTTATAAAAGCGCACAACAAAATTTTACACGAAATACTGGATACCGAAGGGCTTATTCCGGTAAAAGGAGCTAAGCAGCTGCTTGAGGCGCTAAAGGAAAATGGATATAAAACCGCCGTAGCTTCATCCTCTTCGCGTGATTTTGTGGTTAAGGCTCTTAAAATGGTGGGCTTTTTAAACTATTTTGACGAGCTTGTATGCGGGCCGGAGGTTCTAAACGGCAAACCCGCGCCGGATATTTTTCTTAGAGCGGCGCGGGCTTTGGACGCGTCTTTAAGAGAATGCGTAATATTCGAGGATTCCGAAAACGGCGTAAAGGCGGCGAATGCCGCGGGAATTTTGTGCATAGGGTACCAAAACCCCACTTCCGGAAAACAGGATTTGTCGCTCGCAGATGTCATTATTGACAGTTTTTACGATTTGGATAAGATGCGGAAGTATTTAAGCATAGCGCGGAAGGATGAAGATAATTATTAACATACGAAAAGCAACATCAAATGACGCAAACAAAATATTAACAGTACTGGAGAGCGGGCGGGTTTTCTTACAATCTCAAGGGCTTTCACAGTGGCAGGACGGATACAGCCCAAGCCGGTATGTTGAAAAATATATCGCCAACAATTGGGGCTATGTTATGATTTCGCCGGGCGGCATAATTTGCGGATACGCCGCGTTAGCGGAAGGTACGGAGGATTGCTACAACAATATAAAAGGCGGCAGTTGGGACAATACCCATGAAAAATACATAACAATTCACTCTGTTGCAATTGACGCCGAATTCCGGGGGAAAAACCTTGCCGACCCGTTTATGCACGGTCTTATTGAAATAGCCGCAGGGATGGGTTACGGCGACATAAGAATTGATACTCACCCGGCTAATATAATTATGCAAAAAGTTATTCTGCGGGCGGGGTTTGTTTACAGAGGAATGGTTCGCTACAACATACCCGACGGAAACCGTATGGGGTTCCAACTGATTAGGTAAAAGCAAAACCGTCCGGTGGAACTACGGTTTGCATTAACCCTTGCAATTTTCAAAAAATATCGAATGGCGGTTAATAATAATGTTTCGCAATATGCAGTATTCCGAGCAAATAGAGAAGGTAATTTCGTATATCGAATCCAATTTGAAAGCCGACATAGCGCTTGCCGATTTGGCGCGTGTTTGCGGATATTCGCAGTATCATTTTTTGCGCGTTTTTAAAGATACTACCGGCTTAACCCCCGCCGATTATATCCGAAAAAGACGTTTATCCGAAATATCCCGGCAAATTGACGTTAAAAAAGCTTCAATATCCGGCACGGCTTTTGAATACGGTTTTAACTCAAAGGAAAATTTCACACGGGCTTTTAAAAAGGAACACCACGTTTTGCCCACGCAGTACAAAACCGCCGGCAACAGTTTGAAGTTGTACGGCGAGTTTCAGCGCCCGTTAAGCGAATTTGAATTAACGCCGAAAATTATTAATCTTCCCGGCTTTTCGCTTACAGGCTTTTGGAGCGATGAGGACATAACGCCGAATTTCTGGAACAAGTACAACTGCGAAAACCGCTCTAAACGTTTGTCTGGCGGAAAAATTTGCGCGGATTACGGCGCGGTAATTTGGAACGACGCCAAAAATAAAACGGATTATTTTATCGGAATTTTAACCGAGGAAGCCTCCGGGGATACAACAGGAGCGTCCGAATTATACTCTTCCGGCGGGTTGTACGCCGTGTTATCCACGCCGCCCTCCACTCATTTCGATTTTGTAAACACAATTCATTTAACATGGGAATACATCTTCGGCTCATGGATGCCCAAAAGCGAATATCAACCCTCATTTGGTCACGGAATGCAATTTGAAACTTATGTGGAGGAAAGCCGCACATACAGCGAGGATATCTATATTCCGGTTAGTAAAATCGAGTAGTAGGCGTTAATTGGTAATAGCGGCATACTTATATATGGCTTTTGGCTTTTGGATATTCTCCAACCCTTCACCGCTAAAAGTTCGCAATTTTTATCAATCCTCCCTATTTTATTTATGGCATAATAAGGCATAAATAAACGGCGGCAACCGCCCGAAACGGAGGAACATCTTATGAATTACGAAATTGAAATTGACTATCCCGTACCGGAGGACGGCAGCGGAATAATTAAGGTGTACAAGCAGAAAATACCCGCGATGCGCTTTATCGGGAA
>JAISVZ010000111.1 GCA_031271295.1 Clostridiales bacterium | reverse complement strand
GCAATGCGCCAACTATTAACGGCTTGCCAAAAAGCTCCGGGTTATCTCTTATTTCAACCGAAGCGTAAAACGCGTCCATATCTACATGAATTATTTGACGCTGCATTTTTATCACTCCCTAAAGGGATTACTAACGAATAAAAATTATGCCTGCATTTATTTATTTTTTACATTCGCCAACAAGATTATAGCATATTTGTACAGTTATTGCATACACAACGTACTAAATTCTATTACCTCTGTTGCAAAGCCATTTATCAATATCACCGTACAGCACAGGCAATATTTGAGGAAACCTCATCTTGTCCGGTATGGTATCAAACGCCCTCACCTGCGCCATTTCAAAATCCGGCATTTTGCCGAATTTTTCAACGTCGGCATAAAATACCTGCCCGTAGGAGAACCCCGTTTCGGTATGTACGGCATAGTCAAACGCGGGGTAAATTTGAAATTTTTCCGCGCCCGTTTCTTCATAAAGCTCGCGTTTCGCGCATTCAAGCGGAGTTTCGCCCGGTTCAATATGCCCGCCCGCCGTTTCGTATACGTCGCGGTTTTTGTGCCGCGCGTAAATCCATTTGCCGTTATGGCGGGCAAAAATAACGGTGAAACGGTATTTTTCAAACTTGCCGTGCTGCGCCGTATAAACGCGCCACTCTTCGCCTGGTTTCGTGTAAAACCGCTTGGCTATGTCAAACGCTGTTTGCGCCGGGTTTATTTGGCCGTCAGCGCGGATAAGGGGGCAATTGAGCGTTTTAGCATATACCTCTATTTTCAACAGCGGGCGTTTCGCGGCAAATTCCGCAAAGTCGTTTAGCTGCGTAAACATATCGCCGCCTTTTAATGCACGCTCGCCGTATCTGTCATACCCGCGCTGTTTTATGCGTTTTAAACGCACGTCAAGCGGCGCTTCCAAATAAACGGCAAGCCCGTACAGATATTCAATTTCACTTCCGAAATTACCCGTTACGGCGGAGAGTACAAACCCGCAGCTTTCCTTTATATCGGCAAGCATTAAGCCTACGCATTCATCAAACGAACGCGGCTTCGTATATGGCATGTCCGATTTTTCAAAAGCATAATCCTCGTGGTCGATGTGCCTGAAGTTAAGTATAGACGCAAGCTCGCGGGCAAGCGTGGTTTTGCCGCTTCCGTTTGCGCCGAATATCAAAATGCCTTGCGGTTTATTCATTTTTCATTCGCCTCCCAAAAATAGGCCTACATAATTATAAAATTTTGCAATCTTAATGCGCTGAAGAATTTTTGAATGAAAGTGCCGGGTATACGGTTTTTTTTTAAATGCGTTGACAAAATCCACAAAATACCGTATTTTTGTGTAACTGAAACCACGCGGCTAATACGAAAAAACGCAGCAGCTCTTCGCCAATCCGGTTACTCAAAATCACTTCGGTATTACGCTTACGCGCGTAAAAAAGTGGAAAGAATTATTTTAGCAATATTTTATCAAAAATATCAATAAAAATACAGTATTACACATTTAAAAAGTTCGAAAAGGTATTTTTCGTCAATTCAAACTTAAAGGAATCAAATCAAACTTAAAGAAAAAGGAAGATATTAATGTGCGGATTTGTAGGTTTTACGGAAAAAGCAGAAAATCAAGAGGAAATCATCTCCATCATGTCGGAAAAGATTAAGCACCGGGGCCCGGATTCTTCCGGCGTTTACGCGGACGAAAATATCACGCTCGGTTTTCGCCGCCTTTCTATTATAGACCTTTCGGAAGAAGGCTCTCAGCCGGTATTTAACGAAGATAAAAGCATTGTTATCGTGTTTAACGGCGAAATTTACAACTACCAAAACCTGCGCGAAGAACTTACGCAAAAGGGGCATGTGTTTTACACCCATACCGATACCGAAACTCTGGTGCATTTGTACGAGGAATACTCCCATAATATGCTCAATCATCTGCGCGGCATGTTCGCCTTTGTTATTTACGACAAAAACAAAAACGAAATATTCGCCGCACGGGATTTTTTCGGCATAAAACCGTTTTATTACACCGTGTTTGAAAACCGCCTGTTATTCGCTTCCGAAATTAAGGCTATACTGTCGTTCCCCAATTTCCCGCGCAAGGTAAACGAAACCGCGCTGGAAAGCTACCTTTCATTTCAATACTCCGTTTTGCCGGAAACATTTTTTAAAAATATCTACAAGCTTGCGCCGGGGCATTATTTAACATATAAGCTCGCCGCGCCGGATACCGAAAATTCCGCCGCGCCAACTCCGGCTTTACCTCCCGGCGGCTTGCCAAATTCCGCGCAACCTCCCGCCGCGTCAATAGTTAACATTCAAAAATATTACGAAGTAAAATTCGAGCCGGACGGCAGTTTGGGTTTTGCCGCCGCGGCGGAAAAAATTGACGCTGCCGTTGCGGATTCCGTTAAAACTCACATGGTATCCGATGTTGAGGTGGGTTCGTTTTTATCCTCCGGCGTGGATTCGAGCTATGTTGCCGCAACATTTAACGGCGCGAAAACATTTACCGTTGGCTTTGCATACGATAATTATAACGAAATTTCCTACGCGCAAAACCTTTCGGAAAAAATTAAAACGGAAAACCACAGCAAAACCATATCCGACGAGGAATATTGGGGAATACTTCCCAAAGTGCAATACCACATGGACGAACCCCTGGCAGACCCTTCCGCCGTGGCGCTTTATTTTGTTTCGCAAACAGCCGCGAAATATGTTAAAGTGGCATTATCCGGCGAAGCCGCGGACGAATTTTTCGGCGGGTACAACATATACAAAGAACCGGGGGATTTAAAAGCTTTTCAAAAGCTGCCGCTTTTTTTGCGGAAGTTTTTATCGGCGGCGGTATCGGCAATTCCGCTTCAGTTTAAGGGGAAAAGCTTTTTAATACGCTCCGCCAAAACCGTGGAGCAGCGCTTTATCGGTAACGCCAACATTTTTTCCGCAAAGGAACGCGGCAAACTGCTTAAATGCGCAAGCACTGGGCAACCCCCCGGCGAAATTACAAAACCCTTATACGAAAAGGTTAAAAACGCGGACGATGTAACCAAAATGCAGTATCTTGATATTCACCTGTGGATGGTGGGCGATATTTTGCTGAAAGCGGATAAAATGAGTATGGCGCATTCGTTGGAGGTGCGCGTGCCGTTTGTGGATAAGGAGGTTTTTGCCTGCGCGTCCAAAATTCCCGCAAACCTTAGGGTATCGAAGGCGGGTACAAAATTGGCGTTTCGCGAGGCGGCAAGAAGGCATTTACCGGAGGATGTGGCATCCAAAAAGAAATTAGGGTTCCCCGTACCAATTCGCGTTTGGCTTAGGGAGGAAAAGTATTATCAAAAAATTAAAGCGGCGTTCGAAAGCGACACCGCTAAAAAATATTTCGTAACCGAGGAACTAATTAAGCTGCTGAACCGGCACAAGGCAGGCAAATGCGATAACAGCCGTAAAATTTGGACGGTATATATGTTTTTGGTTTGGCATAAGCAGTATTTTGAATAATTTGTACCAAGTCGCGTAAAGAAATGCTAAACTAAGCCAAGTGCTGTTCTTGGGATTTTTTAACGCGCGTATGGCGGTACGGCAGAAAATCTCAGCCAAATTCGCCGCTGTATTCAACAACCGAAGCTTCTTGCACAAAACCGGATTCGGTTAAGGGCTGCAAAAAAGATGTATCGTTATTTTTTACCTTTACCTCGGCGGTAAGCTCCACATACTCCGCGCTTTGAGTTTTGTTTTTAAGCTTAAATTTAATATTCGAAATTAATGGCGTAACCTTTTCGGCGTTTTCCGGGCTGTAGCGAACAATCATTAAAAACGAACGTTTTTCGGCGCGGAAAAATGAAAACGCGATAAATATTAAAGCTATACACGCCGTACCGAGAAGCGCCACGAAATAAAGCTGTGCTCCGGCTGTTAGCCCTGCGGCAACCGCCCAAAATAAAAAGCCAACATCCAAAGGGTCTTTAACGGCGGCGCGGAAACGCACAATACTAAGCGCGCCAACCATACCAAGGGAAAGCACCAAGTTTGCGCCTATTGTTATTATAATAAAGGCGGTAACAAGGCATACCATAACCGTAAGCAAGTTAAAATTTGCGCTGTAAACCACACTCCTGTTAAAAAAACGGTACACCAAATAAATTGCGACCGCGCAGATTGTGGCAATACCCATTGTAAATAAAACACTTTCGGCGCTGATACTTCCAACTGTTGGCGTGTTTAAAAGAAACTCATTAAGGTTTGTAATTACGTTAATGGAATTTGACATTTAGCTTTGCCTCCCGGTTTAAAACCATGCAGTATTTGGACATTTCGGTATGCGTAAGGTTTGCGCCGTTAAGCAAACCGGAGATGAAACGCGGTATAAAATGCGTGTATTTAACCTCCAGCACGCCGCTTATATCCTTTGAATTTCCGCCTATGCAGGAATCGAAAGTTATGCGCACATTGGCGGTTTTATGAAAATAAGCCTCGCGTATGTAGGAAAACTGCGCCGTAGGTTTTAGACGGCGCAAACGGTAAAGATTAATAAAGTTACTCCAAAAAACCGCGTGTTTACTATCCGATAAAACTTCCGGAAATTTTTGCGCAAAATCCGCTTCGCCGTTTACCAAAGCTTTAAATAACGCGGCGCTTACCTGTGCGGATTCCTTGTACGAAAGCTCGCCGTCTTTATGCTTGCGTTCCAAGCGGATAAACGAAAGGTTGTTATTGTAAAACCTAAGACGGTATTTGTCGCGATTATACGCTCCGTTTTCCTTTTGGTTATAAAACGACAGGTTAAAATCGTCAAAGTACACGTTGTTTACCCGGTAAATACCGCCGGAGTGCGAATCCGGAGGGAGCGCGGCGGCAATACGGCGTTTTAAAACCGCGGCGGTTTCGGCGCTTAAAAAGTATTTTTTTTCGTACCTGTAATCCAATTTATCACCCCGCGTAAATTGAAAATAACTTGCAATATAATAATTTATAACGATTACTATTTAAGGAGATTCCCCGTTATGCGTAAATTTTTAGTTTTTGTATTTCTTTTGGCGCTTTTTATTTGTTCCGCCCTTTACCTTAGCCAAAACCCGGCGCGAACGGTATCTGCGGAAGTTTTAGCGCAGGATGAGGTTACCGGCGAACTTATTTTAAACCCCAACCAAAGCGAAAAAAAACTCGCCGTTTCGTTTTCCGAAAAAGACCACTTTTACAGGGAAGACATTGAGGTTTCCATAACCGCCAATTTTCCGGACGCCGAAATTTATTATACCACAGACGGCTCCGAACCCACAAGAGAGGCGGCCGTTTATTCCAAACCCATACTCCTTGACGCGGGCGGCGGCGTAAAATCCGTGGTGCTAAAGGCTATAGCGGTAAACGGCGGCTCGGAAACAAAACCTTTGGTACATACCTATTTTTTGGGGCGCGGCGTGGAAACGCGTTTTAACACACTGGTATTTTCGCTCTCCACCGATGAAAAAAACCTGTACGATTACGATACCGGCATTTTTGTGCTGGGGCGTATAAGGGATGAATACATAGCGGAAAACCCGGACGTTTTAATTGAGCCGCCCGCTCCCGCCAATTTTAACCTTAGGGGTATGGAAAGCGAACGCCCTGTGCATGTGGAGGTTTTAACCCATAACGGCGAACGCGTTTTATCCCAGGCGGCAGGAATGAGGGTAAGCGGCGGCTGGTCGCGCGCAACAGACCAAAAATCCCTGCGGCTTGTTGCCCGGAAGGAATACGACGCCGATAACGGCAAATTTCACTATAACTTTTTTCCGGAAGAGCGAAGCGCCGATAAGTACCAAACGCCAATACTTGAGTACGACCAAATTGTGCTGCGAAACGGCGCGAACGACAGGGAGTTTGGAATGCTGCGAAATGAAGTTACCTCCTCCCTGGCAAGAGACGCGGGTTTTAGAATAGCCTCCCCCGCACGCGCGGCGGCGGTTTTTCTAAACGGTGAATATTACGGCTTTACTTGGGTTCAGGTGCAAATAAACGAAAAATATTTGCAGGATATTTACCGAACGCCAACGGACGAATTTGAAATTGTAGGCGACGGCGAGGGCTGGTACAACACGGAGGATGAATATTTAGAGGCGGAAGTGCGGCAAATGGAGGATTACGCCTACAAGAATTTAACCGACGATGCCGTATTTAACGAATTCACAAAACTTGTTGATATTGACAATTTGCTGTTTTACTACGCGTTTGAAATATACACGGGCAATAACGACTGGCCAAAGAACAATATGAAACGCTGGCGGTATGTTGGGCCGAAGCTTGAAGGTATGCCGCCGGAGTTAGACGGACGCTGGCGCTACGTTATATACGATGTGGACTGGACACTGGGGCTTTACGGCGGAGAGTACACGGATGCTTCGTTCGCGGAGGTTATAGCAAGCGAAAAGGAAAGAAACAGCCCGCTTTTAACCGCCCTTTTGGCGCGGCGCGATATGAGAAGTAAATTTGCCGCAATTATATGCGATTTGGCGGCAAACGTTGTTACCGAGGAAAAAGTTACCGGAAAAATAAACAAGTTTTATTCGGAAGCGGCGCAGGAAATAAAAATATCGCTTGAGGAAAACAAGTACGCGGATTGGGTAGGCGAATGGAACGTTTGGGGCAACCACGAAGGAATGAAGGCATTTGCTAAAGGCCGCAGCATTACGGCTTTTGAATTTTTGAAGGAAAACTACGGATACGAGCAAATGTTTGAAATTGGCGTAACCGGCGGGCACGCAAAAATTAACGGCAGGGTAACATCACGGGCAAAATATTTTAACGGAATAAACGCGCAAGTTTCGCCGGAATTGCCCAAGTTCACCGAGTTTGACCATTGGCTTGTAAACGGAAATAAGGTAAAGGACGAAAATTTAACGCTTTCATGGAACGATACCGTAAACGGTAAAATTGGTTTGGAACTTGTAACTAAGGACAACATGCCGAAGTTTTGCTTCGATACCGCTCATTCAAACAGGAATTCCAACGGGTGCATACTAATAAATTTAACGGATACCGAGCAAAGCACTTTAGGGCTGTATTTAAGCGACAACCCCTCGCAGCTCAAAAAGTATGCTCTAACCGAAGTTTTCGCCAAACCCGGAGAAACTGTTGCGCTTACCGGAAAAGGCACGTCCGATTACGCGGATTTGCTGAACATTCAGCTTACCTTTAGGGTGGAGAGCGGCGAAATTCTGTTTTTATCCGACATAGAGGGAAATGTTTTGGATTATATTCATGTTTAAAAAAATCAGCCCTGCTTTCAAGCGAAAACAGGGCTGCTGATTATGTAATTATTCTCCCAAGTGCCTGTATTTAACCCAAAAGTAAATACCCAGACCGGGAACCAATGAAGCTAACATAAAAACAATCATCCAGCCAACAAGAGAAACTCCGGAATCTCCCTTGGTTTTAGTAAACCTGTACGCTGTACCGTACGCAAAAAAACCTTGCACCACGTAAATAATTTCCCACACAAAAACAAGCATAATAGCCCCAAACCCCAAACTTTCCATAAATACCTCCCAATATTATTATTCTACAGCTACATCATGAAACGTTTACAGGCCAATTAAATCACAATTCGCACAATGTGTCAACAACCTTTTATCCACTTATCCGCATCTTATCCGCATCAGTTTTTTCCGTTTTAAGCCCGGCGCAAGCAAAATAAAAAAGCCGGTTACCCAATTAAGGCAAGCCGGCTTTTTTATGGATAGAGTAAGATATAGCGGAGGAGGGATTTGAACCCCCGACACCTCGGGTATGAACCGAGTGCTCTCGCCAACTGAGCTACTCCGCCGCACCGCGTAATTCTACCATTGTAACAAAGTGCTGTCAAGTGGAAAATTACGCGATTACGCGTTTCTCCGCAAGTAAATTACAAAGCAATTACAAGCAATTACGGTAAAAACAGTAAATTATTCAGAAACGTTTCCGGGGGCTATACCGTTTATTATAACTTCGCGTTTTAATATGAAATATTGCTTTCCCTGCCGTACCCATGTGCGGTTATTGTTAAAATGCTCCGCCTCATCATATTTTGCTTCCATAGCAATTTGCCCTTCGTGGTCAATAAAACCAATTTTCTTAGACGATTTTTCCTTTACCGCAAGAAGCCCGCACGAAAACCCACTTACAGATTCCAATTTGCTTATGTTAAACAGCAATTCATCCGAATTTTTAATTAATTGCCAAAAATCTCCCAAAATGCGATGGCACCCCTTTATTGCATTATACGGTAACGGAGTGTACTTACCTCGCAGGCTATCTATTATTAGCTTCGCCTTTTTATCGTCCGGGCTTTCTGCCGCACCAGCGGCGGGTTTTTCTATGTTTAGTTTTTTCCCTTCGCTTGTAGATTCACCGTTTTTGTCTATCCAGCGTCCTTTTTTTAGGTATTTCCCGTCCGCAGATAGCTTTATAAACGCTTTTCCTTCAAAGAACGGTGATAATAAATCGTCTATTTGGAAGTTAAAAATGTATGGCATACCATAGCTCATGTCTGATATTTTCAGCACGCTGTTCCAAGCCTTGTCCATATAACCGAATTCAATATGATTATCCGAATAGTATCTGGAATATGCCCGCAAGCCTTCGTTTTCAGTACCGACACCTGTTATCCCTTCACGAGCAATTATATTTCCGCTGTAGTCTAACAAGCCAAACGCAAGCAGGCTTTTTGTGTAACGAGTGTTTCCTACATCATACTGGTAAAAAACAATTGTTCCGTATTTTAGCAAATTGGCGTCGATCTGTTCTAAGTTTGTATATTTGCACGGAATTAAAATTTTGTCTCCAAACGTTACCAAACCCATTTTGTCTATGTTTACTTTCGGTTCCTTCGCTTCGGAAAATACAAACGCGTCGTCTCCGCAGTTGCGCAGCCATTTCCATTTAGCTTCTAAAACAAAATTGCCGCTTTCATCAATAGCTCCAAACTTCCCTCCCTTTTTTATTACCGCATAACCGTTAAAAAAATCCCGAATTTCATCTATTGCGCTTATAGTAAACGCAACGGTTGTATCATCCAAAAAGCCGGTAAAGGTATCTCCCTTTTGAGCAATACAAACTCCGTCCGCAAAAGGACGAATGCTATCATAATCCTCGCCGGTAACAAGGCTGCCGTCAATTTTTGCCATAGCAACCTTATCTCCGTTAGATACCGCCAGCAAACCGGAACCAAGCTTGATTAGTTTTTTGAAGTGCGCGGTTATTGTTCCTTTAAGGTCATAAAGGGTAAACCCGTCCTTTTCAAAAAGGATGACCTTTTCATCAAGCATTTCAAATACTGCCGAGCCGTCCGGACGCTGTGAATGTTTTTCTTCTACCGGAATTATAATTTCTCCGTTGCTATTAACAACTCCGTATTTCTTGCCAATAAATTTACCGTTTGAAACAAGAAAATGGTTTGCGCCCAAAAACTGTACGGGAACGGTACCGGGCGGGAAAGGTATTTCGCTAAACTTCCCGTATTCAACGGATATGGTGTTCGTTTCCCCGGTGTTTTGGATGTCGAACGTGATATTTGTGATGTTTTCCATAATTATCTCCCTTTCTGCGGATTTTCTTTTTCTACAGCTCAACTAAACCTTTTGCGGTAAAAACACTAACGCCTCCGCGAGTTGTTTTGTTATTGGTTCCGCAAAAGTAACATTCCCTTTCCATATCACCGGCTTGGGTTTCCACCGGCGATTCGTACCCGCAATGCCCGCACTTCATCATCATAACAAGTTTTGTGTACTGCCCGTTCATTTTTGTAGCCGCCGCAATTGAATGCATTTTTACAAAATCGCCGTAACCCATCAGGCTTTCGGCTGAAACTGCTCCGGTTAAACCATACGTGCGGTATTTGGTGCTAAGGCCTTTGGTCTTTATCGGCGCTTCCGTGAAGAAGCCCACAATATCCCGCCCTAATGTTCCGTCCGGTGTATCAACCATATAATAAGTCATAGGCGGAACATTAGTTAGCTGACTCAAAATTTCACCGGCAAAACATAAAGAGGGAGCTTTTGCGCTATAGTACCGCGCGTTTGCATTCCCGGACATTGTCCAATTAAAAGCAGGCAAATCGGCAGTAATAATTTCGGCTATCGTTTTTCCGCACCTAACACACTTACCGTTTTCAATTTTATGCTGCTCGTTCCTCGTTTTGCCGCATTTTTCGCATGTGCAGCCGTTCCACTTGTGCTGCTCATCTCTCAATTTGCCGCATTTTTCGCATGTGCAGCCGTTCCACTTGTGCCCAAAAATACAAGCCATAGTTAAAACCTCCCGTTTTAAATTTTTTTAGCCGTTTAACCGGCGTCTTTTACTATTTGCCTTGCTTTTGCTAAATCATCCTCGTCAATTGCTTGGCTTCGAATGCCGTTAGAATAGGTATAAACAAGGGTATGAAGCAAATCGTACTCACTGGGGTTATCTGTAACAATCCATGTTGCCGCCTGTGTTACTTCGTAGCTTGCGCCGCGCTCGCTGCATTCACGAATAACCCTTTCCAGCCTCGCGTTTGTTAATTTGCGCACCGAAAGGCTATCATCGGAATAGGGTATGCTTCTGCTTATGTTCATACACGCCGAAGGTACTGTTACCGTGGCAGAACCGCTTGCACGCAGATACACCGGCTTTTCCGAACGAACCACCATATTTTGTACACTGCCGGACGCGAAATACGTACCAAGCGGGATTACTGTATTAACTTCGTGCTTTACGTTGCTGGTAATTGAAACAGTGGAGTTTTCTATCCCCCCTCCGGTAACGGTTGCGGTAATTTTACCGGCGTTTAGCAATTCGAAAAAGTCCGCCTCGCGAAGAGCTTTAACACGCTCAGTGTCCGCATGAGCGCCGAAATCTTGAAGAAAACTGTCAATCATTTCGTCGGTGGCGTTGTCCGGGTCGCTTAGAATTGGCGCGGAGTATTTGCTATCCGCTAATATTTCATTTTGAAGAGCCTTGGCTTTACTTACCATGTCCGCAATTTCCGCATCGGTATAATTATTCCATTTACCTATGAAGGTGTTGATGGGTTTTACGTTAATATTTTCCGGCAGAGTTTCCGGCATAATTCTTTTGAATTCCAAAGCTGCTTCAATTCTGGTTAATCGTGTTTGCTGAGCTTCAATTTCATCGTTGTTATGTTTTTGCGAACCGGGCAGGGTTATATATCTTGCAAGCTCCGCCTTGGAATCACTATTAATAACCTCCTGCCATAACGCTTCATCCGCAGCGTTTTTTTGCTCGGCGCTGTCCAAAAAATCACCAAGGTCATAAAACAGCTCGTAAGCATCAGCGTTGTTACCGTCCGCCAAAAGCGATGCCGCATCGTCATAAGAGGCGTATTTAGGCATTTCTTCGGCTCTTTGTGCGCTGTTGCTGAAATTTTGCTCCGCAAGCTGCTTGAAAATTTCTTCCGCCGAAGAATAATCCCCGTTTGTAAAAAATTCTTCCGCTTTTTCGTATTCGGCGGCTTTACGGGATTCTTGCGCAAGTTCCGCCGAATCGGAATAACCGCCTAATTCTTCGTAAATTAACGCCGCCTGCTCGTACTGCCCCTCGTTTTGTAATTCTTTCGCGTCGCGGTACGGGATGTTTTGGGTTTTAAATAAGTTAATCCGCACCCCTGCATCCTTGTGGTTTGGAATTTTTTCAAACTCGGCAATGGCGGCTTCGTAATTATCCCCCCCTTTAGCGGCTAAATTAACCGCATTTTCATAGATTCCGTTCCTATTAATTGTGCTGATTGCGAAGTACGCAATCGCTATAATTACTGCCGATAAAGCGAAAATCGCAAACTTCTTATTCTTCATTTCAATCCCTCCTTTTTTTGCGTTAAAAACCTTTCGATGTGTTTACGCCCAAGAATAAGGCGCGTTGTATGCGCGGCACATAACAAAGCAATTTTCAATCATTTTTCTTACCTCCTCGTTTTTTTGTCGCCGCTGGTTTGCGCCGCCGCAATACACGGCTATATTCCCGCCGCAAAGCGGCAAGGCGAATCATGGTTACAAACTTTGAACGTTATGTAATTTATGTTCTCAACATGGTATCTTGCTAAAAGAGCCGAAATTCACAAAATTCTAATGAAAATTTTTGCAGAAAAAAACGAAAAAAAAATGATGACACCCAATTGTCATCATTTAATACAGTGATATCATTTGTTACTCGCACTTTTTCCTTGATATCCGGCGTGGTTACGGGCGTTTCGGCGCAAGATTATTCTTCTCTCTATTTAGGCGGAAGCAATTTTGAGAAGAGCGCTCAAAATTGTTTTCTATTTTTTTGATTATCCTTAACGCAACCGTAAATTTATTTGTTTTACGTGTAGTTCGCCGCCAAGATAGGCTGCTTTTCATTTATGAATTTTTCTGACACTAAAAAAACAAAGAGAAGAAAGTCCACATACATTGAGGAATTCTTCTCTTTTTAAATTAAAAAAATGTTTTCGGAAAAGGAAAAGCTCCCTAT
>JAISVZ010000106.1 GCA_031271295.1 Clostridiales bacterium | reverse complement strand
GTTAACGTTGCCGGTATGGACCTTAACATTGCAATTGCCAACGGGCTTGGCAACGCAAGAAAACTGCTGGAGGATATACGCGACGGCAAAGCCGAGTACCACGCCATAGAAATTATGGCATGCCCCGGCGGCTGTGTTGGCGGCGGCGGTCAGCCCTACCACGGAAACGATATAAACGTGCTTAAAAAACGCGCCGAAGCGGTTTACGAAGAGGATCGCGGCAAGGCAATTAGAATGTCGCACCAAAACCCGGATATTATAAAACTGTATGAGGAATTTTTGGGCGAGCCGTATTCGGAAAAGGCGCACCATTTACTGCATACAACTTATACCGAACGGGAAGTTTAGAGTTAGTTTTCGGTTTAGGGGATTTAGCAATTTATTTACTGAATAGATTATTTACCAAACAAAAAAGGATATTGCCGGAATTGGCGGTATCCTTTTTTAATGCATTCGCTTTTAATTTTCTGATACTAATTCCAAGTTAAAAAGTTGAATCCAAGCTTGAAAAATCGCCGTGATTTTCGGCGTTTTTCAAGCGCCGGTTTCAAGCTTTTTAAACGGAATTAGTATGAACCGAATTTTTTCAGAAGATACCCAAACGTTACATCCGGCACAAGGTTTTTAATTGCGTCAAAATCCTTTATTTCAAGCAGTTTGCGGACGCGGCTTGCGGAAATAACCTCGCCGCCGGTTTTGGCACGCGGAATTTCCTCAAAGGCAATATCGTATTGCGGCAAAATGCGTTCAAGCGTTCGGTTGTATTGGTTTGTAACCTTGTCGAAAGGTTCGGAGCCTACAAAACGAACCTTGATTTTTGCGGCGGGCGCAATTTCGTTCGCAAAAAGCGTAACATCGTTGGAACTGTCCACGGCGCGGTTTTGAAGTTCGGCTTTGTTGAAATATTCTTTGAATGTAAGCGAGGAAATAATAAAACTTCCGCTTTCAACCACACGCACATTTTCTAAATCCGCCGTTCCGGCTTTTACTAATTCCAAGCGGTCGGCAAATGAAAAAATTGATTTATCTTCCTGCACAACAAAAACGATTAGATGGTCAACTTTTTTTGCGCATTCCTCGATAAGGTAACGATGACCGAGTGTAAAAGGATTGCAGTTCATAACAATAGCGCCAATGGTGTTATCTCTTACACCGCTTACAGCATCTCCAACATTGCCGCTGTTTACACCACTGACGATATTCACACCGCTGTAATTGCTAAAACCGCTTACAATATCCGAAAGCTTCCGCTTATATTCTTCAAGCCCGGAAAGCAGCTGCTGCGTTAAACCGTAATTTAACGAAACGGCTTGACGTTTCGGCTGCTTTACAGATAATTTCTCCCTCATAAAATTGTTTTGTTTCAGCGTTTCAAACAAACCCTCCGCAACGAGTTTATACGTTGTTTCGGTAAAGTGCAGGTCGTCAAAGAACAGCTCGCCGTGCCGGTATGGTTTTACATCAAGTTCGGGATTGTGAGAATGCAGTCCTTCACCGAAACCAACAACAATATCACCGGACTTTAGCTGTGCCGCGTTTAAAATAGCGATAATTTCTTTTTCGTTGTCCGTGCCGTCTAACGCAAAGGCATAATTCTCTACAATAAACCCTTCTTCGCTTGCCTGTTCGTTTAGGATTGCCTGTAAGCGCGAGGCAAGCGTACCATCATCTCTAACGCCGATACCTAAAAAACGGCAGTCGCCAACAATATAAATTGTGCGCTTAAATTCCGCCGGCTGCCCTGTTGTTAACCTGTGCCCGTTTACAGAGTTTAGGTATTTGCCGGCGCAATCCTCAAAGTGCCTTGCGCCATCGGTTCCTATGTAAGAAACAGGCGGAGTTAACACCTCGGCAATTCCGCTTGGCTCTTTAATGTAATCCTGTATAGCGCTGCGCATGGTTGGGTTCACACGAATAAAGGTTTGCACAATTTTGCTTTCAACAATATATCTCTCGTTATCTGTAAGGTTTTCTTTGGGGAAACCCGGTAAGCCGCAGGTTATAAAAGTAACTCCGGGGTTATTGTTAACAAAAACACGAGCGGTGGGCGAAATATCATGACGGTTGCATGGTATGCTTTCGGTATAAGTGTCGAAGTTTACAGAATCAAGAATTTCTTGTTTTTCTTTGTCATAAACAACAAATGATATGCCGCGTCTTACGACCGCAACCTGATTGTTATTTATTTTAATACTGAGGCTGCGAGCTTCTCCCTTTTGCGCATACCCAACACTGTGGCAATAAATTTCATCCTTTCCAACATCGGCGCAAACAAATGACGGTTTTACGTTATGGCCGGCTTCCGCAATTAACTGCCCGCCGTCTGTAATAGCGCAGTAAGAAACGCGCCACTTGTTATAGAGATTTATTGTTATGCCGATTTTGCACAGTTTCGCTCCAATTTCTTGTGTAAAATTAACACTGCCCGACGGCGTATCCATAACCGCCATAAAAATACAATACCCATCCGTGCTCATTTCAATAAGTAAATCCACATAATTAGAGAAGTTTGTTTCGTTCTTCAAAACTTCGGGTACAAGTTTTTTTTGGTTCATTTTTTTCTCCCTCATCGAAATCGTAATAACAAACGTAAGTGTATCATAATGCTAAGAAATAATAAATATGATTAAAAAAGAAAAGCAGAAAAAGAGCTTATCATTTTTATTGCCGGTTTGCGGAATTTGCGTTATATTATTTAGGGAAGTATTCGGAAGCTTAATTCAAGTTCTGCCCGCGCAGTCACCTACGCATATTTCGCGGTTATATTTACAGGAGGTTATTATATGACGGAAACTCTTAAAAACCAATTAAAATTTCTAATTGAGGCGGACAAAACCAAGTCAATTTCGCGGCAAACCCTGCTTGCGGACGAATCCCGAAGGGAAACCGTAGCGGAACATTCGTGGCATTTCGCGCTTATGGCTATGACACTTTTTGAGTATTGCGCGCTTGAAAACGTGGATATAAACCGCGTAATAAAAATGGCGCTGGTGCACGATTTGGTGGAGATATACGCGGGCGATACCTTTGCTTACGATGAACGCGGCTACGAAAGCAAGCTGAAACGCGAACAGGACGCGGCGGATATTTTGTATAAGCTTTTGCCGGAGAACCAGGCTCAGGAATACCGCGGGCTTTGGGAAGAGTTTGACGAAATGAAAACACCGGACGCGGTATATGCCGCCGCAGTGGACAGGTTTCAGCCGTTTTTGAATAACTACTTAACCGGCGGGCATACGTGGGTAAAATACGGCGTGGCACGGGATAAAATATACGAAAGAATGCTGCCCGTTAAAGAGGCGATTCCGCAGTTGTGGGGTTTTGTAGAGGATGTTATTAACGAAAACCTTGAAAAAGGTTTTGTGAAGGAATAGGGGAGGTCACTATGAAAATATTCATTACCGGCGGTACGGGCAACATTGGGCAGTATGTAACTTTAGAAGCGCTAAAACGCGGGCACGAAACGGTTGTGCTTTCAAGAAATCCGGAAAAATACCCGTCGCTTGCGAAAAGAACAACTTTGGTAAAAGGGCTTATAACCGAATACGATGTTTTAAAAGGGTATATTGAAGGCTGCGACGCGGTTATACATATCGCGCTTGGCTGGGGTAAAGAGCCCGTTTCGATGCTTGCAAACGATACGGCGGCAACGGTTAATCTGCTTGAAATTGCGGAAAAAGCCGGCGTTTCAAAATTTATTTATACCAGCAGCACCGCCGCAATGGGAAATGTTCGCGTAAACGGTATGGACGAAACCTGCGCCAATATACCAACAGACCTTTACGGAAGCACAAAATCCGCGTCGGAAGCGTATGTTTTGGGCTTTACGAAGTATTATGACGGCGGCGCGGTTTCGATGAAACGCAATGTTATACGCCCCGGTTATACATATTCAAACCCGCCGTTTCCGGACGGGTCATCTCAGGCGGACACTCGTTTTAAGGATATTGCCGAGGCTGTTGTTTCGGGAAAGCCGGTTAAGGTTACTAAAAACGACGGAACTCAGTTTATTTCAGCCGGAGAAATTGCCAAGCTGTATTTGGCTTTGCTTGAAAGCGATAAAAACGAAGAGGTTTATTTGGCGCTTGGAAATGTGTATACAACATGGGAAAAAATTGCGCAAATTGCAATTGAAGAGTACCCGGAATCGAAATCCGAAATTGCTTTAAACGATTTAGGTTGGGGGGATAGCCCAAGCCTTTACGGGGTTAAAAAAATGGAAAAGGATTTCGGACTTTCGTTTAACAGCCAAGAGGATTTGCGCGAGCATATTAAATGGAATTTGTCGCAAGCAAATGTTAGGCGGTAAAACCGGCAGGTGTGCGCCTTGGTGCGCCTCCTGCCGGTTTTGCTATTCTAACAAACCATGAGTATAAGTTAATTATCATCGCATTAAGAATCTTCATACATAATACTGTCAGATATCGTTTTAAAGGTGAAAACTGTGCTATCGTCCAAATTATCAATATTGTCCTTAAAGTAGCGCAGTAAAAACTCATCGTCCGGAGCGGGCATTACGCTGAAAGAAAACTGGCGGATAAGTTTTACAAGCTTTATCGGCGTTTTGGATGTTTGTTCTTTAATGAAGTTAATAATGTAGTCGGCAGTTGATAAGTTCGCATATTCCGTTTCGCTTTCCTCGGAATCTACAGAATCGCTTGTTGAGCGGTGAAGATGCGATTTAATTTTTTCATGCGATGCGCCTGTTTCTAAGGTTGAATCTTCTCCGGAATAACTTTCTGCTGCTTTATCAAAAAGCTTTTTATTTGTTTTTTTAAACTTATCCATATTTGTTTTGTTCTTTATCTCATCGCCGTATTGCGCTATGCAAGTTAGCAATGATACATGGTCTAATTCGGTAACATTTGAGGATTTTATAAGAATCTTTTCAATTTCCGGTTCGTTTTTGAAAAAATCGTCCCACTTTTCCAAAAATTCTAAAAGCGATGTAAAGCTTTTAAAATAAGTATCCAATACATCGGTCAATTCTAAAATTTTACGTAAATCATTAAGAATATTACCAATTGGATCATCGTCTATTTTGCCGCACATAATATCATTTTCAATGACTTTTAACTTAGCCGCAACCTCCGGAAACGATTCTCCGTATTCCGGGAAAGCAAAGGGAAACAGTTGCATGTTTATTTCTTTTGCTCTATCTGCGGGTGTTTGCTCGCTTTCTTCAGAATCAAAATCAAAAACCGTTTTAATGTAATCATAATATTTTTCTCTTGTCATGCAGATAGGAAACGCGGCCATTAATTGTGAACTTTTATTTTTCAAATCCGATTCTTCACAATCTGCCAAATAATCCTCTATATCAAACAGAACTTCTTTTCTGTAGGAGGAAGGCACCTCAAAGCTCTTAGAAGTATTTTTTGTGAGAAGAAAAAATTCGTAATTTTGTAAAAAAGAAATATGTAAAAAATAAAGCCGACTCTCGCGATACATTTTACCCAGAAGGTTTACTTTTTCCATAAATCGGTCTACAATTTCTTCTCTTTCGGATATTTGCGTATTTAAAATGTTTTTTATGTTTGACAAATCGGTTTCAATCATTTCCACAAATTCATTGTAAATTTCCTTTGGCAGAATATCCGCTGCTTTTTCGGAGTATTTAAACTTCTCATAACTTAGGAAAATTGATAAAAGGCTATTTAATATAGTAACTTTTTTCACTTCCTCCGTAATTTTCTTATGGTTTTCCGAGGTTAACTCCTGTGTTTTTTTCAAATTATTCATCTCCTCTGGACGGCAGGCCTGCCAGCGCGGCGCTTTTCCCGCGCGACCAGCCTTGGACGGCAGGCCTGCCAGCGCGGCGCTTTTCCCGCGCGACCAGCCCCCCCCTAAAATAAAAAAACCCCTTTGAGGGTTACAAACGTTTGTTTGGCATGAAGTTAGTACAAATAATACATCGGTTCTTTCAACCAACTATTATACTTATATAATAAGTGTCAAACGGCAAACTGTCAAGATAATTTTTAAAAAATGGAAAGAAAGCCGCTAAATTAAAGATTGCGCCTTATGCGGTCATCAATAACGGCTAAAACCGGATTATATTTTGAGGAAATATTATGCTATTGTGAAATGTGAAAACAAGTTGAGCGAAAACGAGTTGCCTTAGAAAGGAGAATTAACTGTGCCCCAAATTGAGCTTTGCGAAATATCGAAATCGTTTACCGTACGCCGGAAAAAAGCCGCCGCGCAAGTTATCCGCGCGCTCTATAAGGTTAGCTTTACTATTGAAGAGGGCGCTCTTATAGGGCTAATTGGACCTAACGGCGCGGGAAAATCCACATTGGTAAAGGTAATGAGCGGGATTTTAACGCCGGAGGGCGGAACGTGCGTTATATCCGGACGCGTGCCGTGGAAGCAAAGAACTGCGCACGTTGCGGAAATAGGCGTTGTTTTCGGACAGCGCAGCCAGCTTTGGTGGGATGTTCCGCCAAATGACAGCTACGATTTATTGAAGGATATTTACGCGATAAAAACGCCCGCTTTCAATAAAAGACTTAGCGAACTAACCGGCGCGATGGATATAGGCGGCCTTTTAAATACTCCGGTAAGGCAGCTATCGCTTGGGCAAAGAATGAGATGCGAAATTGTTGCCGCGCTTTTGCATTCGCCCAAAATTTTGTTTTTAGACGAACCAACAATAGGGTTAGACGCGGTATCCAAACTTGCGCTGCGGGATTTTTTAAAGGAAGAAAACAAAAAAAGCGGCGTTACAATGATTCTTACCACACACGATATGACGGACGTTGAGGCTTTGTGCAGCCGCGTTATGGTAATAGGGCGGGGAAACATCTTGTATAACGGTAATTTGGAAACCCTAAAGCAAACCTACAGCTCGGAAAAACCGGCTGAGGTTATCCAAATTTATCAGAATATCGACGAAATTATTGCGAACATGTATCGTGAAATGAAGATATAACACAAAGATATCGCGAAAATGCACCGGGGAGGTAAGGATATGACACGCAGTTTAAAAGCTTTTGCCGCGATGTTTAAAATTGAGTTCTTTAAGGGGATACAGTACCGCACAGCCGCCGCCGTTAACTCCGTTGTCGGTCTTTTTTGGGGAATAATCGAGATTGCGGTTTTTTCGGCGTTTTATTTGTACGCAAACGATAAAACCGCCGCTTTTTTCGCTTCGCTTACACTGCGTCAGGTTGTTACTCATGTTTGGCTTAGGCAGGCGGTTATAGCCTTTCATCCGCAAAATATCGAAGAGGATATTCGCGGCAAAATTAATAACGGAGATGTGGGCGTTGAGCTTGTAAGGCCGGTGCCGCTTTATTTGCTGTGGTTTTCGAAAACCGCCGCTTCGCGCCTTGTGCTGTTTTTATTTAGAGGTACGATTATTTTATTTTCAATGTTTTTATCCGGAATTTACAAAATATCCGCGCCTGTTTCGGTTACGGGATTTTTACTGTTTTTAGTTTCGCTCGTTTCGGCGTTTTTTCTGTGCGCCGCTTTCGGAATGTTTGTAACCTCGCTTCGTTTGGCTGTTGATTGGGGCGACGGCTTAACTTATATTCCGCTTATTGCGGCAAACGTGCTTTCGGGTAGTTACCTGCCGTTGCAGTTATGGCCGGATTTTATGCAGAAATTTTTGCTTTACCAGCCGTTCGCCGGGTATTTGGATATTCCGCTCAGGTTTTACATAGGTTCGGTAAAGGCGGGAGAAGCCCTGCCTTCGCTAATAGCGCAGGTTTTATGGACTGTGTTTTTTATAGCCGCAGGTAATATTATTACCGCGAAAAATGTGAAAAATATAATCGTTCAGGGAGGATAAAATGAGGGCGCTTAAAATCTACTTCAAATCCATAAGGATTAACATCATGTCGCAGGCGCAGTACCGGGGCTGGTATTTTATGATATTGCAGGTTTTTCTAATCGTAATTTTAGACCCCATAAGCACGGTTTTAATGTTTTCGCGTTTCGGGAATATCGGAGAGTGGTCGGTTTATAAAATTATGCTGATATATTCCTTGGCGGTTACGGGCTACGGGCTTGCGGAAACCTTCGCCCGCGGGTTCGATTATTTTCCGTGGAAAATGATTCAAAGCGGGGATTTTGACAGGCTGCTTTTAAGGCCGTGCCCGCTTACGCTTCAGGCGGCATGTTCATATTTTCATTTGCACCGCGCCGCTCGCCCGGTAAGCGGGTTAATGGTTATTTTTTACTGCCTTTCAAAACTCGGTACAGTTTTGGATACCGGCAAAATTTTAATTTTGGCGGGCGCACTTTTGGGCGGCGCCATAACCTATGCCGGGGTATATGTAATGACGTCGGGTATCGCTTTTTTTACCGTAAAAGCGTTAGACTGGATATATATCGTAACAAACGCGAGTTATCAGGTAACAAGGTGCCCAATTGATTATACGCCCAAGCTTCTAAAAAACGCGTTTACGTTTGTGGTGCCAATGCTTGTTGTAAGTTATTACCCCGCGTCCGTTATTTGCGGCTGGGGCGAACCTTTCTGGAAAGGGGTTTTGGCGCTTCCGGCGGCGGTTTTGTTTTTTGCGGTATCTTTTGTTATGTGGAAAACAGGGGTAAAAAGATACCGCAGCACCGGAAGCTGAAACGCTTAGGGTTATAGCTTGGCTTTGACGCTTGGGTAACTGTTCTAACCCAAATTGAAGAAACTTCTTCGTCACGTATTCCTGCATCTATTGATAGCGAAATGTTGTTTATAGCATCAAAAAGTGTTATAGTAAACCAAAATACGGCAGAACTAAGGGGATGAAATCATGAAAAGGTTATACATACCTTTAATGACGGCGTTACTTGCGGCGTTACTGCTGTTTGGCGCGTCATGTTCGGGGGCAAACACGGATTTTACCGATTCGGATACGGAAACGTCTTTTGAGGAAATAGTAGCAGACGATTCGGAAATTCTGCACGCTAAAAATACACCGGAGAGCGAATCATCCATTAACTCGCCCGGCAGCGAAAACACCGCAGGCACACCCGCCGCAGACAAAATTACCGATGAATCCTCCGAAGAAGAGCAGCCGCCCGAAGACGCTTTAAGGGACTTAATAAATATTGCCGGTTCGGGGGATGTTATGGCGCAGTCCCGGCTTGGAAGGCTCTACTATTACGGAAGCGCGTACGGTGATATAACGGTAGAGCCTAACCCGGAGCAGGCACTGTTTTGGATTTTGAAAGCCGCGCAGAACGGCAGCGCCTACGATATATATAACGCCGGTTATATGTATCTGCACGCAGAGGGAACGGAAACGGATTATGAAAAAGCTTTATACTATTTGCAAAAATGCGGGGAGGAACACAACCATCCGGAATCGCTCAACGCCATCGGTTATATGTATTATGAGGGGCTCGGCGTTAACAAAAACCCGGAAAAGGCGGCGGAATATTTTCTGCGTGCCGGAGGAGGGCATGACGCCGACGGTTGGGGCAATCTTGCCCAAATGCATGAAACCGGTATAGGAGTTACGCAAAACATAGAGCTTTCGGCGTTATATAATATGTTGGCTCTTAGAAGCTTTTCCAAAACCGACAGAAGGGACATTAAAGAAAAGCTGCTTAACTATCTTGATTCGCAAAGCCCGGCTTCAAAAATTATTGATTTGGGAACTCTGCCAACAAATAATAAGCTTATTCCAAGCGGCCTTTTAGATGAAGCGAGGCGATATTTTTATGCTTATGACAAGGATTTATTTCTTGAAAAATACGGAGTTGATTGCCGGGTTGACCCCTCAGATTTTGAAAAAAATTCAATTTCGCAATTCAGCGAGAGGTTAAGGGATGACGGTTTTTTTTATCTTGCGGATATGGATAACTGCGGAGAAGATGAGCTTATCGTATACGAAATGGGCGGAACGGTAGGCAATGCTTTTATTACCTACGCCAAAAAGAATGAGACGGGAGTGTTCGAAATTAAACGTGTTGCCGAGTTATGGGGGCGGCAAAACAAAATAATAAAATATGAAGGCAAGTACTATTTGGTTTATTTTACGGTAGGTTTCGGAGGCGAATATGGAAGCATCTGCATTTTTGCGTTCGATTCGGAAACTATTGCGGAAGTTGGCATGGTTTACGCAAATACCTCAAGTCAGCACGCGGGCTATATTCAAACTTACAAAAGCCCTGATTTTTCAGACGCAGACGCGGAATTGTTTAATAATATCATGCCGGAGGTAATGGCAAAAACAGTATACATTCAAGGCGTACCCGGTTCGGGATTTTATGAGGAAATGTGGGGCAATGAAAAAGACGCGTCGGAGTTCGGTATAACCGTTCCGTATATGGCTTACTCCGAAAATAATCAATTAGCTGTACACAAACTAACAGACATTAACAACGACGGCGAAGATGAAATATTAAGCCGGGAAATATGGGGTTCTACTTCAATGGGGATGCCGGATCATATAGACTATGCAGTCGGAATAAAAAATTCTGCCGGCAAGTTTGAGCCGATTGAAAATTTTAGGGATACGCTAAGTATATATAACGGAAGCCGCGCCGTTAAGCAAATCTTCGTTGAGGAATCAAACGGGAAGAATTATCTCGTTTTGTTGGAAGAACAGTATGCGGGGAACAATTTTAACTTCGATGTGTACCTTATTGAAAACGGCAACGCCAAACTTATGAGCTCACATTTTATTTACAGACTATATGATATTGAAATAAGTGTCGATAATGAATATGACGATTATTTTAACCGCTGAATTTCTTTAAGGAGGTATTTTTATGAAAATAGCCGCAAGTTCGGGAATGTACGAGAATGCGCAAATTTCGGGGCGGGCAGTGCAAAGCCTGCAAAAAAACCGGAAAACAGAAGAAAAAGATAAAAAGAACACTTCGATAAATATGGCCGAAAATATAGACGAGCTTATAAAAAACTTGCAGGAAAGTATAGAAGCCATTAAAGTAAACGAAAAGTACGACGATAAAACCAAGGAAACCAAAATTGAGGCTATTCAGCAGCAAATAGACGAGCTTAACGAATTAAAAGCCGCGCAACAATTTGAAGAGATGCAAAAAAGGCTTGATGAAATGAAGGAGAAGCATAAAAAGGAGCAAAAAGAAGAATATACCGATATAAACAAACACGGCGATATGCTATTCCTCTCGGACGAGGAAACTAAACTGCTTGCAAACATTCATAATTCTTTTGAAGGAATTTCATATATTTCGCAGATAAAGGCAAAGCTTACGGCGGAAGCTCATTATCATAAAACCGAAAAAATAAGCGAGTCTATAGCCAAACTTGAAGCGGCGGAAAAAGCAGCCATAGGAAAAGTATTTAAAGATGTTGAGGATTTTGTTGAGGAAAAAGCGGAGAATACCGAATCGCGCCGAATTGAAACGCAGCAAGAAGAAAAGGAGGACGAAACAAGTATTACGCGCCAAGATGAAAATTAAAGCATATATTAACCAATGCATATTAAGCGCCGGGTTTTTACATAATCCGGCGCTTAATTTTTGGGAGCGATAGCACGAACACTTTCTCTAACGTGGACATATTATATACCGTCTGGACATTTTATATATCCGCCCAAACGCGCAACGGGCGGACAAACGAAAAAACAATAATACCGTTTCAAATTCGGCATGTTTTGCGCATGTTTGCAGCATCACATAACCCGGAAAAGCAGGAATACGGTATATGAAAGGAGTATTGTTAAATGAATTGCAGGCAAAACAGTAGAAAAGATTTAGAAGTTGCTTGGATGCAATATGCCAATAACTACAACTCAAATCGTTACGGCTATTGCTGCGCAGAGCAGGGAGCCGGAGTTCAAGGCCCAATGGGGCCAACCGGACCGGCAGGAGCGGCAGTTTCATCCGCCTATAACCCGGCGGACGCGCCGCAGTACACACAAGGACAGATGGTAATGTATAACGGAGCGCTCTATGTTGTAAACAGGAGTAATCCCGCTGGCACACCGGGCAGCTCCGCCGACTATATGGCAGTTGGCGGCGGCGGTTCGTCCGCTTTATATGACCCTACGAAATCGGCTAATTACACACAGGGACAGCTTGTTGTAAGCAACGGCACTGTTTACATTGTGGGCAAAAATAACCCTTCGGGCACACCGGGAAGTTCTGCGGATTATACCGCAATTGCCGGCCCTGCCGGCCCGGTTGCGACAGTTAACTACGACGCGAATAAAGCTCCGAATTATTTGCCGGGGCAAATTGTTGTAAGTAACGGCGTACCGTATATTGTGCAAACCGCTAACCCCACGGGGACACCCGGCTCTTCGCCAAGCTACGCGCCGCTTGCCTCCGGTTCCGCGCCCGGCGCGGCAGGCCCAACCGGCCCAATGGGTCCGCAAGGACCGCAAGCGCCGTAAGTATACGCACAACCGCCGCGTGAGAATTGCTAAATGTTAACCGCCGCGTGAGAATTGCTAAATGTTAACCGTCGCGTAAGAATTTTGAATTGCTATATGCAAAACGCCGCGTAAAGCGGAACGGATTTTATATTGTTTTCGAACCCGAAGTTTTTGCTTGAAATGCGGATTATATACGCCGGTTTGTATTTTTCAGCGAATATGGCAAGGCTTTTTGATTTGGTTCGCTTCCCTGTTTTAACTTCAACGGGAATAATATCCCCGTCTTTTTGCAAAATAAAATCCACTTCGGCTTGCCCGTCCGTTGCCCAATAATACAAGCCGTAATGCTTTGCCGCAAACACCTGCGCGACATAGTTTTCTGTTATCGCGCCAAGGAATGTATTTTCAAGTTCTCCCGCCGACATTACCGCCTGCTGTGAAATTCCGCTTTTCATTGTAAGAAGCCCAACATCGCTCATGTAAATTTTAAAAGAGGAAATATCCTGATAAACCGAAATAGGCATAAAGGCGTGTTCAAGCTTAACGCACTTAAGCACAATTCCCGCAAAATTAAGCCAATCAATGGCGGCTCCAAAAATGGCGGCAGTTCCGCCGCGTTGGGCAAGCTTGTACTGAAATTTTTTGTTATCTTTCGCAAGCTGCACGGGTATAGAATTGTATGCCGCGCGGATTTTTACGCTTTCGGCATTTTCCGCGTACTTTGACATATCCGCAATGTAATCGTTTAATATCCTGTTTTGAACCTCCGGCACCGGAATTAGGCTGCCGCTGTTAGAGTATGAAAGAACCGGCATTGGCATTCCGCCTACGATAAGATATATCCGGTAAAGCTCAAGAGCCTTTTCGTGCAAGGACGCGGGCAGAGCCTCATTGGCATTATAAGACCTTTTTATTTCCTCGCATAACATTTCTTCGTTTTGAGATAGTAAAAACTCTTCAAAATCAAGCGGGAACATAATTAACGAATCCACATTGCCGACCGGAAAAGAAAATTCATCGCGGTTAATTGCAACCCCCAAAAGGCTTCCCGCGCACACAATATGATATTCGGGCGCGTTCTCGTTGAAGTATTTCAAAGCGGTGAGAGCACGCGGGCAGGATTGAACCTCGTCGAAAAATATCAGCGTTTCCCCCGGAACAATACGCTGGCGCACTTCGGTTTCCAAGAACCGGACAATGCGCACAGGATCAATACTACCTTCAAAGTAAGACCTAACCGTTCTGTTTGTTTCCATGTTTACCTCGGCGATGTTTTTGTAGCAGAGCGCCGCGAATTCTCTGATTATATGTGTCTTTCCAACCTGCCTTGCGCCGTACACAAGCAAAGGCATACGCCCGCTCGGCCTATTTTTCCACGATATTAATTTTTCCGTAATTTTACGTTTCACGAGGTATTCTCCTTTTGAATGAATTACCTCAGTTTACCATGGATTTATAATTATGTCGAGAAAAATCAAAATCAAGTGATTATTTTTAAGTTGTTTGAGCAATTGAATACAAATTGAACCGCTTCAACACATCTGCAAAAGCGAAATCTATTGTTATGCGCCCGTTTTCATGCACATAAATCGTGTCTATTAATTGAGTAACCAACCCGCGTTCAAGCGCGGTAATGTTTTTGTGCCGGGTAAAAGCGCGGATGTATTCGTTTTCAGTATTTTCATCATCGGTTTTTGCCGTTATCTCGTTTTTCACGGTTTTCATAGTTTCTTTCAGCCTTTCGCTTTTTTCTTCAAAACTGCGCTTCATTCCTAAATATTCTTCCTTTGTGATATCGCCGTTTTTCCAATCCAAATACAGGCTTTCGGCTGCGCTTCTTATTTTTTGCAGTTCCTCCTCGCGGGCTTTAAGCATACTGTTTAAACGCAGCACCTGGGGTTTTTCGGTACGGTTTTCGCTTAGTTCCTTCAATATATTTGTAAAAGGCTGTGCTAAAGCAATTTGAATTCTTATAGCGTTAAGAACCGCCTTAGTAAGCCTATCCTCCCTTATTGTGTGCTTGGAGCATAAACCCTTATCGGTTTTTGTGCGGCAAAAGTAGTAGGTAATATTTTTCGAAGTTTTCCGGCGCATAGCTTTTTTGCAGTCCGCACAGCGCAAAAACCCCGAAAACAGATACACCTCCTTTTTATCCGGTGCGGTGCGGGTATCGCGGGAATGCAAAAGCTGCGCCTTATCAAAGGTTTCCCTATCGATTATAGCCTCGTGCGTACCCGGCACTATATACCATTCATTTTCCGGAACTCGTACCTGTGTATGCACCTTATAGCTTATAACGCGGTGCCTGCCCTGCACCATATTTCCGGCGTAAACCTGGTTTGTAAGCATGTTCAGGATTATGGAACTGCACCAAAGCCCGTCGTTTTTAGCCATGTTCGGGTTTTTGTATTTAAAATGCTGTACGCGGTTTTTGTACGAAGTAGGGTTGGGCACGCCAAGTTCGTTCAGCTTTTTGGCGATAGATGTTTTACTCATGCCGTCGTTTACAAACCATAAAAATATGTTTCTTACAATCTGCGCCGCTTCGTCGTCTATAATTAGGCTGTTTTTATTAGCCGGGTTTTTCACATACCCGTAGGGAGCGAACGCGCCTATAAATTCCCCGCGTTTGCGCTTCGCGTCGAACGTGCGCCTGATGTCCGCGGAAGTTTTTGCCGCGTAACGGTCGTTCATCAGCCCGTTTATGGGAATTTCCATACCGTTTTGTATCGCGTCCGGGTTAGTGAAGCTATCCACAAAGGGATTGCTGATTGAAATAAATCGCACGCCTTTTTTCGGGAATATCTGTTCAAGGTAGCGCCCCTGGTCGGCGTAATTCCTAAAAGCGCGGGAGAGCGTTTTAACAATAATGCAGTTAACCTTCCCGTTTTCAACATCTTCCATCATGCGCTGAAAATTGTCCCGCGCGTCGTCCGTGCCGGACAAGCCGTCGTCGGTGTAAATATCCTCTATGGTATACCTGTCCGCAAAATGCGCCTGAACATATTCCAGCAGCATTTTTTGCTGTTCAACTATACTGCGGCTAACGTCCGGGGTGTTCTGCGAAATGTTATTCTTTGCGGTTTTTTTTTCGGACGCGGTATCGTCGTCCTTCCAATCCTCTCTTGAAAGGCGGATGTACAGGGCGATTCGCCATATTACGGATTCGGTTGTTTGAACAGATTTACGGATTCTCGGCATATATCACTCTCCATTTTGCTGTTTTCAGCCAAGCCGCGAGAAATAATCGAACAGCGCTTGGTTTAATGTTTTATCTTCCCTTACAAAGCGGATTCGCACAGGCATGGAGCAGCTTAAAAAGCAATACGGATTGCCGGTGCGCTCCAAGTATTGTTCAATTTTTTCCGCCTGCGAAAGCTCGGTATCTATGGAAATTTCTTCGGCATTCGCCAAAGTTTGCGGATCAATTTCGGCTATGTTCACTTGGCTCATTTCGTTTAACGTTTCGGCGGTAAGCATACACAATCCCTCCTTTGGATGCAAGGCTGGCAGCGCGGCGGTTTTCCGCGCGACCAGCCATTGCTAAAGTGTATGTTCAGCCGCTTGTACGGTATGTTGAATCAATTAAATTTAAAATGCGGCAACTGCATTATTAATTTAATTCCGCAGATAAAAATAGAAATCCGTTTTAATTTCTGCGCATTTCCGGTTACTGTTCAAACACTCGCCACTGAATCCTCTTTCGCATCTATTTTTACATCTTTGAAAAATAAAGTGACTAATTTCATTTTCCGTAAGTAGCAATTTAACTCTGCGCTGCGGAGAACTTAAATGGTAGTAAATGAATCCTTCTTCATACAGCTATTACTTACATTGAGTGAAAAAAGTACGTGTTATCAGTTTCGAATGTTTTCGGCGAAAATTAATGATACCGAAGATGCTCTGCATCATCAAAAAATTTTATAATAGGCAGAAATACCACCTGCAAAAAAACAAAACAAGCTGAAATATTTTTTCTTTTATTTTCGCCCAATCCAAAGAAAAGCAAATTGCAGGAGCCACAAATCCGTTGTAATTATAGGAAAAAACAAAATGGCGTTAAGGTAAATCGCAAAAAAATAGAAAATAGACTTTCGGCCTGTCTATCATTCTCTCATTCTAATTTCCATTTTTAGTTTTGAAAGGTATAAGTCAGCAATATAATGAGCGGGTAATTTAGGTAACGTAAAAATTCCGCGCTCACCTCTGCCGCCTGCAAAGAACACGCTGATGGCTTCGGCGTAGGTTATATCGAACAGCATGAATTTCCGATACTTCCTATATGCTTTTTTGCAACGATTTTTTAGCAACGCACTGCAAAAATTCGTTGACTTTGTAATTTTTTTGCGTTACACTTCAAGAAGAGGTGTTCGTTATGATTAAAAGAGAAGAATATTTACAGCAGCTTATCAGCTTCAAAGATAAACAACTTATTAAAGTTGTAACCGGAATACGAAGATGCGGGAAATCAACTTTGCTGGAGCTTTTCACAGATGAAATAAAAAAAAGCGGCGTTTCCAAGCAACAGATTATTTCTGTAAATTTTGAAGACGCCGATAATGAGCATTTAACCGACCGCAGAATTTTATATTCTTATATTAAAGAGCGGCTAATTAACGACAAAATGAACTACATTATTTTAGACGAGATTCAACACGTTGATGAATGGCAACGCACGGTGGACAGCCTGTTTATAAAAAAAAACTGTGACGTTTATATTACCGGCTCTAACGCTTATTTATTGTCTGGCGAGCTTGCCACTTTGCTTTCAGGCAGGTATGTGGAGATAAAAATGCTGCCGCTATCCTTTAGCGAATATATTTCGGCAAAGGGGGACAAAACGGATTTGCAACGTAAATATAACTCCTACCTTACAAACAGCTCGTTTCCTTACACGTTGGAACTAAACAGTTCAAAGGATATTAGGGCGTATTTGGACGGCATTTATAATTCGATAGTGCTCAAAGATGTGGTAAGCAGGAAAAGAATATCAGACGTTTCCGCTTTGGAAAGTGTGATACGGTTCATGTTCGACAATATTGGCAATATAACCAACTCGAAAAATATCGCAGACACTTTAACATACGGCGGCAGAAAGATATCAACGCACACAGTTGACAGCTATTTAGAGGCGCTTTGCGACAGCTTCATTTTTTACAAAGCGGGCAGATTTGACGTGAAGGGAAAGCAATACCTAAAGACGGGCGAAAAGTATTACGCGGCCGATATCGGTCTGCGGTATTATCTTTTAGGTTCGCAAAAATCGGATATGGGGCGGGCGCTTGAAAATGTTGTATACCTTGAGCTTCTTCGCAGAGGTTGCGACGTGCGTATCGGAAAAGTTGGCAGCCATGAAGTGGATTTTGTCGCCGCTAACGAAGGCGGTGTTGCATACTATCAAGCGGCGCTAACCGTACGCGATGAAAGTACGCTTGCACGTGAACTGCGTCCGCTTGACAGTATATCCGACCATAACCCAAAATATTTGCTAACGCTTGACGACGACCCGGAAACCTCGCACAACGGCATACGGCAAATAAACGCGTTAGACTGGCTGCTCTCTCCCAACACATCTGCGAAATCTATTATTTTCTCAGCTTAAATACCTCAACCAACCCTTTAAGCACCTCGGCTTGGCTTGAAAGCTCCTGCGATGCCGAAGCGGATTCTTCGGACGCGGCAGAGTTTGTTTGCACAACCTCCGTAATTTGGTTTATTCCTTCCAAAACCTGCTTAATGGAGAGGGATTGCTCCTGCGACGCCGCGTTAATTCCGGTTATAATTTCGCTTACCTCACTTACGCCGCCGATAATTAACCTCAGCGAGCCGGCGGTATCGTTGGCAATATCCATACCCTCGTTCACGCGAGTGATGGATTCCTCAATAAGTTCCGCCGTTTCGTGCGCGCTTGTTTGGCTGCGCCCGGCAAGGTTTCGTACTTCTTCGGCAACAACCGCAAAGCCTTTGCCGTGTTCGCCCGCTCGTGCCGCTTCAACAGCCGCGTTAAGCGCCAAAAGGTTTGTTTGAAACGCAATATCGTCAATGGTTTTAATTATTTTTGAAATGCCGCTGGACGATTCCTTAATGCCGTTCATAGCTTTAAGCATTTTGTCCATATCTTCATTTCCCTTTATTGCGCCTTCTTTAGACTGGAACGAAAGTTTTTCGGCTTCTTTAGCGTCGTCCGCGTTTTTCATCGTACTTTCGTTTATAGTATGTATTGTTGCGCTCAGTTCCTCCACCGCCGAAGCCTGTTCCGTAGCGCCTTGCGCCAAAGACATACTGCTGTGGGAGATTGAACGCGAACCGGACGCCACCTGTTCGGAAGCCGAAAGAATATCGGAAATAACTTTGTTGAACGTGGAAATAATATTAAGAAGCGAATCCTTGATATTTGTGAACTTGCCCACGTATTCGCGCTTGATATTTTGGTTCAGGTCGTTGTTAGACAAGGCGTTTAAAACTTCCGATATTTCGTCAATATAAGAGGCGACGTTGGAAACCGTATTATTTACCGATGTTTTTATTGTAAGGAACTCTCCGTGGTACGCTCCCTCCATTTTTGAATCGAAATTTCCGTCCGCAACCTTTAACAGCACCGAAGACGCCTCTTCAATCGGCTGGGCTATAGCTATCATAAGAGCGTTCATCCGGTCAAGCAAATTAGTCCAGTCGCCGCTGTACTTATTCGAGTCTACGCGCATATCAAGCTTTCCGTCGGCGGCAGCGCCAACAAGGGAATTTATTTCATTCGCTATACCTGCTAAGTTTGCGCGAAGCATGTCTATACTCTCATTTATAGCCGCTTTTTTACCCGGAAGCTTTGCTATATCGGCTTTGAAATTTCCGTTGCCAAACTCCGAAAGGCAGCTTATAAGCATGGATGTTTCATTCATTGCATCGCCTATCATATTATTTACGCTTTCCACAACTTCCTTATAGCTACCGTTAAACAGCTTTTCGTCAGCTCTTGCGTCAATATCTCCGGCTTTTAATTTATTTCCCATTTCTTGAAGGTTGGATATAAGCCGCAAAATAGTATCAATCAGCGTAACTATTTTAGATGTTAAAATACCTGTTTCGTCTTTGGAAGTGTTACTGCGGTCAATATTTACATCAAGCCGTCCGTCCGCAACTTCACCAACAAGCGTAACAAGCCGGTCTATAGGTTTGGTTATAATCCGTGTTGTAGAAAGGGCAAGAAATATGCCTATAGCAAAAATTCCAAACGCGGCGCCAAGCAGTATCGTTACGGAAAATTCCGAACTTTCCGTTGTTTCACGGCTTAAATCCGCGGCGATAGTGGTTGCTTGCGTAAATTTCTCGTGTATAATATCCAGAACGCCTGCGGCTATCCAAGTATTTTCGCTGAAAATAATCATGGCAAGATCAATATCTCCCACTCGGAAAGCCTCGCTGGCGGGCACAATTAAATTTTGATTCCAAGATACTAATGTTGCGTTTAATTCATCAACTGTTTTAATATTTGCCGCCCTATCTTCCTCGGTAAAACGGCTGTCTTTTTCAAACGATTCGCGAAGCTGCCTCAAATTTTCCATAAGAGCGGTATATGCGCCCTGCGCGTCACTGGTCATTTGCGCAACATTTTCTTCGTAGCCGTCCCTGCCTACTAAGAAACTCATATGAGATACCGAACGTCTGATTAAATGGAACTGTGTTTCGGCATCAGACCATAACGCACGCCTGTTTAAAGGGTATTCATCCATGTATGAATAATCGGCGTCAATTTTATTTGCTGTGTATACGGCAAAACCCGCAATACAAATCAACAAAACAAGAACCAGCCCGAACCCAACAGAAAGTTTCATACCAATTTTCAAATTACCATACAATTTCATATTGTTACCTCCTCAGTATTACCGCCGCGCGGATATTTTCATAGAATATTTATTTTAAACCTCCCTTTTTAATAAATATTCTTAGTTAACAATACTATCATGAAGTTTAACCGCATTCAAGTGTTTTATAAAAATTCACATAAAATATTAAAAATATAAAGTTAAAACTGTTTATTTTTTTGATATGAAAGGATAGATTACATTGTGCGTATACAATCGGCTCTCAAGGTGCTACAGGCCCCGCCGGAGCACCCGGCCCAACAGGAACGGCACCCGTAATTCCAACCTACAGCGCTGCGGCAAGCAGCACTTACCCGGCAGGGCAATTGGTTGTGGATCAAGGTATTGTTTATGTAGCAAATAAAAGCGCACCCACCGGCTCGCCCGCAACATCCGCAGACTGGACACCGTTGGAAAACAGCTCCAGAGGAAGGCGTGACCTTGGAAGCGTAGTTGAACCGTACAATCCGGTTGACGCGGCAAGTTATGTACCCGGTCAGTTGGTAACTTACAACGGCAAGCTTTATCAGGTTCTTAACTCACCGCCAAGCGGTCAGCCGGGAAATTCTCCGGATTATCAAAACCTCAGCGGAACAGGCGGCGGCGGAGTAACAGGCCCCACAGGCGCTGCGGGAGCAACGGGAGCGCCCGGTTTGGCGGCGGCAACAACTTACGACCCAAGCCAGAGCGGAAATTATCAGAAGGGTCAGATAGTAATAGGCCCGGACGGTCAGCCTTATATTGTTCAAAAGACGAACCCCTCCGGCACGCCCGGCTCTTCGACCGATTATAAACCGCTTACCGGCGGTATTGGCCCCATTGGCCCAACGGGAGCACCGGGGCTTGCGGCGGCGGCAACTTTTGATCCGTCCCAGAGCGGAAATTATCAAAAAGGTCAGATAGTAATAGGCCCGGACGGTCAGCCTTATATTGTTCAAACGGCGAACCCTTCCGGCGTACCCGGCTCATCGCCCGATTATAAACCGCTTACAGGCGGAGTTGGCCCCATTGGCCCAACGGGAGCACCGGGGCTTGCGGCGGCGGCAACGTACGACCCAAGCCAGAGCGGAAATTACCAGAAGGGTCAGATAGTAATAGGCCCGGACGGTCAGCCTTATGTTGTTCAAAAAACTAACCCCTCCGGCACACCCGGCTCTTCGCCCGATTATAAACCGCTTACAGGCGGAATCGGCGCAGTTGGCCCAACCGGAGCCACGGGAGCGCCCGGACTTGCGGCGGCGGCAACTTACGACCCAAGCCAGAGCGGAAATTACCAAAAAGGTCAGATAGTAATAGGCCCGGACGGTCAGCCTTATGTTGTTCAAACAAATAACCCCACAGGCACACCCGGTTCTTCACCGGACTACAAACCGCTTACCGGCGGAATTGGCCCCATTGGCCCAACGGGCTCACCCGGACTTGCGGCGGCTCCAACCTTTAGCACAGGCCAGGCCGGAGGCTATCAGCAGGGGCAAATCGTAATAGGCCCGGATGGTCAGCCATATATTGTTCAGAAGAACAACCCTTCCGGCATACCGGGAAGTTCACCGGATTACAAACCGCTTACCGGCGGAGTTGGCCCCGCAGGCGCAACAGGCCCAACCGGCCCATGCTGCACCGGCCCTACAGGCCCAACCGGCAGCGCGTCTGTAACCTACAGCGCGGCGCAGGCGGGTTCGTATCCTATGAACCAGTTGGTTTACTATAACAATAATCTGTATGTTGCGGATATTACCGGCCCAACCGGAATTCCAGGAACGGCAGGTTCAAACTACACTCAGCTTACCGACAGCGGACGTGCGGGACGTGACCTTGGCGCAACCGTGGGCGAATATAATCCGGTTGACGCGGCGACATATACGCCGGGACAGTTGGTAACTTATAACGGCCAGTTGTATCAGGTGCTGAACAGCCCGCCAACCGGTACGCCGGGAAGTTCCCCAAGCTACCAGAACCTTAGCGGCGCAGGCCCAACCGGCCCTACGGGAGCAAACGGCGTTGGAGCAACAGGCCCAACGGGAGCACCCGGCGCGGCAATGGCTGTTCCTTACGACCCGAACAATACCTCGGCGCTTCAGCCGGGACAGATTGTTTTGGTTACAGGCCCAAGCGGCCCCATACCGTATGTTGTAAACAAAACTAACCCGACGGGCACACCGGGAACATCCCCGGATTATACGCCTCTTACGGGCGGAGTAGGCCCGCAGGGCCCAACGGGAGCTACGGGAACGGCAGGCGCGGCGGGAGCAATTGGCCCAACAGGCCCAACGGGAGTGGCAACGGCAACACCGTTCGACCCGAACAACACCGCGAACCTAACGCCCGGACAGATTGTTACCGTAACAGGCGCATCCGGCGCAACGGCTTATGTTGTTAACACCACCGGCCCAACAGGAACGCCCGGTTCGTCACCCGGATATACGCAAATTAACGGAGGTTCGGGAACGCAAGGCCCATCCGGCCCGGCGGGCGCAATTGGCGCAACAGGCCCCACCGGCCCCACCGGCGCGGCAACGGCAACGCCGTTCGATCCGAACAACACCGCGAACCTAACGCCCGGTCAGATTGTTACCGTAACAGGTCCATCCGGCGCGACGGCTTATGTGGTTAACACCACCGGCCCAACAGGAACGCCCGGTTCGTCACCCGGATACACTCCGATTATCGGAAGCGGCGGCGGCGCGGGAACACCCGGCCCTGCGGGCGCGGCGGGAGCAACAGGCCCCACCGGACCTACGGGCGCGGCAACAGCAACGCCGTACAACCCGAACAATACCTCCGGCTTAACACCCGGACAGATAGTTACCGTAACAGGCCCATCCGGCGCAACGGCTTATGTTGTTAACACCACCGGCCCAAGCGGAACGCCCGGAACATCTCCGGATTATACCCCGCTTATGGGAACACCCGGTCCGCAAGGCCCAACAGGCCCCGGCGGCGGAGATAGGGGAGCAACAGGCCCCACAGGCCCAACTGGCGCGGCATTCGCAACGCCTTACGACCCGAACAACACCGCGGGCTTAACGCCCGGACAGATTGTTACCGTAACAGGCCCGTCCGGCGCAACGGCTTATGTGGTTAACACAACAGGCCCAACCGGAACACCGGGCTCGTCGCCGGCTTATACTCCAATAAACGGCGGATCGGGAGCACAAGGCCCGGCAGGCCCGACCGGCCCGACCGGCTCGGCGGGAGCTGCGGGTCAGGCAGGCCCCACAGGCCCAACGGGCGCGGCAACCGCAACGCAGTATAACCCGAACAATACCTCCGGCTTAACGCCCGGACAGATTGTAACCGTAACCGGCCCGTCCGGCGCAACGGCTTATGTGGTTAACACAACAGGCCCAAGCGGAACGCCGGGAACATCTCCGGATTATACTCCGCTTATCGGAACACCCGGCCCGGCAGGCCCAACAGGCCCCGGCGGCGGAGATAGGGGAGCAACAGGCCCCACAGGCCCAACGGGCGCGGCATTTGCAACGCCTTACGACCCGAACAACACCTCCGGCTTAACGCCCGGACAGAGTGTAACCGTAACAGGCCCGTCCGGCGCAACGGCTTATGTGGTTAACACAACAGGCCCCACGGGAACACCGGGTTCGTCACCGGCTTATACTCCTATAAACGGAGGTTCCGGCCCCGTTGGCCCGACCGGCCCAACCGGCGCGGGAGCGACAGGCCCGACAGGTCCTTGCTGCTCAGGCCCCACAGGCCCGGCTGGCCCGACAGGCCCAACCGGCGCGGGAGCAACAGGCCCAACAGGCCCAACCGGCGCGGGAGCAACAGGCCCGACAGGCCCAACCGGCGCGGGAGAAACCGGCCCGACAGGCCCAACCGGCGCGGGAGCAACAGGCCCGACAGGCCCCACAGGCGCGGGAGCAACAGGCCCGACAGGCCCAACCGGCGCGGGAGCAACAGGCCCGACAGGCCCAACAGGCGCGGGAGCAACCGGCCCAACCGGCCCAACAGGCGCGGGAGCAACCGGCCCAACCGGCCCAACAGGCCCAACCGGCGCAGGAGCAACCGGCCCGACAGGCCCCACAGGCGTAGGTGCCACGGGCGCAACCGGTGAAACGGGAGCAATCGGCGCAACCGGCGCAACCGGCCCAACCGGAGTATTCGCAACCGGCGCAACCCTGTTCTATACGAACTACGGAACCGGCGCATCCGGCGTAAACGTTCCTATCCGCATGGGCGATACGGTGTATTACGCAACCACAACGCCTAACAATGTAAGCATAAACGTTGCCACGGGCGCAACCGGAGCGGTTGTAACATTTAACGTAACCGGAGCAAGCGGCGGCGGCGCAGGAAACTACCTTGTTGCACCGGGAACGGGAGCAACGGGAGCTGCCGTACTTTACAATGCGCTGAGCAATATGCTCTCCTTTGCGGTATCCGGCGCAACCGGCGTAACCGGCGTATCCGGCGCAACAGGAATGCGCGGCCTTAGCATCATTGTTACAACAGGTCCGAGCGGTCCGCTTGTAACCTTTGATACCTCGGCTCTTCAGCAGGCCATAAACAACTTTGCGGTAACGCAAACTTATGACCCGAATGTTGGCGAGATGGCGACGGGCGCAACCTACAACGGCAAACCTGTTTACCGCCAGGCATGGTATTTCACGGTAACAACAGGTACCGGCTGGATTAACAACCACGACTTAATTTCTACAACGCAGTATGTTCAAAGTATTGTTAACACCGGCGGTTACTACGCTACCGGTAACGCGGGCAATACCGAGAGGTATCCTATAGGCGCAAGCATGTCGGATAACACCGTAAAAACTCCGCCTACAACGCCGAATACTGCCGGTTATCTCGCTAACCAGAATTACGGGTTCCCGCTGGTTACAACGGATAACAAGTTAGTATTCACCAGCCTTACAACCGGTCAGCCGGGACGTAACGATGCTCCGGTATTCGTTTGGGTAGACTATACCAAGGTTTAATTAATTAAGTAATAAACCTGCGGCGCTTTAAACGCGGAAAGAGCAAAAAACAAGAGAGCCTTCATACCGGAGGCTCTCTTGGCTTTTCCGTAAGATTATGCGTGAACGAATGGGATATTTACGCATATAATAGAAATGTTAGGCGCGGAGTATAAATACTCTATGGGCGGCATGTTAAGGAGTGGCGTTATGAAAATTTCGGCGTGTTGGATTGTAAAAAATGAAGCGCAGCAGCTAAAAGCCTCAATTATGAGCGTTAGGGAATGTGCGCAGGAGCTTATTGTTGTGGATACCGGCTCAACAGACCAAACGGTTTCGGTTGCGAAAGAGTGCGGCGCAAAGGTTTTTCATTTTGAATGGATTAGCGATTTTTCCGCCGCGCGAAACTATGCGCTGTCCCTTGCCAAAGGCGAATTTGTTATTTTTTTAGACGGGGACGAGTATTTTTACCCGGCGCTTAAAGCCGCAGACCGTGATAACTTAGTTAAACAGTTTGAAGAAACCAAAGCGGACGTATTTGGTTTATCTTCAATAGAAATAGAAAAAGAAAGCGGCAACGTTATGGATTTGTGCATCAGAGAGCGCTTGCTTCGAAGAAAAGCCGTTCATTACAAGGGCAGAATACATGAGGGGACAGTGCTTGAAAACGGCGAACATCCGTATTCGGTGCTTTTAAATAATTATGCAATGGTTCATACGGGATATTCGCGAAGTGTTGTAATGGAAAAAATTAAACGCAACCTTGAAATTTTGGAAGAGGAGCACGAAACCCTTGACGACCCGCTAAGGCGGTATTTAAACGCAATTTACCTGACGCGGGAAGCCTTTTTCCTGAACGACCTGGATAAGGCCTCCCATTACTGCCTATACGTATTTGCGCACCACGAGCATCTTGCGGACGCAATCGCGTTCTCCCCTATGGGCTTTTTAAGGCATTACTATCACGCGGCGGATGTGGCGGCGCTAAAGCGTGAAAAATTCAGCAGAAAAGAGGTTTACAGCAAGCTCTTTAAGGTAATTAAAAACCGCTTTGCCAAAAGCCGGGACGGAATGTTAGCAGATTTGCATTATCAGCTAAGGTTTAAATACCGCGACGATATTTTTTTTCGCGAGTTTAAGGAAATTGAACCCAAGCTGCCGATGGAGTTTTCATTGGAAATCCAAAACAGGCGTTTGGTTGAAGCAAGTATATATGAACAGGCTTCGGAAATTGCGCATATGCGCGGGGATAGGAAAGCTTCGTGCCTTTACGCGTACCGCGCCTTGGAATGCGCTCCGGAACTTGACGGCAGAGCTATGCTGCTCCTTTTATATTCCTTAAAGGATCACTCTGTTAAAGACGCGGAAACTATACTGAAATCCGCCGCCGTACCGGGACGGCCTGATATTGCAACCACCACGCTTACTATTCTTGAATCGAAGGACTACCGTAAACAGCTTTTCGATAACGCGGCTATGCCGGAAACGATTATGCCCAAAACCAGTCATTCAAGCGTTGTTGGCGCACAGGAAACGGATGGTGCCATGAATTTTCGCAACAAAGCCGAAAAAAACATGGCGAGTATGAACTACGCGGATATTGTAAACGATACGGACGCGGCAGTTGCCGCAAAGCGGGATTATATAAGCGCGTATTATTTTTCTTACGCGCTGATTATGCAAGAGCGGTACGCCGAGGCATATAACACCGCCGCGCCGCACGTAAAAAGAGGGCTTACGAATCAGGAACTGCTGAGTATAATTTCAGTTGCGGCGGAAAAAACAACGGGGAGTTTGGCGGCGGAGGCAAAAAAACTCTACGAGGAATCAATCGCCATTTTAAACGAAACGGTGGATTTAAACGATGTTATAAACACCGGTTCTGTTTTCGAAGCCGCGCCCAAAAAGGAGAAACGCGCCTTAAAAAATATAACGCCGCCCGTTTTCAAAAAAGAATATGAAAATGACAAAAAAAGGCCGGTTACGAAATTGCTTTTAGAAACGCACAAAAAAGCCGCGCAGGTTTTTGAAAGCTGCGGCTGCGTTTTATCGGCGGCTCAGTCGTATAGGCTTTTGCTTGCAAAAGGAATTGATTCGGAAAAAAATTCAGCCAATTTGGTAAAACTTTTCGAAGACGCCGGAAACAGCGAACTTGCGCGGCTGGTAAAAACGCTGATATAGGGGTGATAATGTGGAAAATAAAAAAACAATGAATCTGCTTGTGTCGCTTAACAGTAATTTTGTAAACCCGGTTAGAGTTATGCTTACTTCGCTTATTTTGAATAATACGCACTGCGAAATAACCGTATATGCTCTTCATTCAGAGCTTGACGGCGAAGATATTAAATTGCTTACAGATACGGCGCAAAGGTACGGCGCAGCGTTTATTCCGTATTTGGTTACAGGCGAACACAAGGAGATATCGAAAAAATCTGAGTTTTATCCGCCGGAGGCTTTTTACCGCTTGTTTTGCACGGATTATCTTCCGGAAGAGGTAAGCCGTGTGCTGTATCTCGACGGCGATGTAATTATAAACGGCTCGCTTGAAAATTTGTACAACCTAAGCATGACCGAAGGCGAAAAACGTTATATTTTTGCCGCCGCAACAGACCCTTTTAATTTTTCAAAGGATATTTTCTTTCACAAACTGCATCTTGGGCTTCCTCTTGATGTGGAATATATAAATTCGGGCGTTATGCTGATGGATTTGGATTATATGCGCGAAATTTCTGCGTCCGCCGAGGCGGCGCAGCAGCTTATTGCAAGCACGCAGCTTTTCCGCTTTGCCGACCAGGATTTAATAAACGTACTATTTCACGAGAAAATTATGCATATAGACAGCTATATGTATAACTACAGCCCCGTCGTAAACGAAAACAGGTTGTTCGAATTCAAATACGGCAGCCCCGTTATAATACACTTCGCAGGTTCCGTAAAACCGTGGGAGCAGTCCTTCCCAAGACACAGCATTTTCGGGAAGGTTAAGGAATTGTATGAATTTTATTCCGTATTGTAAAACCTTTTACCACTTATTATCATAATTTTTGAGATATCTTTCTATGAATGAGTTGACACTAAATCCGCCTTTATGATACTATTGTCTAAATTAAGCGGTCACTGTTTTAAACTTAAACGTTTGTTTAAGGGTTAAAATTATGGCGCAATTGCGGCGTTGCCATTATGTAAAAAAATTTAAGCCAAAAGGCGGGAGGTAACTAATCATGTTCAAAAAATCCATTGTCAAGTTTCTGATGTCTATGCTGGTAATTTTCACAACTTTTACAGGTACTCTTGCGTTGCCGGCAAATGTTATGGCGGCTCCCACGTTTACCGCTGCTTTAAGAACGCGCTTTGCCAAAGCAATTATAGAATTCGGTAAACTTCCCTACGAATTTAACAGGTTCGCCATTCACGATTTCGAGGGCGACGGCATACCGGAACTGCTTTTGGGCGTTGCAAGCGAGGCCAATCAGTTATATGTCAGTTACGGAGTTTTTAAATATGATATAATTGGCGACAGGTTTGTTTCTATAGGCGGCATAGCGGAGAGCCGTTACCTTATGAAGGATCGCTATTCGAACGCCATAATAGGTTATTACCATAACAATACCGCCGGGCGAACCTTCACTGTTTACAGAAATTATTACCTGGTAAACAACACGCTTTCGCGCAACACTCCGTTGGCGCAGTTAAGCGGAAACAACAATACCGCTGTTTACGACGGTAAGGATTTTAGCTCCGGCAATTACATAAACGATCAACTCGTCAGCGTTGACGAATACAATCAGGAAGTGCTGAATTTACGCAGCAGTTACGACGAACTTATGGTTTACGATTATTTGGCGGGCAATGAGGTTGCGTATGTTGTTACGTATTCATGGAAGCCGTCGGTTCTTGTAAAACGCCCCATCGTTTTTAACAGTAACGACAGTTTTACAAAGGTGTGGCAAGGCCCGATGCTTGAATTCCTCGACGAAACCCGCAAAATGGGCCCGGCAAATACGAAAGTGGACGAATGGGCAATAGATCAATCCATCCGTAAGGAGGATTACCAAAGGTACGCGCTCTACGATATAGACGCGGATAACGTGCCGGAACTGTTCCTTGCGGTTCAGCGTTCAATGAAGCTTTCCTTCGACGTGTATAAATACTGGAACGGGGATATGCGCTTTATCGGCTCTTTCGACGCGTACAGTAAATACCTCGCGAAAGCGAATACCGGAGTGTTTGCCTTTAACCCGCATGAGAGCCAGTTTGCGGCCCAAAGCGCAAACAGAATTTCAGTTTCAAATTACGCGGTTAAAAACGACACGTTGCTCATGTCGTATTACAAAAATAACAAATACGAATATTTTGCTCCGGGTAAGGACGGGGTTAACCTTGTTAGCGCAAATTACGACAATTACTTAAATTCCTTAATTAATTACGTAAACGCGTATCCCGAAATTAAAACGTTCGACATTCAAATGACGGTGCCGCGTGCGGTGCTTATAATGTACATAAAAACAAAAGCCTTCACAATACAGTAGGAGGAGATTAAATGTCCCAAACACAAAAAGGTATAGTGTCGTTTTTAATAATTTTATGTTTAACGGCGGGCAGTTCCTGCGCGGTATACGCCAACGATTTTTTACCGGCCTACATAAGCAGTTTTTTAGATAAATTTACCTATACACAGCCGGAAAAAACTGACGAAAGCGATGAATCCGATGCGGATACGGATACAGAGGAGGAATACGTTTACAGAAATCCTCTTATGTCCTACGAGCCGTATGTGTACATAAAAGGCGGCGTTACATACTACGATTTTTACGGTCTGCCGGATTACGGGCAATACGCGCGGCTTGACGGTACCCGTATCGCCGTGTACCCAACTCAGGAAAGCACCTTCTTTTTTGTAGGTTTGCCGGATACAACATACACTTACCGCGATAAAATTATAGATTATTTCGATTCCGACGCAAGCACGCTCAAGGCTTACAAGGCGTATATCAAAACGCTTGGCTTTACGAACAAAAAATCCTTCGAAAGCGCGGATTACGCGGAATATATAGAAAAAATCCGCTGGCAGTTAAAATACGATCCGGATTTTACGGTGGATAAAGACGGCATTTTTATGGTGGATTACGATGAAACGTTTTTGTGGCTGCTTATAGGTAAATCCATTGAATACGACAGTGCAGGCACTTTAAGAGAATGCACCGAATTCCGGTTTTACAGCCTTTCGCGAACGCCAAACCCGCCGGTAAATATTTTAGACGGCGTGGGTGATACGCCAAACTACGCAAATCCAGACGGGCAAAGCACAAACTTATTTACGCCTAACCCGGCAAACGACATTATAGACGTTAGCGCCACGCCGCCCTCGCAGCAGGGCTACCCCGCGTCAAACGCTGTAAACGATATTATTGATGTTAGCGCGCCCTCGCAGCAGGGGTATGGCACGCCAAGCAGCGTAATAGATATTATTGATGTTAGCGCGTATTCTTCGTAATAGGGTAAAAGCTTGCGTTTATGCAAATAAGGGCTCGTTCGGGAAGTATTATATTCCGAACGGGCTTTTTTTTGAAAAAAAACTTTTCAAAAGGGTATTTACAAACAAAATTTTATTTGTTAGAATGCACTTGTTTAAAGAAGTTCAAAAAACGAATTTGCAAAAATCCTTTGAACAAAGGTAAGTAGTCAAAAGTAAAGGTTGTTTCAGAGAGCCATCGCCGCTGAGAGTATGGTACAATCGTTTTGATGAATGGATTTGTGAGGAGCGCGCTGAAAAGTTCTATTTTCTTAGTATGCGTCGCCGTGGGTTTCACGTTACAGGAACAGAGTATAATCCGGTTTTGCTTGTTTTGTAATTTTGTAAGCTTAAAAGCCTGTCGTACTTGTGCGCTTAATTTTTTTATTATGGGTGGCATAACGTAACCATCGTCCCATTTTTGGGGCGGTGGTTTTTTTAATTATTTAATTATTCGAAAGGTGGCTATAACATGGAAATTTATCCGGATTTTGAAACAGCTTTAAGTTACTCGCGCGAATATAAAACTATTCCCGTAACCGCGCGTTTAATTGCGGACATGGTTACGCCGGTAAACTTATTTTTAAGTGTGCGGCAAAAAAACAAAAACTGCTTTTTGCTTGAAAGCGCGGAAAACGAGGGAGCGTTCGGCAGGTACTCAATTATTGGGTACAACGCCGAAACATTAATTTCCTTCAAGGACGGCATTTTGAAAATAACAAAAGACGGCGAAACTAACGAAAAACCAACCGCAAACCCGTTTGGGGAAATTAATGAAATAATTAAAAATAATATTTCTCCCGTAATGCCGGGAATGCCTAAGTTTACCGGGGCGCTTACAGGTTATTTCGGGTACGATACCGTGCGTTTTGCCGAACCGACGGTAAAAAATTGCCCGCCGGACGGCATTAACGCGCCGGATATTCAGCTTATGGACTGCGCAAATATTATAGTGTTCGACCATTTGCGCCAAAGGGTTACGCTTACAACGCGAATATCCGCCGAAGGGGATTTAAAAGAAAATTACGCCCGCGCGGAAGCGGTGCTTATTGAAATGCGCGGCGAAATTTACAACTTAAAAACTTCGCAAACCGAAAGCGCCGCGGAAAAACTCAGCGTAAAACCGCTGATATCGCGCGAGGAATTTATTGAAAACGTTAAAAAAGCCAAGGATTACATTTATAACGGTGATATTTTTCAGGTGGTTCTCTCCCAGCGGTTTGAAATTTCAAACCCGCCCGACGCGTTTAAGGTGTACCGCGCTCTGCGTGCGGAAGAACCTTCGCCTTATATGTATACCATGTGCTTTGAGGATTGCGAAATTGTGGGCTCATCTCCGGAAAAGCTTATAAGCGTTGAAAACGGATTGGTAACAAGCTGCCCTATAGCCGGAACAATTAAACGCGGCAAAAGCGAAAGTGAGGACAAGGCGCTTGAAAGCAAACTGCTTTCGAACGAAAAGGAACGCGCGGAGCACATAATGCTTGTGGATTTGGCGAGAAACGATATAGGCAAAATTTGCGAGTTCGGCACGGTTAATGTGGATAAGCTTATGCAAATAGGCAGGTTTTCCAAGCTTATGCATATAATCAGCCAAGTGACCGGCAATTTGAAAAGCGAATATTCATTAACCGACGTTTTGGCATCGTCACTGCCTGCGGGAACGCTTTCCGGCGCGCCGAAAATCCGCGCAATGCAAATTATAGACGAAATTGAGACGCAAAAACGCGGGCTTTACGGCGGTTCTATTGGTTATATGGGCTTTAACGGGATTATGGATATGTGTATTGCCATACGAACCGCGTTTTTCTCCGGCGGCAAGGCGTATGTGCAAGCCGGCGCGGGCATTGTTGCGGATTCCGTACCGGAAGCGGAATATGAAGAGGTACTTACTAAAACATCGGCGGTTTTAAATGCCTTCGAGAAAGCGGGTGAATTATTGTGATACTTTTAATAGACAATTACGATTCCTTTACTTATAACCTTTACCAACTGATGGGGGAATTATACCCCAATATAAAGGTGCGCCGTAACGACGCGGTAACGATTGCGGAAATTGAGGAAATGAACCCGCAGGCGATAATAATTTCCCCCGGCCCGGGCTATCCGAAGGATGCGGGCATATCAAACGAGGCGATAAAATATTTTGCCGGAAAAATTCCTATTCTCGGCGTTTGCCTTGGCTTTCAGGGAATTGTGGAGGTAATGGGCGGGGAAATTGTACACGCAAAATCGCTCATGCACGGCAAGGTTTCGGAAATAAAAATTGATACGCGGGATGCTCTGTTTAAAAACCTGCCGGAAAAAATAGAGGCGGCGCGTTATCATTCCTTGGCGGCAAAAGCGGATTTACCGGCCAATTTAAAAGTTACAGCCCAAGCGCCGGACGGCGAGGTAATGGCGGTAAGCCATATAGAACATAAGCTTTACGGCGTTCAGTTTCACCCGGAATCGGTTATGACAAGCTGCGGCAGGGTAATTTTGCGAAATTTCCTGGAAGATGCGGGAGTTGAAAACCTTAAACCATTGCCCGCCGCAGATACTAACGCGCCGGACGCGGAAGCGCTGAAACCCTACATTTCAAAAATAATAACCGCCGAAAACCTTTCCGAGGACGAGGCAAAAGCCGCAATGGATTCCATCATGGGCGGAAATGCAACAAACGCGCAAATAGGTTCATTTTTAACCGCAATGCGCATGAAGGGCGAAACGGTTGAGGAAATTACGGGTTTTGCGAAATCCATGCGCGGTAAGGCTTCGCATATGGCAAAACTTACGGATACGGTTGATATTGTGGGTACCGGCGGGGATTTGGCGCACACGTTTAATATTTCAACCACATCGGTTTTTGTTGCGGCGGCTTGCGGAGCAAGGGTATCCAAGCACGGCAACCGAAGCGTTTCTTCTCTTTCGGGAAGCGCCGACGTTTTAGAGGCGCTCGGCGTTAAAATAAATATGCCGCCCGAAGAAGCGCTGCGGTGTTTGGACGAAACAGGTATGTGCTTTATGTTTGCGCCGGTATTTCACTCTTCAATGCGTTACGCGGGCGCGCCAAGAAAGGAAATTGGCGTTAGAAGCGTTTTTAATATTTTGGGGCCTTTGGCTAACCCCGCGGGCGCGGAGTACATGCTACTTGGCGTTTACGATAAGAACCTTATTGAGCCTATGGCGTTGGTGCTTAAAAATTTAGGAATTAAAAAAGCGCTTGTTATACACGGCGAGGACGGGCTGGACGAGGTAACTGTTACCGGCAAAACTGAAATCTGCGAGGTTGAGCGCAACAAAATTATTAAATACAGTATTCATCCTTCGGATTTTGGGCTGGATGTATATAATTCTCCGGAGCTTACAGGCGGCAGTGCGCAGGAGAACGCAAAAATTTTGAAAAACGTACTGCTTGGGGAACGGGGCGCAAAAAGAGATATTGTAATTTTAAATTCGGCGGCGGCGCTTTTTGCGCTCGGCAAATGCTTTGATATAAACCACGGCGTAAAAATTGCCGCAAACGCCATAGACAGCGGAAAAGCCTACGAAAAACTTGAAAAACTTATTGAGTTTACCAATAAATGAAAGACGTGGTGGGTTATGATACTTAACAAAATTATAGGTGAAAGATATTCACAGCTTGAAAGGGAAAAAGCGGCTTTCGGCTTTACCGGTGAAATTGCGCTTATAAACGTAAAAAAAAGCGCACAGCGCATTTCCGCAGAGTCAAGAAATTTTAAAACGGCGCTTAAAGGCGGTAAATTAACCATTATTGCCGAGGTTAAAAAAGCGTCGCCTTCCAAGGGAATTATACGCGAGGATTTCGAGCCGGTAAAAATTGCGCAGGAATACGAAAACGCGGGCGCGGCGGCGGTTTCCGTTTTAACGGAAGAGAAATATTTCTTGGGAAATAATGTATACTTACAAGAAATAAAAGCGAATATTTCCCTGCCGGTTTTAAGAAAGGATTTTATTACTGAGCCGTTTCAAATATATCACGCGCGGGTTTTGGGCGCGGACGCGGTGCTGTTAATCGCGGCGGCTCTTGAAAAAAACACGATGAAGGAGCTGGTTAAAACCGCAAAATCTCTTTCAATGTATGTTTTGGCGGAAATCCATAACGAAGAGGACGCGGAAAAGGCAATGGAATCCGGCGCGGAGATTATTGGCATAAACAACCGCGATTTAAAAACCTTCAACGTGGATTTGGCGGTTACGGAAAGGCTTATTAAGTATATTAAAGGCAGCGCGGTTAAGGTAAGCGAAAGCGGAATTAAAACGCCGCAGGATTTAAAATGGGTGCGCGAATGCGGCGCGGACGCGGCGCTTATAGGGGAAACACTTATGAGAGGCAGCAGCGCGGGCGAAGCGTTAAAGGAGTTGCTGGAGGTGAAATAAATGCGCATAAAGATATGCGGCTTGAAATCCGAAAGCGACATTGAAATTGTAAATAAATTTCCGCCGGATTACGCGGGTTTTGTTTTTGCCGAAAGCAAACGCAAAGTAAGCGCAAACTTTGCGAAAGAACTAATAACAAAACTTAACCCGGAAATAAAAAGCGTTGGCGTTTTTGTGAACGAAGCCGCAAAAACCGTTGCCGAAACCGCAAAAACCTGCAATTTATACGCCGTACAGCTTCACGGGGACGAAAGCGAGGCTTATATAAGCGAACTGAAAAATTTATGCGGCGCAAAAATTATAAAATGTGTCCGCACTAAAAGTTACGACTATGTTTTGCAAAATATACGCACAAAAGCCGACGCAATTTTATTTGATACATTTAGCAAAACCGCACGCGGCGGAACGGGGGAGAGAGCAGATTGGGAGTTAATATTGCAGGTTCGAGGTAACATGGAAAAACCGTTTTTTTTGGCGGGAGGTATAAGCGAAACCAATATATGCGCCGCGTTTGAAATAAACCCATATGCGGCGGACGTAAGTTCCGGAGCGGAAAAAGCAAACGGAGAGGGTAAGGACGAAGAAAAGGTGCGGAAATTAATTTACGCCGTGCGCAATTTTAATCAGCAAGCCGCAAACGCGGCGGAAAAGAGGTTTTTATGACAAGATTCGGGGATTTCGGAGGGCAGTATATACCTGAAACACTGATGAACGCGGTAATTGAGCTTGAAAACGCGTATGAGAAATACAAAAACGACCCGGAATTTATACGCGAACTTACAGACCTTTACCGCAATTACGCGGGCAGGCCGTCCAGGCTGTATTACGCGGAAAACATGACGAAAAACTTAAACGGCGCAAAGGTATATTTAAAGCGCGAGGATTTAAACCACACGGGTTCCCATAAAATTAACAATGTATTGGGGCAGGCGCTGTTGGCAAAAAAAATGGGCAAAACGCGCCTTATCGCGGAAACGGGAGCAGGCCAGCACGGAGTTGCAACCGCCACCGCAGCCGCGTTTTTCAAAATGGACTGCGAAATTTTTATGGGCGAGGAGGATATGCGCCGCCAAGCGTTAAACGTTTACCGCATGAGGCTTTTAGGTTCTAAGGTTACGCCCGTTACAACCGGAACCGCAACGCTAAAAGATGCCGTAAGCCAGGCTCTTAGAGAATGGACAAATGAATGCGCCACAACACATTACCTTATAGGTTCGGTAATGGGGCCTCATCCGTTTCCAACCATAGTGCGGGATTTTCAAAAAATTATCGGCGAGGAAACCAAAAGGCAGCTAAAGGAAGCGGAAAACAAGCTGCCCTACGCGGTGTTTGCCTGTGTTGGCGGCGGCAGTAACGCAATGGGCATGTTTTACGATTTTATCGGAAACGAATCCGTAAAACTCTACGGCGCGGAGGCGGCGGGCAGGGGGGTTAATACTGCCGAGCACGCGGCAACGCTGACCAAAGGCTCCGAGGGGATTTTCCACGGCATGAAATCCTACTTTTTGCAGGATGAGGACGGGCAGATAGCGCCGGTATATTCAATTTCCGCCGGGCTGGATTACCCCGGAATTGGGCCGGAGCACGCGTATTTGCACAAAACCAAACGCGGAATATATCTGCCGGTAACCGACGGCGAAGCGGTGGACGCGTTTGAATACTTGGCAAAGCAAGAGGGCATAATTTGCGCAATTGAAAGCGCCCACGCGGTTGCGCTTGCGCTTAAGGAAGTGCCGAAAATGCCAAAGGACGAGGCGGTTGTAATTTGCCTTTCCGGCAGGGGAGATAAGGACGTTGCCGAAATTGAAATTTATAATGAAAAAAGGGGAGGGAAGTAAAATGGCGGATCAAGTTAAAATAGCGGTTCAAGCCGGAACGGCGCTTCAAGCTGAAATGCCCGTTCAAGCCGAAACGGCGCTTCAAGCTGAAATGCCCGTTCAAGCCGGAACGGCGCTTCAAGTTGAAATGCCCGTTCAAGCCGAAAACAGGATTGACTTAAAGTTTAAAAATTTAAAGGAGCTTGGCAAAAAAGCGTTTATCGCCTTTATTACGGCGGGAGACCCTTCCCTTGCCAAAACGGAGGAGTTCGCGCTTGTTTTGGAAGAATCCGGCGTTGATATATTGGAGCTTGGCATACCCTTTTCAGACCCCGTTGCCGAAGGGCCGGTAATACAGGCGGCAAGCGAAAGGGCGTTAAATGCGGGCACAAAGATAGATTCCGTTTTTGAAACGGTTAAAAAAATCCGCGCAAAATCGGAAATGCCAATTCTTTTTATGATGTATGCCAACTGCATTTATGTTTACGGCAAGGAAAGGTTCTTCGCAAACTGTGCCAAAACGGGAGTAGACGGTGTAATTGTTCCGGATTTGCCGCTTGAAGAGCAGTGGGAAATTAAGGATTTAGCGCAAAGTAACGGCGTTCATAATATTTTACTTGCCGCGCCCACATCGGATGAACGTATTGAAAAAATTGCGTCGCAGGCGAACGGATTTTTATATTGCGTATCTTCCAGCGGGGTTACCGGCACAAGAAGCTCGTTTTCAACCGATTTTGAGAAATTTTCTTCGGAGATTAAAAAACACTGCGCCGTTCCGGCGGCGGTTGGCTTTGGCGTATCGTCTCCGGAGCAGGCAAGGGAACTTGGAAAATATTTTGACGGAGTAATTATCGGCAGCGCGTTTGTGAAAATTATTGAAAAATACGCGGATAATTCCGCAAGGTATTTGAAGGAGTTCGCCGAGGGAATTAGAAAAGTTTTGTAAGTTAAAATTTTTTGCCCGCTTAGTATAAAACTCTTCGCATTTGGAAAATATATCATTAGGCGGGATAAAACGCCAAAGACTTTATAACGGAGGTATATTATGGCGGACAGAAACGGAAAGAAACAAAAACAAAACAAAGGCAAAAAAGGCGGAGCCGTAACAGGCGAAGCTGACAGTTAATAGCGCTTAATCCGGGTTAAACAAGATTTCCTCCTTTACCAATTTGGATTTCGCGGTTAAAAACACCCTGTAAACCGAAAAGTTTACAGGGTGTTTTTCCGTTTAAAATCGGTGAAGAGGAAAAGCGTTGAAATTTGGAAAAACTTTATGTTATAATATCTCAAATAACATATACTTCCGTGCGCAAAAAATTGATTAATCCAACCCGTAAGCCAAATAGTTTTGCAAAGGGGTAATACTTATGAAAAAATGGTACATATATCAAAAGGAGCGGTTTCCGCTTCTGCAATACATTCCTATGATGGCGGCGTTTGGGTTTTGCGCCGTCAGCTATTCAATTCATCTTGATAACCCGGATGCGCACCTTTCCGATATCAGCCTGCCGCAGTATATAACAGCGGTAATAACCACTCTTATTTGGTTTATGCTAATGCGCATAGCCGACGAACATAAGGACTTTGAAGAGGACAGCTTATACCGCCCGTACCGGCCGGTGCAGCGCAGCTTAATTACGCTTAAAGAACTGCGTTTTGCTGGGTTGGTTTTAGTTCTTATTCAAATTGCGTTAAGCCTTTGGATAGATTTACGCCTTGCCGTAACATTGGTTATGGTTTATTTTTGGTTCGCTCTTATGAGCTTTGAATTTTTTGTGCCCAAATGGCTTAAAACGCACCACACAACGTACTTGGCAAGCCATATGATTATTATGCCGTTTATAGATTTGTTCGCAACATCTATTGAATGGGTTCCGCGCGGCGGCGCTTTCAGTTACGGGCTTTTGGTGTATATGATTTCAAGCTTTTGCGACGGTACGGTTGTGGAGGTTGGGCGCAAGCTTAGGGCAAAGGAAAACGAGGAATACGGCGTGGATACCTATACCCAAATATGGGGCCCGAAACGAGCTATGGCGGTTTGGATGGTATGTATGACAATTTCCGGCGTAAGTACGGTTTTGGCGGGTTTTCAGGTAAGTGTTGGGTTTGAAATTTTAGCTGTGCTGTCCTTACTTTATATTTTCGCCGCGTATGTTGCGCTGCGTTTCGCAAAAGAGCCTTCGCCTGAAAACGCGAAAGTTTTTGAAATATTCCCCGGAGTGTGGATGCTTCTTATGTATTTTATGTTGGGCGTTTTGCCCTTTTTTAAGTGATATTATGTGTGAAAACGGTATGTTTCATTTCGATTTGTGCCGCGCTCGCGCGGCGTGGAGGTTAAAATGATTTACTCAAACCAAAAATACGATTTAACGCAAATAGGCGGCAAGGCGGGTGCGCTTGCGAAACTGGCGGGGCTTGAGGTAAATATTCCGCAGTGGTTTGCGATAGGTACGGCGGGGGCGGATGCCAAAGAAATTGAAGACGCGCTGAATACTTTTGCAAATGGCGTTAAATTTGCCGTGCGCTCTTCCGCAGCTTGCGAGGACGGCGCGGTTAATTCCTTTGCCGGGCAGTTTGAATCCTTTTTAAATGTTGAAAGGCAAGACGTTCTGCGCTATATCGAAAAGGTACGCCAAAGCGCGGATTCGAAGCGTTTGGAAAGCTACAAAAATGAGCGCGGCATAGACGGCGCGGCTTTGCCCGGCGTTCTGGTTATGCAAATGGTAAACGCGGATTTTGCCGGTATCGCCTTTGGCGCAAACCCGGTAAACGGCGATACGAAGCAATGCGTCATTTCCGCAACCGCCGGGCTTGGGGATAAACTTGCGCACGGCGAGGTAAACGCGGATACATATACTGTGCGCGGCGGCGAAATACGGCAGGAAAGCGGCGTTATGCGGGAGGGCGGCAGCGTTTCGCCAAATGGCGGCGGCAATGAGAGGCAGAGCGGCGTTTCGGGGCAAGGTAGCGTTTTAAGCGAAGCGCAAGTTTTGGAAATAGCGCGGTTATGCAAAAAGGTAAGCCGCTTTTTCGGGCGGTATCAGGATATTGAATGGGCTTACGAAAACGGAAAGCTGTACCTTCTGCAATCGCGCCCAATAACGGCAATGCGGAAGTTTACCGTAAAATCCGGCTTTATAAATATATGGGATAACAGCAATATAGCGGAGAGCTACAACGGCATAACAACGCCGCTTACGTTTTCGTTTATCCGTTTGGCTTATGAGCATGTTTACCGCGAAATGTGCCGTATGCTCGGCGTTAAGGAATCGAAAATTGCCGAAAACGACTATATTTTTACCCACATGTTGGGGCGTTGCGACGGGCAGGTTTTTTACAACATGTTATCGTGGTACAAACTTGTGGCAATTTTGCCGGGTTATAAAACCAACGCGAAGTTTATGGAGCAAATGATGGGCGTAAAAGAAGAATTGCCGCCGCATGTTCGAAAACTTTTGCCAAACCCTTCGGATTCTACGGTATTTACCGCTGTAATAAAGCTGTTAAGGCATCATTTAACCAACGAAAAAAAGGTTGCGGGCTTTTTTAAGTTACTTAACGCCACCATGAAAACCCGTGATTTAAGCGATTTAAGCATTTCGGAGCTTGCCTTTTACTATAGGGAGCTTGAGGGTAAGCTGTTAAAGAACTGGGAAGCGCCCGTTATAAACGATTTTTTCTCGATGATTTTTTACGGGCTTTTAAAAAACGCGGCAAAAAACTGGTGCTCACTTCAAGACGAAAACCAAATTAACGCCCTGTTGCGAAATACCGGCGATATTATAAGCGCCGAACCGGCAAAACGTGTGCGGGAAATGGCCGAGCTTTTGCAAGGTAACACGGAAATAATTGAATCTTTAAAAAACGACGGAATTTTAGAAATAAGCAGAAAACTGCCGCTTATAATTAAAATTAAAGCAGACGAATACTTAGAAAAATTCGGTGACAGGTGCATAAACGAATTAAAGCTTGAAAGCGAAACCTTAAACGATAACCCGCTTCCGCTTTACCGCGCGGTTGGGAATTTTGCGGTGAAACTATCCGCCGGGGAAGTAAAAACCTTAGAGGATAATTTTAGCGAATCCGAAATATTAAAAAAAGCGGGTTTAAAAAAACCGCTCCTTAAATGGATTTTAAAGCACGCGCGAAAAACCATACGAAACAGAGAAAATTTGCGTTTTGAACGCACGCGCGTATTCGGAGCGGTTCGAAGCATTTTTAAAGAAATTGGCATGAGGTTTGCAAGTTTCGGCGTTTTGGAAAACGCGGAGGATATTTTTTATTTGGAATGCGCGGAGGCGCTAAACTACGCGGAGGGCACAGGCACAACGCAAAACCTGCGGGCACTATCGAATATTCGCAAAAATGAATACGCCGGTTTTAAACGGTTGCCGTATGATAGGTTTGAAACATACGATTGTTTTTCATTAAGCGAACGCCATACCCCGCAAAACGAAAACGAAATAATCGTTAGCGGAGGCGGCTTAACCGGTTTGGGCTGTTGCCCCGGAATTGTAAGAGGCAGGGCGCGGGTAATAACCGAACCGTCCGGCGCGGTTATTCTGCCCGGCGAAATTCTTGTTGCCGAACGTACGGACCCGGGCTGGATTATGTTATTCCCCGTGGCGGCGGGCGTTTTGGTGGAATACGGGTCGCTGCTGTCGCACGCGGCAATTGTGGTTAGGGAAATGGGCATTCCGGCGGTTGTTTCGGTTAGAAATTTGTTAAAGGCAGTAAAAACAGGGGATTTAATAGAGCTTGACGGAGAAAAAGGTTTGGTGAAAATAATTGAGCAGTGAAATTGAAAGCAGGGCAAATTTCAATATAATACGATATGCGCAGGTTTGGGAAGACGCGGATTTACTTCTTAGCGCGCTTGGCGATGTGCGGGGCGAAACTGTTTTTTCAATAGCGTCGGCGGGCGATAACGCTTTTGCTTTGCTTGCGAATGACCCCGAAAAGGTATACGCCGCGGATTTAAGCTTTGCGCAAATTGCCTGCTGCGAGCTTAGAAAGGCTATGTATAAATACCTTACATATAATGAACATTTGATTTTTGGCGGCCTATCCGAACCGGGCATCCATTACGAAACGAAAAAGGGAGTTGCGAAAATTTTAAAAATTCCAAAAGAAAAATACGCGGAACAAAGGCTGATTATTTTTTTTCGTTTGCCGTTATCTAACGAGGTGCGCAGCTTTTGGAAGGCCAATATAAACCTAATTGCGGACGGTTTTATGACAAAGGGTAAGTTTGAGCGGTATTTCGCGTTGTTTCGGAAAATAGTGCTGCCGCTTGTACATACGAAAAAGGAAATCGCGGAGCTTCTTGCGCCTAAAACAGACGCCGAACGCGAAGAGTTTTACAGCAAAACATGGGATAACAGGCGCTGGCGGTTTATGTTCAAACTGTTTTTTTCGCGGTTTGTTATGGGGAGTTTGGGGCGCGATAAGGAGTTTTTCAAATTTGTTGAAGGAAAGGTTGCCGATAATATTTTACTGCGTACAAAACACGCGCTTTGCGAAATGGATACAAGCCAAAACCCGTATTTACATTTCATTGTAAACGGTTCTTACCAAGATGTTTTCCCGTATTCGCTAAGGAAGGAAAACTACCAAAAAATTAAAAAGAACATTGATAAAATTGAATTTATAAAAACCTCCGCCGAAGAATTCGCAGCCGGCTTTAACGGCAAAATTAACGCCTTTAATTTAAGCGATATTTTTGAGTATATGACAGAAGAAGGTGCGGAAAAAACCTATTCGGTTTTGCTTGAAAAGGCCGCGCCGGGTGCGCGTTTCGCCTACTGGAACATGCTTGCGCCGCGAAAAATAAGCGATAATTTAAAAGAAAAATACTCAGTTTATACATCGGAAGAAAAAAACAGAGAATATTTGCTTTCGGATAAGGCTTTTTTCTACAGCAAATTTTATCTTGATAAAATTAGGTGATACGATGCTTGATGTAGTGTATATTGCGGGTGTGCTGTTAATTTTGGGTTGCGCAATTGCAATAACCAAACTTTACGGAAAAAACTTAGCCGCCGAGGTTTCGCGTAAAATTATTCATATAACAATGGGGTGCGCGGCGCTTGCGTTTCCTTATATTTTTAAAAGTAAAATCTCCGTTGTAATTTTAGGCGTTTTAGCTATGGCTTTTTTGCTTTTTTTGCGCTCTAAAACCGGAAGGAAAACGGGCGCGGGTTCGCCGCTTTTGGGAATTGGGCGTAAATCCTACGGCGAAATTTTTTTCGTAATGTCCATCATGTCCGTTTTTATTTTATTTAAAGAGCCATTCGAATATTTAATTTCCATAGCCGTACTTACCTTCGCGGACAGCGCCGCCGCGCTTGTTGGGGTTAGCTACGGGCGGCACTCTTTATCCGGCGAACACGAGAGCCGTAAAAGCGGCGAGGGCAGTTTGGTGTTTTTCAATGTTGCGTTTATTTGTGCGCTTATTCCGCTTCAACTTATGACACAAATCGGCAGGGCGGAAGTTTTGGTAATTAGCTTTTTAATAGGCTTTTTGGCGGCAATGGTGGAGGCGGTATCCGAAAACGGCGGCGACAATTTGTTGCTGCCGCTTTTAACGTACTCTTTTTTGCGTTATAATTGCGGCAAACCTCTTGAATTTTTGGTTAACAATTTTTCTGTAATGCTCATTTTTTTAGCTGTAATAATTGTAATTGGCAAAATTGCGAAATTTACGCGCTTAGCGGCGGCTTACGCACTGCTTGTGGCATATATAGTAATGATACAGGGCGGTATTTTATGGGTTATACCTCCGGCGCTTACACTTATAACTGTTGGGATTTTGCCGTTTATGAACAGCCGCGAAAAGCAATTTCCCGTACCGCACAGGGTTATTGAATGCAACACCCTTGTTGGGGTAATATGCCTGTATATTTCGGTTTTTCTGCCGCCATACAGGGAACTGCTGTATATTTCGTTTTCACTTTCCTTCGCGTGTTCTTTAATGGTAAGCACATATCACCGTTTTATAAATTATGTTACCGCCAAAGCGTTTATCGCGGCGATATGCGGTATTTCAAAGGCGTTTGTTTTTATCGCTTTGCCTACTTTTTTAATAGCGCGTGCGGATTTTAAAATTATTGTGCTTTATATTGCCTTTTTACTTGTATCCCTGCCTTTTGCAATATCCTTGCGTAAAAGGTTTGATTACACAAAAATGAGCGCAGAAACGGTTAGGGCAAACGAAATTTTGGTAGGTTTGATTACTTTGTTTTTTACGCTGACGGCGTGTTTGCCGCGTTTGCGGTAACGGATGCAGAAAACGCCTTTCATCGCAGTTAAGGAGGATTTATTTTGATATACTTTCAGCAGGGTTACATAGGATGCTTCGAAATGGAAAACGCCGAAGAGGGCGAGATTAAACTTAGAGAATATGTAAATACCCTTAAAAACGCGGGGCATAAAAAAATAATTGCTCCCATAGACGGCGATACTTGGCACAAGTACCGCCTTGTAAGCTTTACAAACGGCGAACTGCCTTTTCCGTTAGAGCCGCAAAACCCTTTATGGTACAATAGTGTTTATGAAAAATGCGGTTTTCGCCCATTAAAGAAGTACTTTAGCGAAAAGTTTGAAATAAATAACGTTATAATGCCCGAAAAAGACAGCGCAATAACTATCCGAAATTTCTGTGAAGGGGATTTAAAGCTTATTTACGACATTTCCCGGTGCGGGTTTGACGAAAATTTTCTCTACGCGCAAATATCGTATGAGGAATTTGAAAAGCTTTACATGCCCGCTCTTTCATTTGCGGATTTTAATTTGGTTTGCGTGGCGGAAGCGGAAGGCGTTGCCGCAGGGTTTATGTTTTCTTTCGTTTCGCATGGCAGGCTAATTTTAAAATCTATTGCGGTTTTGCCAAAGTACAGGCAAAACGGAATAGGTACAATGCTCATTGGCCATGTTTTAACTGCCGCAAAAAATAAGGGAATAACAACCGCAATAGGAGCGCTTATTGCGCAGGGAAACAGTTCCCATAAAATAGTATCAAAATACGGCGGCGAAATAATAAGGGAATACACGCTCTACGAATTGGAGGTATAACTTTTGAACATATTAAAGCTTCTTAAAAATGGCGAAAAAACCGCGCTTATACAAGGTAACAAACGTGTTTCATACACAGAGCTTATAGAAATGGGCGCGCGCTTTGGAGGCTATTTGCACAGCGAGGGAGTTAGAAAAGGAAATATAGCGCTTATTTTCGTTCCGCTTTCTATAGAGCTTTACAAGGCTATGATAGGCGCGTGGTCAATTGGCGCAATACCTGTTTTTATAGATTTTTCGCGCGGCGCGAAGTTTGTTAACAGCAGTATAAGCCGTTTAAAGCCGGACATAATAGTGTGCGACAGCGGAACAAAGTTTTTGCGCGGCGCTTTTTCCAAGATGCGAAAAATAAAAATGGCGGAAGCTGAAAAACTTGGTGAATTTTTTGAAGCGGCGGAGCTTGAAGAAAGTTACCCGGCAATTTATACCTTTACAAGCGGCACTACTGGAATACCGAAAATTGCGGTGCGCACTCACGGTTTTTTAATTAACCAGTACAACGTGCTAAAAAGGCATATGGATTTTGACGAAAACCATATTGATTTGGGAATTCTTCCGGTTTTTACTCTGGCAAATTTAGCTTCGAACATGACAACACTTTTGCCGGAGCGGAAATTAAACCCGAAAAAACTTGCGCGGCAAATGATAAAAGAGGGTGTAACAAGAATGATATGTTCGCCCGCTTTGGCGGGAAACCTGCTAAAACACGGGGGGCTTCGAAGTATAAAAAAGGCGTATTTCGGAGGCGGACCGGTTTACCCAAGTTTGCTTTATAAAATACGTAACGAAGCGGATTTATATATTGTGTACGGTTCAACGGAAGCGGAACCAATTTCGGGTATCCGCTGGGCGGATATAAGTTTTATTGACCGCGAAAAAATAGCGGACGGCGCAGGGCTTTTGGTTGGAAATATAGCGCCTGAAATTGAATGCAAAATAGGAAAAAACAGCGAAATTTTGGTTAGCGGCGAAACGGTGCTAAAGGGATATTTAAACGGGATTGGCGACGGCGAAAATAAAATCCGCGAGGGCAATAAAATATGGCACAGAACGGGCGACGCGGGTTATATAGATAAAAGCGGCAGGCTTTGGCTTTTGGGCAGGGTAAGTAACGCCATAACCGATGAAAACGGCACGCTGTACCCTTTTTGCGCCGAATGTATTTTGGATTCGCGCTTTGGCATACGCGGCGCGGTTTTATCGCTTGGCGGCAAACGAACCGCGGTAATTGAAAAGGGCGCGGCGCAAAGTGACGAAATTCTTGAAGCACTGAAAACTCAGGGGGTTACGGAGGTTTTAACGGTAAAAAAACTGCCGATGGATAAGCGGCACGGGGCGAAAATTGAGTACGGAAGGTTAAAGCGGATGTTAAAAACGGAGAAGGGGGATTGGAATTAACCCAAAACCCGGCTATCTTGGCGGGCGTTTGCCGTAATACTGGTAATAGTCCGCCTTTACGTTGCCGTTAAAAAGTTTTCGCTTTGCGTCGGCTCTTTTGCCGTAAATTATTTCAAACTCCTCGCACGATGTTATTACGTAGCATGACCATGTATCCTCGCCTTTAAGCAGCGCACCGAGGGTTTTATACAGCCCGTTTACCTCATTTTCATCCAAAAGCCGTTCGCCGTAAGGCGGGTTGGTAATAACAACGCCGTATTCGCCGGGCAGTTTAACATTCTTAACATCTTTTTGCTCAAACTTAATAAAATCCCCAACATTGGCCTGTTCGGCGCAGTGTTTGGCAATTTCGATCGCTTCGCCGTCAATATCGCTTGCGTAAATTTCGGGAATAACAGCCGTATTTATCTGTTCATATTTTTCCTTTCTAATTTTTATCCATTCCAATTTGGGTATTTGCGGCCAATTTTCGCACACAAAGGAGCGAAACAAACCCGGCGCGGTATTTCTTGCTTTAAGCGCCGCTTCTATCGCAATCGTACCCGAACCGCAAAACGGATCCAGCAAAATTCTGTCCTTTTTCCAGTAGCTTAATTCTATCATCGCGTACGCCAAAGTTTCCTTTATCGGCGCTTTATGCGTCAGCTTTCTGTAACCGCGTTTGTGCAGCGACGGGCCTGTTGTATCTATTGTCAGGGTTGCCTTATCCTTTAAAAGTGCCACCTGAATTTTGTATTCCGGCCCTGTTTCATCGAACCATTCAACGCTGTGGAATTGCTTTAGCTTTTCAACCACCGCCTTTTTTACTATCGCCTGGCAGTCCGGAACGGAAAAAAGCTTGGATTTGACGGATTTTCCGGTTACGGTAAACTTGCCGTCCTTTGTTATCCAGTCCTGCCAGTTAAGCGCTTTGGTTTTTTCAAAAAGTTCGTCGAAGGTTGCGGCGTCAAATTCGCCAATTACAAGCAGAACCCTGTCGGACGCGCCAAGGGATATGTTTGCGTTTACAATAGAGGCGGTATCTCCGGTAAAATCTATACGCCCGTCGGAAACGGAGGTGATTTTGCAGCCCAGCGCGGTTATTTCGCGCTTAACGGTAGCTTCAAGCCCAAAGGTGGATGTTGCGATAAGGTTTAACATTTATAACACTTCCTTTTGTTTTTTCAGAACAATTACGCTTGCTTTTTTGCCGTTAACAAGAATATCGCGGCGGTTTATAGTTGTTAAGGCGGCTGTTTTGGCGGCGTCAAGCGCCTCCAAAGGGCTTCCCGTAAGCAGAATAGCGGTTGCTCCGTTTTTTAATACGCGCTTAAATTCTTTCAGAAAACCTGCATAAAACTTTGATATGTCCGCAATGTTTTCAAAAATTCCCCACGGAGGGTCGGTAATAATTATATCCACACTGTTACTTGGAATATGAGCCATATTATCGGCGTTTACATTTGTAATTTCGGTAAGCGCGTTTTCGCCAAGAGGGGATTTTCGTAATTTATCCGCAAGGTTTTTATCAATATCGTTAATGTACATTTTTTTAAATTTAAAATTTTGCAAAATTTGATTCGGTATGGAACCGTAACCTGCAAAAGGGTCTAATACCGTGTAATGCGGCTTTATTTCCGCCGCGCCGCATAAAAGATGGGCAAGTTCCGGGCGAAGTTCCCCCTTGCGCAAGCTTTTTTCGGTTGCGCCGCGTTTTTTAAGAAGCTGGGCAAAAAAACCGATTCCCTCACGCCTTATTATAAACCAAAATTCAGTGCTTGGGTTTATCCTGTCAATTTTAAGGGAGCTGTTTTTCTTAACCGAATATTCGGCAATATCCGACACCCTCTCCGGTACTTTTTCGAATTTGTTTTCCTTCGAAAAACGCACGCGGAAGCTTTCGGCTTTTGTATCCATAATTCTAAAATTTATTTTTGATACTTGAAGCGCCATGCTTTTAAAAGTTAAATTTTTGCTCGTAAATTTTGAAATAACAAAAAAAGTGTTGTTAAGAAAAACAAGCCGCGAAATATCAAAAGGGCTGCCCGCGTATAAAAAGTGAATAAGCCCGTCGAAAAGCCGAATAATTTTTACGCCCTTTAATTTCTGCTTAATTTGCTTTGAAACAATATCCGAAAAGCCGGAAATAAACGTGCAAATATACTCCGCTTCACGGTTAGGTATTTCTTTCTTTGAGTATTTCGCCGTAGATTTCACTTTTGGATACGCCCCTATCTTTTGCGGCAAGTTTCATCGCGTCTTTTTTGGTATTTCCCTTGTTTTCATAAAACGCCACATGTTCGGTTACGGATAATTCGGATAACTTGCTTTCGTTTTCCGTGCCTTGCGGCGGTATTTCGGCTGCGTTTCCTGCCTCAATTACAATAACAAATTCACCCTTGGCGGCATTTTCCCCGTAATACGCCGCCGCATCCGATAGATTAAAAAACTTAACCTCTTCGTGTATTTTTGTAATTTCCCGCACTATCGCGGCTTTTCTGTTTCCTATTGTTTCGGCTAAAAATTTAAGTGTCGCCGCCAAATGGTGCGGAGCTTCGTACAAAATTGCCGTTCCGGGGAAATTTTTTATTTTTTCGGCGGTTTTTATTTTTTTTTGGTTGGCGGTTGGCAAAAACCCGAAAAACGCGAAACAGGACGTATCCATACCCGATAAAACAAGCGCCGATGTAAAAGCCGTTGCGCCGGGTATTACGGTTACGGGTATATTTTCGGCGCGGCACAAGCTTATTATATCGCATCCGGGGTCCGATATGCCGGGCATTCCCGCGTCCGTTACCAGCGCGATATTCTTCCCCTGTTTTAAAAGCTCTGTAAGTTTCGCGCCCTTTATGTGCTTGTTGTGCTCGTGGTAGCTTGTAAGTTCGTTTTTAATTTCAAACCGATTAAGCAGCTTTAACGTGTGCCGCGTATCCTCCGCGGCTATGATATCGGCTTCTTTAAGGGTTTTTAGCACACGCAGGCTTATATCTTCCAAATTACCTATTGGTGTTGCGCAGATATATAAGGTTCCGCTCATAAATTTTGTTCCTTTGTAGAATTTCCCATAGGATAATTTTGTCCGTCCGAATAATCTCCCGCAGAATAATTTTGTCCGTCCGAATATTCTCCCGCAGAATAATTTTGTTCTTTCAAATAATTTTCGTTTATTTCAATAAGTTTTCGTATATAACTTTCGGACGGGCCGCCCGGTACGGTGCGGGCGTTTACGCAGTTTTGCAGGTTTAGCGCGTCGTAAACTGTGCTGTTAAAAACCGGGGAGATTTCGTTAAACTCTTCAAGCGAAAGTTCTTCCAAGGATATATTTTGATTTATGCAGTATATAACGAGCTTGCCTATAATTTCGTGCGCGTCACGGAAGGCGACGCCGTTTTTTACAAGCCAATCCGCCGCGTCTGTTGCGTTGGTAAAGCCGCCGCCCGCCGCCTTGTACATATTTTCCTTGTTAAATTGCGCGGTTTTGAGCATATTTGTAAACACGGGCAAAACCATTTCAACGGTATCTATCGTGTCGAAAACGCTCTCCTTATCCTCTTGCATGTCCTTATTATAGGCAAGCGGCAAGCCCTTCATAACCGTTAAAAGCCCCATTAAGTTTCCGTAAACCCTACCGGTTTTTCCGCGAATAAGCTCCGCCATATCGGGGTTTTTCTTCTGCGGCATAATGCTGGAACCTGTGGAATACGCGTCGTCGAGTTCTATATACTTAAATTCAAAAGACGCCCACAAAATTATTTCTTCGCAGAAACGGCTTAAATGCATCATTAATATTGAAAGCGCGCTTAATAAATCCAGCAGAAAATCCCTGTCGGATACGCCGTCCATGCTGTTTAAGGTTATTTGGGAGAAGCCGAGAAGTTTGGCGGTATACTTGCGGTCAAGCGGGTAGGTTGTTGTGGCAAGCGCACCGGAGCCGAGCGGCATAACGTCCGTTCGGCGGTAAGTATCGTTAAGGCGGCTGATATCGCGTTTAAGCATTTCGGCATACGCCAAAATGTGGTGGGCAAGGCTTACCGGCTGCGCTCTTTGCAAATGCGTGTAACCGGGCATGATGGTATTAACATGCTCTTTGGCTATGGAATTTATTGCGGCTATAAGCTCAAATATATTTTGCTTAATTTGGGTAATTTCCTCTTTAACGTACATGCGTATATCAAGCGCAACCTGGTCGTTCCGGCTTCTTCCGGTGTGCAGGCGTTTGCCCGCCTCGCCAATACGCGCGGTTAATATTTTTTCTATATTCATGTGGATATCTTCCGCTTGTTCGTCAAAGGTAACTATTCCTTTTTCGATATCGGTTAATATTTCTTCGAGAGTATCCGCAATTTTTTCCGCGTCCTCATCGGAAATGATGCCCTGCTTCGCAAGCATTCTCGCGTGGGCAATACTGCCTTTTATATCCTGTTTATACATTCGTTTATCGAACGAAATTGACGAATGAAAATGGTCGGTTAAAGAATCCGTTGATTTTGTAAAGCGTCCGCCCCAAAGTTTCAAGTTAATCATTCCTTTTTTTGCGCCGGATATTCCGTAGGGTTTGGTGTGGATTTTAAGGTTCGGGATACCGCGTTGGCTGTATTTTTTTTCGTAGTATAACCGAAAATATTTGTGCTTGCAAATTTGCGGGGCGGGTGGTAAAGTGAGGAAAGTGTGCGGAGAATAATGCAATGATTTGAATAGTATAATTGGTCAATTTAACATATGTATCATGTTGTTGGCACATCATACTTTTGAAGGAGGGCGAAGCGCTTGGAACTTAATGAATTAATAAAAACCTGTACGGATCTTGTTGTAAAATTTGGGGATGCGGATTTTAATAAAACTCTTGATTTTAGCGATAAAAGCATTGAAGCCGCGGACGAAATAATTGACGAACTTCATGAAATTTACCTACATCCTGAAAAAAGCGAATTAAACGTTAAAGAAAAAGTAAAACTGTATTCTTTGGCATTCGGGATGTATATTGGCGAGGTTTTGCTGCGAAATCATTTAACTGATTTTAAATGGCAGGAAAATGAAAATGGTCCATACCTCTATAAAGATGAAGGTAATAATTTGAATCCTGTTGGTAAGGTGATGAAGCAAATTGTTAGAGGTAAAGAAGAAGGCGAAAGCGTTTTGCTTTTTTTTGCGTTTGCCGTTGGGTTATCTAAGCGAGGGTAAGAGGATACATCGTTAATAAAATATATACAGAATGGAGAGCGAGAATATGGGATATTATACAGAGAAAAATATTGACGAATATTTGTCGGTGATTGTTGCACAGTTAAACGCTCCGATAGAGGAAATAAAACACTGGTTATTGGCAACTTCGATTGACGGTAAAGAAGAAGAGATGCATACATTACATAGTTTATTAGATAAGGCTCAACGACAGGTTAATGTTCAAATACAAATGTTAGCCGCGTTTATTGAAACAAAAATGTTGCTAAACAACTCACAGCATATATCAAAAGAAAGAACACGACCGGCAGAACAGGTACAAACGCAGGTTATGAAATTGGATGAAAATCAACTTGAACAATTATTGGATGCGATATATTCGTTAAATATCGGACCGCCAAGCTTTCCCAATCCGTTAGACGGTATAGATTTTGATGGTTTGACAGATGAGGAGTTACCTTTTTAGGTTGTATTTAAAATATCTTGCGGAGTAAAATCAAGGACGACGCGACCAAAGCGAAGAGAATTCACCGCATAGTAAGGAACGTCCAACGTTACGAGGATAAAGTGCAGGCGCGGCAGTAATAAATGGCAGGGAGAGATAAGATGCCCTTTCATATCAAATTTTTTATGAAAAACAAATTTGCTACTGCCATTTTACTATTTTTCTTTACATTTTACATCAAGAATAATACAATAACTGTATTAATTTTAATATCTGTTTATTGTTTAGTGCATTATGAACAGATATTCAACACAAATTTTGGGGACGATTCAAATGAGTTTCTTGCATGAGAGTAACTTGCTTATAATGGAGGATTTTTGGAAAGGAGTTCCGCGAGAAAAAAAGATTTTAATCGAGGAAAAAATGTCTAAGTGGGCGAAGATGACATTAGATGAATTACGAGAAATCTTTCACTCTCAAAATTCTAAAAAACTTCGTGGGGTACCTAATATGTTAATCTTCAAATTCAGATTTTCTGATGATTACCGTATAGCATATACATACGCAAGCGAATTAGTACACTTGAGTAAACTGGATAACTTGAATAACCTGTATATTAGAGAGGACGACTTAGATAAAGTTGTTTTCCTTTACGCAACCGAGCACAACAAGCAAGGCCATGTAGCAAAACGACGTGTTAACTGGGTTCGCCCTGTTATGAAATATGGCGAAACAAAAGAAAGTGTTTCATACAAGCCTTATCTTAGTAAAGTGCAGAATAAATGTCTAAATAGCGACTTTCCTTTGCTTGTTTTTGCGGGAGCCGGTAGCGGGAAAACAACAATCGCCGTGCGCAAAATGCAAATGGAAATGGAAAGAGCCGGCGAAGAGGAAAAAGCCGTCTATGTTGCAATTTCAGAACGACTGGTAAAAGAAAATAGATTAAATGAAGGTGAAAGTAACGGAGGGAAAACAGAGTTTTGCACACTAAGCGAGCTTTGCAAAACCTTATTAAAGCCAACTGAGGGTGATATAGATGCAATTACTTTTGATGAGTTTAATCGCGATTTTTTTATACCAAACGTAAAATCAAACTTGACTGCTCTTGAACTTTGGACAGAAATTCGCGGTGTAATAAAAGGCTATATGGGTAATGTGTGGCGGCGAAATCTATTTGAAAAACATTATCAGTTTGATACGGGCTTCGTTAAGTTCGTAGATGGAATAGATAAAGCTAAGTGGGAACGAGGAAAAGGCAAGCAGGAAGCATACATATCTCTGCCATACGGCATGAATGTCAACGATTGGTGCAAAATTGTAAAACACGATGACAGTTTCAACTTCAGTTATGAGAAGTACTTACAGGAAGTCCGAGAATATTTTGAAAACGCAAGCAATTGGAACGATGAAATTACTTTTGAGGAATATGAAAATTTAGATTGCGAAAATCTTGATACTATGTCGTCGCGTTATGAGCAGCCTGAAAAGAAAAAAATCTATGAGTTGTATAAGAAATACAAAAAATGGTTAAATGAGAACGGCAGATTAGATGATAACGATTTAGCAAAAAAAGTTTTAGCCAACGGTATAAGGGAAAAGTACTCTTTGATTGTTGTTGACGAGGCTCAAGACTTCACTCAGTTACAAACATTTATGCTCTTTACGCTGATAAAACCTGAAAAATACCAAATAGCGAAAAATGCTGAAGAAAAATCCATTTATAAAATGATTTTTGCAGGTGACGTTCATCAAACAATCCATCCAACCTATTTCAGCCCTCAGCAATTAAGACAACTTTTTTATATGCATGGCATAGAAGCCAATGTGTCATCGTTACCTGAGAGCCACCGAAGTTATTCGGAAGTTCTGAAAGTCGCATATAAACTTTCAAACATCCGGCGTGAAAAGATAGGGCGGTTAGACGGTGCAACAGAGGTGATGCCCGATGCCATGCGTAACGGTGGCAAAGCTTTCACGCTCAAAAACGATACTTCGTATTTGAAAAGCATTGTGGAAAGTTTACACATGGTGCCGGATCATGGTGTTATTGTCCCTAACGAAGCTGAAAGGGAAAAGTTTAAGTCTGAATTTATTCTTGACGGAAAACAGGTAAATGTATTCACGGTAGAAGAAATGAAAGGGCTGGAATTAGGCTTTGTAATATGTTTTAACATCATCAGCGCATATGCGGATGAATGGCGGGAAATCATGACGCAAACCGTTAAAAAAATGGCACATTATCGTTTATATTTTAACCTATTATATGTGGCGATAATGCGAGCAATTATGTATGTATGCATATATGAAGAAACTTATAGAGACCTTGAGCTACGCCCAATCATAGATTTTTTTGACTATGTAGAGAAAGATCATTTTGATAAGGAAATCTTACTTGATATCAGTGCGGCCAATCCTGAAGATTGGAGGGAGGCCGCGTGTAAGTATGAGAAAGCGGAAAAGTACGAAGAAGCGATTAACAACTACGAGAGAGCGGATTTAAATGACAACTGCCTTGAAATTTTGAGGTGTAAAGCTTTGCTCGAAGAAAAAAAAGGCAATTACACCAAAGCCGCTGAATTTTATTGTGAAATTGGTGATTTAAATGTTGACAATTCGGAAAAACTCTGTGGATTTGAAGCGGCTTATAGGGTAAGCAAAAAGACTGGTGATGAAAGTTTTGAAATATATATGTTTTTACTTTTGGAAAGAAGCTTGCTCGAAATAGATAAAGGAGTGCAGCAAGAGAAAATTATATCGGCAATTCGTACTCACGGGGGGAAAAGCGATAAGGCTAACGATAAACTTCATACTTCCCTGAGTCTCGCGTTAAGTCAAATTTCAAATGAGTTTGAGAAAAATGTTAACCCGACTTTCGAGTAAATCAGGCAAACCCCCTGTAAAACCAAGGTTCATAAAACCGTTAGGTCACTACTTTCTATTTAAAAGATGAAACAATAGGTTTAGTAACATCCATTATGTCAAGCTTGTTATAGATATCCGAGTGGATATCCTCGGGTTTTCCGGATACGCGTTTATGATAAATATTACCGTCATTATCTTTCATAACAACTGTTGAGCGAGTATGAGTTGAAA